>NZ_VSKN01000006.1:0-187792 GCF_008086185.1 Bizionia gelidisalsuginis
CCAGCTGTCCTTCCTCTACTTGGCGTGTTCCTTTTTAACTCTCTTGATACCGTACTCTTATTGACACCAATAATTTTCGATATTTCTGTAATAGTTATTTCTGTCTCTAATAATGCAGAGATTTGGTAACTTTGTGACAAGGTCAATTGTTTATAATGTTTCATTCAAAACGAATATAAATATTGAGCCTAAAATAGATGGGGCTAGCCCCATCTATTTTAAATATCCGTGTTGCACTTATGACTTGAACTTACAAATTAAATAGTGTTCTTATTTTATTTTATAACCTTTTATACCAGTGGCACACCCATAAAAATAATCGACATTTTCGACTTCAAATTTCGAATTTCTAAAAATATTATGTACGGCACCAGAGTTCTTAAAGGCTTCAGTATAAACGCCAAGCAGTTTATAAGTTTCCGGATTTCCTAAAAATAGTTTTCCAAAAACAGGAACCATTTTTTTAAGATAAAACATATAAAAAGGAGTTAGCAGCGTCCTATTTGGCACAGAAACGTCGATTAGTGAAAATTTTCCACCTGGCTTTAAAATTCTATTAATTTCAATAGCTAATTTTTCAAGCTGCTTGTTATTAAATGTTTTTAAACCAAAACCAGAAATCACGTAATCGGCAGAGTTGTTGGGAATAGAGTTTTGAAAAATATTTTCTTTTAAAACATCTATATTATAACCTTTATACTTGAGTTTCTTTTTTCTGGCACGGTTAATCATTTCCGTAGAGAAATCTATAGCAATGAGTTTAGAAGTATTGTCGCTATTTTTTAAAATATGTTTCCAACATTCTCCCATACCCGTCATTAAATCGACGGTCGTTTTTCCTTTTTCGATGTTAATTTCTTCAACACATTGCTTTCGCCATCGCTCGCTAAACCCAAAGGAAGTTATGTAATTCATTTTAGAATACGACGTGCTCATTTTATCAAAAAGCTTTTCAACAAATTTAGGCTCATAAATGTCTATCATTACAGAAGTGTGTTAAAAAAGAGCCGCTTATAAAATATCTACAACCGTATACTTTTTGTCATTAAATGTAAAGCTGTCCGTTTTAGATTTTCCTTTTAATAGCATACCGATAGGGGATTGCAACGAAATGGCATAATAGATTTCGTTTTCAATTTCAATTTGGCCTACACTAGTAGATAAGTAAAAAACAATAGATTCGGTTTTAACGATGCTTCCTAAAGCTGCAGTTGTGTGCGTGCTATTAGGGTTTATTTGCGCCAAAAAATCACGGGTTTTAAGGGCTTCATTTAAATAGCCAGCATTCTTTTCGAGATCATTTAATAATTTCCCGTTGCCACCATCTCCATCTTCAGATTCTTTGTCGTTATTTTCAATGGCTTCAGCAAGTAATGCCATTTCATTTCTGTAATCCGTAATGCGTTTTTCAACATTATCTTTACAAGCTTGTAATAGGAGTTTTTTTGTCGTCATTACTAATTAAACAGCAGATAAAGTTTGCGATTTCTCGAATAATTGTATGTTACTTTGTAAGCGTTCTCTTACTATATTGATTAAGCGTTTATTTAAAGCTGAAGAATTTTTAATATAATTAGCATATTCTTCCACTGTAAATAGGCCAATTACTATCCCTTTTAAGGCATTTCGTAATTTCATATCTTTTTGCAGCGCGTTTTCAATATAATGTAGACGCTTTTCTAGTGTTAATTCATAAAATACATTTTTATGTTTCGCAATGTAATTTCTAAAAACTTCCGTAAACAATTCACTTTGAAGTTTTATGATGGGACGAAGTGTTTCATTTTGAAAGCGTTCGCCACTACTCATATTTTTAGTGATTTTAATTGATGATATCACTGGTCTTATCGCTAATAATTGCTCTTTACGTGTGCTCATAATTTCTAAATCATTTTATATAAAAGTACTCACAAAGAGATCTCAATAATTTGTAATAAGATTAACTTGTTAACTGGTTTATGAACAATTATATTTATAGAAAAATTATTAAAAATGAAGATTGGAAGCGTCAACAATCCAGAAAACATTGATTTTATACTCCCTAGAGGACATAGCGATACGGCGAAAACATTGGCTTCCACCAGAAATAATATTGCTCTTAAAGTACACGTGAGTCGTCCAAAATTAAGCAAAGCCGATTTAAAATGACTTTACCCCAAAGGAACAAAAGACGAATTGGCGTATTATTCGTCTCAGTTTAATTTCGTTGAATTGAATACAACGTATTATAAAATTTTTTCTGCTGCACAGTTTACAAATTGGTATGATAATACGCTGGCAAATTTTAAATTCTTCGCAAAATTATTTCAGGATATTAGTCATTCAAAAAGATTAAATGGAGTAGAAGTAGAGGTTGAAGACTTTTTATATAATGCGTCAAATTTAAAAGAAAAGTTAGGTTCTTTTTCTTGCAAATGCACACTAATTTTACGCCAAGTAATTTAACTTGGTACGTGATTTCGTTTACAAATGGTCGAAAGAGATTCCTTTAGTAATCGAATTTAGACATACTGACAGGTACAATAATCCACACGTTTCTGAGGCATTTTATCAACTTTTAGAGGCACATACTATCTCCAATATAATTGTAGATACTGTTGGTAGGCGCAATATTCTGCATATGCAGTTGACTAATTCATCTGCATTTATCCGTTTTGTTAGTGTAACTCATTCTTCTGATTATCAACGATTAAACGATGGTGTAGTAGTTTAACACAATGGAAAACTGAAGGGGTTCAAGACGTAAATTTTTTAATCATCAAAATATAGAAAAAGAAACTGCACTGTTAGCGACCTATTTTATGGCAGAGATAAATAAGGCTATAGGGGGTCAATTAAAAATGCCTAATGGCGGCAGTAACCAAACCTCTCTTTTTTAGATTAATTCTAAAGATTAGATTAATTAAGGTAAAATAAAAAACAAGCACAATTTAATTTTGAAAACGGCGTTATTTTTCAATTAAAAGGAACGATAAACTATAATGCAACTTTAACGACTTGATTTTTAATAGTTTATGATTTAGTTGTATATTGCACCGTTTTAAGAAACAACAAATAAATTTTAATTTAATATAACAAATTTATAGTATATGAATAAACACATCAAATGTAGCTTTCTATTGCTACTTCTTTCTCTAAGTTTTTCCGGATTTTCTCAACAAAAATTGCCAATAGACTGTTTAAATGGTATAGAGAATATTTCACAATTACAAGACACCTCTCTCCAAGATATTTTAAATATCGAAATTAATTCTAACGCTAAATGGAGACATCTAATAGACGCTAAGAAAATGTCTATTGGTATTGTAGATTTAAGTGATGAAACTAATATTAGGTACGCTGGTATTAACGATGAAGATATGATGTACGCTGCGAGTTTACCTAAAATAGCTATCTTGCTAGCGGCAATGGATGCGATTGATAAAGGTGAGCTTAAAGACACTAAAGACGTAAGAAACGATTTGCGATTAATGATTAGCAAATCAAATAATCAAGCCTCAACACGAATGATTGATCGTTTAGGTTACGACAAAATTGAAGCTGTTTTAAGAGCGCCAGAAACTAAACTGTACGACGAGAATGTTGGTGGTGGTCTATGGGTTGGTAAACGGTATGCAGCTTCTGGAAAGCGTCACCCAGAACCAATGAAAGGGTTAAGCCACGCGGCTACAACTAAGCAAGTGTGTAGTTTTTACTACCAATTGGCATTGGGCAATTTAGTAAATACAAAACGCTCTAAGGAAATGTTAGATATTATGAAAGACCCAGCGTTACACCATAAATTTGTAAATACTTTAGATCGTATTGCGCCAACAGCAAACGTCTATAGAAAATCGGGTTCTTGGAAAAATTTCCATTCAGATTCTGCTTTAGTTTGGGGGCCCAACAGAAAATACATTATTGTCGCATTAATAGATGACAATTTTGGCGAACAAATTATTAGAAATTTGGTTGAACCATTGGATAAAGTTTTAAAAAAATCACGTTATTTACTGTAAGAAACTCCAACAGTAAATTAGCAATACGTGTTTAAACAATTAATAAACAAGACATTTGGATTAAGAGATGGTGAAATATACATCTCTTTTTTAATGCAATTGTATGTGTTTTTAATTATCACGGTTTTACTCATTGTAAAGCCTACTGTAAACGCCCTTTTTCTTTCGCGTTTAGGTGCCGAGCACCTGCCTTACGGTTACTTGCTAGTCGCTGGTGTTGCCGTAGCAACCTCCTATTTTTACAACAAAGCGTTAAGAAAATTCTCAATACTTAACATCACCATCATTTCATTAATAAGCTTTAGTGTTAGCTTTCTTTTGCTGAGTTTATTTATCCAATTTTCGTTGTTAAATAATGCGCTTTTATATGTGTATTATCTCGGGGTTTCCCTTTTTGCTGTTATTGCTACCTCACAATTCTGGATTTTGGCCAATATGGTTTATAATGCGCGAGAAGCCAAACGATTATTTGGCTTTATTGGCGCAGGTGCTATAGCGGGTGGTATTTTTGGAGGCTATTTAACCAGTATTATTGTCTCGAATTTTGGTAATAAAATAGTGGTTTTGTTAGCGGGTGTTTTAATCCTGTTTTGTATTCCTATTTTGAAAAAAATATGGAAGCTGCGTATTCGTAAAATGAATATCTATGTTCGTAAACAACGTAAAGTAGATAAAACAATGCCTGAAGACTCTTCCATCATTTTAATATCAAAATCGAAACATTTAACCTATTTAGCCTTAATAACAGGTATAGGGGTAATCATTGCTAAGTTGGTCGATTTTCAATTTAGTGATTTTGCCTATAAAGCCATTAGTGACCCTGATGAGTTGGCGACCTTTTTTGGGTTTTGGTTTTCGACGTTTAATGTTATCGCTCTGGTTTTTCAGTTGTTTTTAACCAATCGCGTACTGAGTAAATTAGGCGTGTCTTCAACATTGCTTATTTTACCTTTAGGTATTGCTTTAGGGTGTTTGTTATTCTTGACTTTTCCAGAGCTGTGGGTGCTAATAATAATTAAAGGTATTGATGGTAGCTTTAAGCAGTCACTAAATAAAGCAGCCGTAGAATTATCGGTTTTACCAATTCCGCTGCTTATTAAAAACCAGGCCAAATCTTTTATCGATGTAGTTGTAGATAGCATTGCTACAGGTGTTTCGGGATTAATGTTATTGTTTTTAATTAGAAGGCTAGATTTAAATAGTTCTTATATTACTGTTATTGTATTGCTCTTTGTCTTTGTTTGGATTATTTTAATTTACAGACTACGTGAAGCGTATTACGAATCCTTCAGAGAGAATATTCAAAGAAATTTATCCCAAGAATCTAATGACAAAAAAATGCAGAAAGGGGATACAACCTTGAGTGTTGCTTTAGATATTTTGAATAATGGAAGTGAAGAAGATATTTCGTCTTTATTAAAACACTTAAGTAGTTATAAATTAAAGAGTTTAAAGTCGAATGTAATTCACTTATTAGAACATTCTTCAACTGCCATAAAAATGGAAGCGATTAAACATTTATATGACTACGATAAAGGAACAGCTTTAAATAAAGTACAACAGTTAGTTTACATTAAGGACGACGCTTTAGTCTTGACTGCTTTAGAATATATATTAAATCATTCGTCATTTACCGAAGAGCATTTTTTTAATAAATATTTGAATAATGGAAGTGATTATATAGCGAGTGCCGCTTTACTTTGTTTAGCAAAAGAAGCTTCAAACAACCAACATCTAGCCAATAAATATCAGTTAGAATCAAGAATACAATATAGGGTAAGACTTTTAAATTCACCCGAAGGTTTCAGTAGAAAAGAAGCGGTCGGAGAACTTTTAATTACTATTGCTTATTCTGGTTTGCAAAAATATTATCCGTTTATATCGGTGCATTTAAACAATCGCGATCCTTTTATTGTAGCGCGCGCTATTGAAGCCGCGGGAATAACAAGTAATCAAAAATATATTGACACATTATTAGAGTTTATTGATGATGTAGAGCAACGAAAAAATGCCATAAAAGCTTTAATAGAATTTGGTCCTAAAATAATTGAGACCATTTTAGAACTTGAGCAAAATGAAACGCTTAAAGATAATATTAAACAACATTTGCCACGCGTTATTGAAGCATTCAAAACCCAGGATGCGGTGAAAGTATTATTTAGATTAATGCGAAGTCGCGATATTGTTATCCGTTTAGAGGCCTCGAAATCATTAATCAAATTAAAAAATAAGAATAGTAAACTGTACTTTAATAAACGCCAGCTTAAAAGCCTTATTATTAAAGAAAGTAAGTACTATAAGTCTACCTTAAACGCGATGATTTCTGTGCGATATACTATAGATGAAAGTTCAAAGACTCTCGATTTTAGCGATAAAGGCACCGAAATTTTATTAGCGCGACAAAGCATTGAAGCGTTACTTAAACAGCAACAACAGCACAGTTTGAAATGTATATTTAAATTGTTGAGTTTGGCCTATTATGAGGAAGATATTGAAGTCACCTATTCCGGATTATTAAGCAATGTTAAAGAGGCCAGAGTTAATGCTTTGGAGTTTTTAGATAACCTAATACAAAGCGATTTAAAGCGTAAGCTGTTTCCTTTAATAGAGCATTTTGTTATAGATGAAGCAGCGTTTGATGCTTCTGTGTTAAATTTGAAACGTATTCCAGAAAAAACATATATAAATAGGCTTCTGAAGAGTAGGGGAAAGAAAATGAAATTAGAGATTTTAAACCTTATTAAGCAACTGGAAGATGTTAGTTATCTCCCAGTAATTCTTCCGTATAAAAAACATAGAAATGAAGAGGTTAAGTTTTTTGCTTACGATACCATACAAAGTTTAGAGAACACTAGAAATTAATTAGTACCACTTTCCTCTGCATCTTCTTTATAAACCTCTTCTCTAACTTCCGTTTTGCTTTCTATATTATTTTTATTGATAATATCATCAATTTTACTAGCTAAATACATATGTGCTCCGGCAGAATTTTTATTCAAAACATTAGACATTAAACACACAATATATTTCGTGCCGTTGGGGTGTTCTACAATAATCACAGAGTTCATATAATTGAAAACGTTTCCGGCATAATCACTACAATTCGGATTTTTATTACGGTCGCATTTGTAAAAACTTCCCGATTTAAAATAAACTGCAGCACTGTCTAAACGGGGCGATCTTGCATACCTAATACGTCTGTCGGTACTATATAAAAGACGTTTCATCTCTAAACTTGTTTCGTGATCTACAATTTCGCCTTGTTCTAGTTTTACTAAGAAAGTCATTAGCCCTTTAGGGGTGCCAATACTGCCCCCTTTGCGACCTACATATTTTTCAGGGCCACGTGTAAAAAGGCCACCCAATCTCCAATCGTCTTCGCTAATTCCCATATCACGCAATGGTTGGTTAACGACCATATTAGCTAAGTTTGTTAAGGAATCTCGGGGTGTTTCTTTAAAAAAAGCCTCCGTTTTTTCCTGATTTAAAAAAAAGTAGTCAGATCCAAATGCGCGCATTAGCATAGCTTCTCTATACACGACGCTCGCTGCGCCATTATTGCTAACAGACGCCATGTGATCTAACCATTCGTAAAGAGAAAATTCATCGCTAGCAACCACACGTCTTTTCGTGAGTTTGTCTTTTTCAATATCGTAAACAGGAATTGTGTGATGGTCTCCTGTTCCCCAATATCCAGAGGTTACGCGCGTATGTTGCAAGTAAAATGCACGTTGATCCCAAGAATCGGGGCACAGTTTACTAAGCTCGGTCATTAAGGCCACGAGAACCGCTAATTTACCAACACTTCCTGGCTGGTAACCTACATCTTCGCGAAAAGCAGCATAACGCAATTTGCCAGGATTACTCATATCTAAGATTGCTGCCGAATACCCGCTACCAGGAAATAGTGCGCGCATTTCTTTTGTAAACGCATCGTCTTCTTTTAGCAATGTGTTAATGCTGTCTTTCGATCGCGATTTTAAATTGAGTTTAATGTCTTCTAAATTTAAATACGCACCCGCAGGAATGCGTTTGTAGGGTACACTATCCACTTGCATTTTTCGTAAGTGATATAATCTGGATATTCCGGTAGACTCATAACCATCGATAGGGTAGGATATAAAACCAAATGATATAACGATGCAAAGTGTAATAGTAATATAAAAAAGGTTTTTCATAATTAAAGTGCTGTGGTTAGTGCTATGTTTCTGTCTACATTAGTACGTGGTGAAATCGAAATTAAGTACTCTGAACTTTTAGCTTGTTTATTTTCTACAAACGGACGGATTTGAAACAACCATAATTCATTGTTTTTAAAGCCAAATTCGACATCAAAAGCGTGCTCCGAAACCGAGTTAGGATCCATTGTTTTTCTAATGCTTTTAGCTAAAGCTTTAATATCTTCTATGTTTTTATCATTTAGAATAGGCGCATTGTACGATGTGTAGTAGGTCTTTGTGCCGCCATTTTCAGGTAAACGGATGTAGTTAGGCTGTCTGGCAGGTGCTAATAATTCTGAAGCGTCTTCAGTAATTAAACGTGTTTCTGCCAATTGTCCGTCGACAGCTCCACCAGCGCCACGACTAAATGCAACCGTTACATCGCTAGTGTTTCCAGAATTGATTCCTTTTGTAATCATTACTCCAGAATAATCAACATCGACACTAGGAATAATTAAAATAGAAGGAAATACATTTTCAGGATTCAATAAATACTTTTGTCTCCACTTAAAACTACGCTCGGTATAGGCCGAAGCCCATACCTGTTTAATACCTTTTAATATACCATCTTCCAAGAGGATATTAAATAAAGTTAAGTTTAACCCAGCGCCTGTAAACTCCTTAAGATCTTCCATATTGGTATCACTTCTTAAAAAAACAGGGACAGTACCAATGCTTCCTTTAAAAGCGTCTTTAAAATTAGCTTTTAAATCCTTCTCAAAAGTGGCGCTTAGCTGCATATTTATAATAGCTTTATGTAATATTCTCAAGTTCTCTAATTGAAAAGCTTCAACCGTTTCTTCATCACTATTTTCTGTGCGCAGCGCTTCAGCTTTATTAAACGTTTCATTTAAATACGACCAATAACTTTTATTTTCGCCGGGCATTTGTTGGTCCATATGAGCTCTAAAAACACCAAACGGAATCACCAAACCTTCTACAACTTGCTCAGGGAATAAATGTTTCAGTTCTCCTAAATTAGCGGCCTTTGGACCGCAAATTTCCCCCGAATTAACAGCTCTCACCGCCCGCATATTTAATACTTCGTTTGTATCTAATTTAATGTTCTCGACAGGCACCGCAATTCTATTTTTTGTACTTTCTTTTTTAAAAAACAGGTCTTTTTCTTCCGAAGTCATATCGTCTTCAAATTTTAAGATAACGTGCCCCTGATTGGACACCGCATAAAACACTTTTTTACCGTCGTATGCTTTTAAATCTTTTAAATTCTCGTACGATAACACCGCATTTGGTATGCCCAAATTTCTAGCTAATAATTGTACGTGAGATACTAAATTACCTTCAGAAACCGTCATAATTCCTGCTATTGGTTTTAAATCTGATGGTGGTTTTTCAAATATATAGATGTTATTGGAGTGTACGCTTACATCTTCAGGGTTGCCATCGACAACCACTAGTTTACCGAACGCATATCCTGGATTTAACCCACGAATAGTGGTTTGGTTTTTAAGGTCTACCACAGCATTGTTAATATTAGAAACTTTAGCGATTAGAACGCCCAGTTTACTCACCTCTTCTCCTAGATTTAAAGAAATACTACTGCGTACTCTATCGTCTATAAAACCATAAGCAAGCGGCTCGAATTTAGTATAGATATTTACCTCATCTTGGTAATTGGCTTTAACCATTGTAGTCGTCCACTCCACAATACTGCGACTCGTATTGAGTATCGCATTTAGTTGTTTTAAATTAGTAGTATTTCCTGAAGTAGTTAAAGTAAATTGAGAGGCGATTGCATAGTATTCCCACTCTTCAATAAGACCGGAACCTAAAGTCGCACAAGCCAGTGTGTTTATTTTATAAAGGTTATCACTTAAATTTGTGGTGTCCCATTTTTGCGCTTCTTTTAATAAAATGTTTTCTAATTGATTGGAGAGGTCTAAAATAGCCAGTCTATTTTTGCTGTACTTAAAATCGGTGATATGTGTTCTAATAGCGTATAACACATTAGAAAGTGCCGATGTTAATTGGTCGGGTGTAGCGTCTTTTGAATAGTTTTTTAGAAATTCTGAAAGACTAGCCGTTGCCTCATTTTGCTCGGTAATTTGAGATAAATCACTTTTCAAATCTTTAAAATCGATTGGCGCATAAAAGGTATGCATAGTTTTAACTAAATCTTCAAAGGCCAAGGATGCTTCTTCAGTAAATGATGTCTTTTTAGATTGAAGATAATTATTAACGAGTCTAATATCTGAGGCTTGTGGTTGCCCGTGAATTTTAATTCTAATATCCATAAAAGAAGGATGGTCTTCCGATAAAATTTTCGACTGACTTCGCATTAATTGTGCGATATTATCATCGCCATTGTGCGGAATATCTTTTAAACTTTGGCGTAACAAATAGTAATTTTGAATAATAAATTCATCATCCGCTACTATGTTAATAAAGAAGTCTTTACCCCAGGCTTCTTCATCCTCAGATTGAATGGCACCACGATAATATTGTGCTTTACGTAACACCCAACCATTATCGACACTACTTAAATAATTACCGATTTGATATTGCTTTAAGCGGCTATAATTGGCATTACGATCTAAAAAGTCATTCGGTTTTAAACCACCTAAAATCTCACCAAAAAACAAATGATTAGCACGTCTTAGTTGAAGGGCAGACGCTTTAAAACTGGCGTGCTGTATACCGCCTCCAATGCCATCTGGACACGGATCTTTAGGCTCTCTTTCGGTTCCATCTTCACAAAACCATTTAATGCGATGGTAAGGCCCGCGCAGATCATTTTTGTAAGAGGTAATGAGCTTTGACACCTCTTGAGGCGGCAATTCTTGAGAATACGTGAAAGACGGATAACAATTAAAAATGAAAAGGAGTACTACTAATTTAACAGTATTCATAGAAAGCATTATAACGGTTAGTATTTGTATTAAAAATACAATATTAAACGATATAAATATATGGGAATATTACAAATGCGTTAATTATTAACTCTTTTACTAAAAAGAGAGCACCGAGACCTAATAAATTCCTGTAATACGTTCTACTTAATTGTTAATATTTTAAAGACACTGTATATTAGTGTGCTAAAGGCTTGAAATATTTAACGTCTGCGTAAAATGTTCCAAACGGCAATAAAGAGCACAACAAAATAATGAAAAATGACGTATTATTCCATTTGTACTTAGAACGTAAAAAAATAGCCAAAGCCACGTAAGCAACAAATAGTAAACCGTGTGGCATACCTAATAATTTAACGTATTGCGGATCTTCTGCAAAGTATTTTAAGGGCGTTGCTATAAATAACAGCAGGATGTAAGATAATCCCTCTAAAAGTGCAATAATTCTAAACGTGCTAAGCATAAAAAAAGTTTTTTCAAATTTAATCATATCGACTGATTGGGGCAAGTGTTTTTAAGTTGTTTTTCAATTTGTTTAAAATTGTAAATAAAAAGAATTTTCTATAAATGAAACTGTATTTTTGTAGCTTAAATTTAGTTATGAAACGACAAGAGCGAATACTTAATAAATTAGGGATTACCGCATTAAATGCAATGCAAGAAGAGGCGAATTTAGCAATAACAGCAGCAGATAATGTTATTTTACTTTCACCAACGGGTACGGGGAAAACGGTCGCTTTTTTATTGCCTATTATTAATGCGCTACAAGAGGATGTGGAAGGTATTCAGGTCTTAATTTTAGTACCGTCTCGAGAGCTTGCAATTCAAATTGAACAAGTAGTTCGGGAAATGGGAGCAGGGTTTAAAGTAAATGCCGTTTATGGAGGAAGACCATTTTCTAAAGATAAAATAGAATTAAGTCACGCACCAACAATTCTAGTAGGTACACCCGGGCGAGTGGCCGATCATTTACGCCGTGAAACAATTAGTATAAAAAATATTAGAACGTTAGTCTTAGATGAATTCGATAAGTCACTAGAAGCAGGATTTGAAGGCGAAATGAGTGAAATTATTTTCGCATTACCACATATAGAAAAACGCATTCTTACCTCGGCAACTCAAAGTATAGAAGTGCCTAAATTTGTGGGGTTACAAAATGAATTGGTTATTGATTATTCAGATACTGTAGTGTCTAAGTTGGAAGTTAAAGCGGTACTTTCTCCCGATAAAAATAAAATTCAAACGTTAGTCGATTTATTGTGTCACATTGGTAATAAACCTGGTATCATTTTTTGTAATTTCAAAGATACCATCCAATTTGTTAGTGACTTTTTAACTGATAATAAGATTGCTCACGGTTGTTTTTATGGCGGATTAGAACAGATTGAAAGAGAACGCGCACTAATAAAATTTAGAAATGGTACGCACCAAATTATTATAGCAACCGATTTGGCAGCAAGAGGTTTAGATATTAATGAGTTAAATTTTATTATCCATTATCAATTGCCATTAAAGGAAGAAGAGTTTACACACAGAAATGGTAGAACAGCGCGAATGAATAGCCAAGGAACGGCTTATGTGTTACAATGGGAGGAAGAACCATTACCAGAATTTATACACACTGATGGCGTACAGCAATTAGAAAATAATAGAGTACCAAAGCCAACAGATTGGTCGACATTATTTATTTCTGGAGGTCGGAAAGATAAAATTTCGAAAGGAGATATCGCCGGATTATTGTTTAAACAAGGCGAATTAAACAAAGACGAATTAGGAATTATAGAATTAAAACAAGATTGTGCCTTCGTTGCTGTGCCACGCTATAAAGCTGAAGCTGTGATTGCAAAAACGAATAACACCCGTTTAAAAAAGAAAAAAGTAAGAATTACTTTAGTATAAATTTATTTGCTAAATTGTGCTATGACGGCACAAGAATTTAAAGTTTTAGCGCTACACTTGGAGGCTATTGCTCCTCATGTTCCAGAACGATGGGGAGCGATACAGAATGATAAAAGCGATGCGAAAATTAATATGTTTCGCTATGCGTCATTCGAAGCTTTAGAAATTGCTTTAAAACCTTTTGATGATGGTGTAAAAACCTATTTCAAAAAACGTTGGTTTCTATGGAAATGCGCCCAATGTGATGAATATTTATTCTATAAACATACCGATGTTTTAAAAAACCCAGACAGGAAAGATCAAAATTGGGATTTCGAATTTTTTGGAGAGAAACGTTTACAATTCGATTTAAAAGGGACGGTAATCCCAAAGGCTATTAAACAACGGTTGAATCCTACCGAAAGCCCTTCCGCGGAAGCGATAATAAATTTCTTCTACACCAAACAAAGTCGAGGCATTCGCGATAATATTCAAAACCGGTTATTCGTAATTCATTGCCCGTTTGGCAGAGCGTCAGATAATTTATTACGCGTAAATTTTCAAGCCAAAGCCCTTATTTATAGTCAGTACATTCATGCAGTAAAACACCACGACAACTATCCGTTTTTTGTTTATAAGTCAAAGCTTGTAGATATTCTTTATCTCAACGAACAAACAGATGGAACGGTATGTTATGAGTTTGCAGCTTTGGATAGGAATTAATTGACCTAAAAAAAGCGAGATTTTACAATCTCGCTTTTACTTTTTAATCTTGGTTTACATAGAAAGCGTGGATAACGCCGGGAAGCCAACCTAACAAGGTTAATAATATATTGATTAGAAATTTGCCACCTAATCCGTGCTTTAAAAACACACCGAGTGGCGGTAAAAGGATAGTAATTATAATATTTAGTACTGACATTGTTTTGGGTTTTTGAGGTTGTTTATTGTTTTAAAAAGTCTAATAAAATGGTGTTTAATTCCTTTCTGTGAGTCACATTCAATCCATGAGGTGCATTTTTAAGAACTTTGTAAGTGTTGTTTTTAATCCCTTTAGCCGCTTGATTTCCAGAAGTTTCAATAGGTACAATATTATCAGAGTCACCGTGTACAATTAGAGCAGGTACCGTAACATTTTTTAATTCGGATCTAAAATCGGTATTTGCCCAAGCTCTTGCCGTTTGTAAAGTCGCTCTTGGCGACGCAAATGAAGCAATTGTAAAATCGTAGTCTAACTGCGCTGTGCTTATGCGGTCGCCTTTGTTATCGTCGAAATTATAAAAATTCTTGTGGAAGTCTTTTAGAAATCCCACGCGATCGGTTTGTAACGCGTCCATAATAGCATTTAATCCGTCTTCGGGAACGCCCTCAGGATTATCTTCTTTTTTCTTTACTAAAGGAATAATGGAAGCGATTAAAGCAATTTTATCGATTTTATCTGTTCCGAAATCCGTTAAATAACGAATTACTTCGCCACCTCCCATAGAGAAACCAACCAATACTGCTTTTTCTAATTTAAGGTCGGTTATCAGGGTATTTAAATCTGATGCTAATGTTGAGTAGTCGAAGGAGTCCCAAGGCGCAGAGGAGATTCCGAATCCCCGACGATCGTAGGCGATGCATCGATATCCAGCAGCGACGATAGCACTAATTTGTCCTTCCCAAGCTTGGTGGCTTAAAGGCCACCCGTGGATTAAAATAACGGGTTGTCCGTTACCGTAATCTTTATAATGAATATCTACGTGTTCTTGAGTTGTTTTATTTGTTATAAATGGCATATTTTGAATTGTTAATACTGTTAACACTCCTTATTTTGAATTATAATGATCTTTAAAATTAAGACTAATTATACTCATAAAGTTATTAATTCAAATGCTAACCAGATATTAATTAACAGAATTTGTTAAAAACTCGTTTTAAATGATTTCAAACCTTAGTTTTGTTAGACACCAATAAATTTGATATTTGAAAATAAAGCAATTCAAAATACAACACCTCCCGAAGTTACTTTTAGAAACAGCCAAAGCATGGTATAATAGTGAACCTTTTAAATTAAGCGCTGTTGTGGCGTATTACGCTATTTTGTCATTACCAGCATTATTAATTATCATTTTTAATGTTGTCGGCAATTTGTGGGGTAGAGAAATTGTACAGGGGGAGGTACTAGATGAAATTTCTAATGCTATTGGTGTTGAAGCTGCCGAAAGTATTCGTGTTATGTTAGTAGATAAAGGCGATAAACCAACGTCCTTTTTTGCAACGACTATTGGTATTTTTACTTTACTATATGGTGCGACAGGAGTGTTTTATCAATTAGAAAATGCATTAGACGGTATTTGGAAAGCAAAACCACGTTTTTCTAACGGTATATTGGCTTCTATTTTTAGTCGTGTTAAAAGCTTCGGTTTCATCTTAATTATAGGGTTTTTACTTTTAGTAAGCTTTGTAATGACCTCCCTGTTGAGTACCTTTAGCAAACGATTACAAAATTTGTTACCAGAAAACTTAATCGATTTTGTTTTTATTATTGATATCGCTATTTCCTTAACTTTTATTTATTTTTTATTTGCAGCAATGTTTAAGGTGTTGCCGAATTCAAGTATCCCGTGGAGAGCCGTGAAAATAGGGGCGGCTTTAACTGCCATACTTTTTACAATAGGTAAATATTTGTTAGCCATTTATTTTAATGAAATGGAACCCGGTTCTACCTACGGTGCAGCAGGATCGGTGATATTAATAATGTTGTGGGTGTCGTACACCAGTTTAATTTTGTTTTTCGGAGCACAGTTTACAAAGGTCTATTCTGATAATTATTTAACTAAAGAAGAATGATAGCAAAGGATTTTATAACTATTCAGAAAGGATTAGCTTCCTATATTCATTGTACGCCGGTTATAACGTCTTCGTTATTAAACAAAATAATAGGTGTTAATCTTCAATTTAAATGTGAGAATTTTCAGAAAACAGGTTCCTTTAAATTTCGTGGTGCAACGTATGCTATTCAGCAATTAACAGCAGCGCAAAAAAGTAGAGGAGTAGTAACGCATTCGTCTGGAAACTTTGCTCAAGCTTTAGCCTTAGCAGCAAAAGGATTAGGCGTAAAAGCACACATTGTAATGCCCAAAAATGCGCCACAAGTTAAAAAAGACGCCGTTTTAGAATACGACGGATTTATTACAGAATGCGAACCTGGTAACACCGCACGAGAAAAATCAGCAGCCAAAATCGAGAATGAAATAGGTGCAACGTTTATTCATCCTTCAAACAATAAAAATGTTATTTTAGGACATAGTACGGCTACCTTAGAATTACTCGATCAAACGCATCACTTAGATATTATTGTAGCTCCCGTTGGTGGTGGTGGGTTATTAGCTGGAACAGCATTAGCAGCACATCACTTCTCATCAAGTTCTGTTATTGGTGCAGAGCCTATGCAAGTAGACGATGCCTATCGCTCGTTATTGAGCGGTAAAATAGAAATGAATGTTCATAATAATAATAATAATACTATTGCCGACGGACTGAGAACACACTTAGGGTCAATTAACTTTCCTATTATCCAAAAGTACGTCGATGGCATTATTCGCGTTGAAGAATCCGAAATTATATCGGCTATGCGCCTTGTTTTTCAATATTTAAAAATCGTTATAGAACCGTCTAGTGCTGTGGCTTTGGCGGCTGTAATTAAAGAAAAGGAGCCCTTTAAAAGCCAGAATGTAGGAATTATACTATCTGGTGGTAATGTAAATTTAGATACGCTCTCTTTTTCTTAACTTTTCTGTTAAATTCAAGTTATAGTCTGTTAAATTGACAATTATAGTCTTGTTTTTTTTATATCTTAAAAAATCAATAGCTTTAAAGCTATCTCTAAATGAACCAGCACAATTTGTTGGTTTGTAATATTTTATACAAAAATTAATTAAATGAAACAAATTCAAGCATACGGTACAGAAGACAAAAATGCCAAATTAAAACCTTTAACCATCGAGCGTCGCGAATTATTAGATAACGATGTAGATATCGATATTTTATTTTGTGGTGTTTGCCATAGTGATATTCATTCGGCACATAACGATTGGGGAGGTACAAAGTATCCGTTAGTTCCAGGACACGAAATTGTTGGTCGTGTAACCAAGGTGGGGAATGCTGTTAAAAAATATAAAGAAGGTGATTTAGTTGGTGTTGGCTGTATGGTCGATTCTTGCCAAGACTGTAGCTCTTGTGCTGAAGATTTAGAACAATATTGCGAAAATGGAATGGTTGGCACCTATAATGGTAAAGATAAGCACACTGGTAAACAAACCTTTGGAGGTTACTCTACAAGCATCGTTGTAAAAGAAGAATTCGTATTAAGTATCCCGGAAAATCTAGAAATCAAAGCTGTAGCACCACTATTGTGTGCAGGAATCACATCATTCTCCCCTTTAAATCACTGGAAAATTAAAAAAGGAGATAAAGTCGGTGTTATTGGTCTAGGAGGGTTAGGCCATATGGGTATTAAATTTGCCCACGCTATGGGAGCCGAAACGATAATGATTACCACCTCTCCAAATAAAGCAGAAAGTGCTAAAGATCTAGGGGCAGATTCGGTTTTAATTTCTACCAATGAAGAGGATATGACGAAACAGAATGGAACTTTCGACTTCCTTTTAAACACTGTTCCTGTAAAACACGATATTAATCCTTATATACAACTATTAAAAAGAGATGCCACTATGGTCCTTGTTGGTGCTATTGAACCTTTAGAACCAATGAATGGCGGACAACTTATTTTAGGAAGAAAGCGCGTTGCTGGGTCTTTAATAGGGGGCATAAAAGAAACTCAAGAAATGTTAGATTTCTGCGGAAAACATAACATTGTTAGTGATATAGAAATGATCGATATGCAAGAGATAAATACCGCTTTTGAGAGAGTAACGAGTAACGATGTAAAATACCGTTTTGTTATAGATATGAAGAGTTTGAAATAAGAGTATAGAAGTACAACTTTAAAGATTAATAGTAACATCTAAATTAAAAATGATGATAAAACCAAGAGAGAAAACACCAGATTTAAATATACAATTAGTAAATGATACCACTTGGAAGTTAAGCGAGCAATCGCCGAAAAACTTTACAATGCTTCTTTTTTATAGAGGAAAACATTGCCCAGTGTGTAAAAAGCAATTAGAAGAACTGCAATCGTCATTAAGTAAATTTACAGAACGTGGTATTAATGTCGTCGCGATAAGTTCTGATACCGAAGAGGTAGCGAAACAAACCCATAAAGAATGGGATATTAAAGATATTCCTTTAGGTTTTGGTTTTCCAATCGAAGAGGCCAGAAAATGGGGACTGTTTATTTCTAAGGGGATAAAAAAAGAACCAGAGCACTTTACAGAACCTGGCTTATTTATTTTAACACCAGAGTCTACGGTGTATTGGGAGTCTATTCAATCCATGCCCTTTGGCCGCCCTGAATTTAAAGACGTTTTAAACGGTATTGATTATATTCTAAAAGCAGATTATCCGGCTAGAGGGGAGTCTTAAATTGCTTCAAGTTTAGTAGAAATAATTAATTATTAACTTAAATATAAAAACGATGAAAATAGGAATTATTGGAAGTGGGAACATTGGAGGGAATTTAGGTAAACACTGGGCCAAAGGTGGCCACCAAGTACTCTTTAGTTCTAGACATCCCGAAGAATTAAAAGATTTAGCTCGCGAAGCAGGAAATAATGCGCAAGCGGTAAGTGTCGAAAAAGCATTTGAGGCAAACGCCGATGTGTATTTACTAGCAACGCCATTTAAAGCAATCGATAAATTGGCAGAGTTGTATGCCGGAGAATACGGTAATAAAGTGATTATTGATGCGACAAACCCATACCCAGAACGCGATGGAGAAATGGCGCAAGACGTGAGAGATAGTAATAGAAATGCGTCAGAATACACGGCGATGAAATTTGGTACGGCGAAAACCGCTAAAGCTTTTAATAGTATAAAAGCCGAACATTTACGCGATTACGCGTGGCGTACTCAAGATAAAATTGCAATTCCATTTGCCGCTCAAGATGAAGATAGTCGAGCGAAAACCCAGCAATTAATTGAAGATATCGGTTTCGATGCCGTTTATATAGGAGATTTACAGCAGACAAAAATTATGGATCCCGAACAGAAAATTTATGGTAAATCGGTTGGAAGACAGGAGTTAGAGCAACTTATTAAGTCTTAATTAATTTTTATAATAAATATTACAAAGCAGCCTTCAATTTATGAAGGCTGCTTTTTTTGTTTTAATATTTAATGCTGTGCGCTGTTTGGCAACTCAAATTAATGCAATTACTGTCTGTGGTCTCTATTGCGTTCTAAATTTTCATTGCCATTTCCTCGTTGAGAATACAATTGGTTTTCTTGATTTTTTAAAGATGAATTTAATTTAACTTTTGGAAATTTCCTACCGGGTACATCTAAATTATTACCCGTAAAAACGACCTCTCTACATCTGTTTTTAAGCAGTTTAAGAGCGCACATTTTCATTTCTTGCGCTTAAAGCGTGTTTGTAATCTCCAGTAATTTTCGGATTGTATTTTTCTTCTTTTTTATCCTTCTTCAGAATCATCACGTTTTAGGTTCGTTTTTTTTCATAGACACTTCAAAATTTTTCTAAAACGACCTTTGCTCTTTTTCATAAAAAAAGTAATCCATTTAGAAACTGCTATGTTAATTATTTCTGAAATTCAACTCTATTATGACTCTTTTGATTTTAGGGCTTTTTAGCTGGAAGAGTTATCATAAGATATTCTTAAACCCATTGGTAATGAGTAAGATGTTAGTTAACTTTAAATGATTCAATGAAGGTGTGCTAATACTTTAAATCTGAAATTAAAATGAGTAACATCTATTTAATTCGGACAAAAATTGAATCAGGATAATTCATAAATTAATTTAAAGAGAACAACATGAGTACTGAAAAAAATGATAAAGGATTTGAAACTATTAATCCAACAACAGAAGAAACGCTAGCGCAATACAATTATATGACGAAGGATGAAGCTATCGAAGCTGTAGAAAAGTGTCATAAAGCGTTTACTAATTGGAAAATAAAAAGCCTAGATGAGCGCGCGAAAATTATAAAAGCAATAGGTAAAGCGTTACAAGATAATAAAGAGGAATTATCACAATTAATGACTTCAGAAATGGGGAAATTATTGAAGCATAGTTACCAAGAAATTGATTTAAGTGCGGGTATTTGCGAATTTACGGCAACCGATGGTAAAAAGCAGTTAGAAGATGAAGTAAGAGAAATGCCAGATGGCGGAAAGGGAATTATTCAACAAGCACCAATAGGTGTTTTATATGGTATTCAACCTTGGAATTTTCCAACTTATCAAGTAATACGTTACGCAATCACCAATTTAATGGCGGGTAATGGTGTATTATTAAAACACGCAAAAAACGTTACTGGAAGCGCATTAAAATTAAAGAAAATATTTGAAGACGCCGGTCTGCCAAAAGATGTATTTACAGTCTTAGTTATTAGTCACGAGGTTTCAGATGCTATTATAGCACACGATTTAGTGCGAGCGGTAACTTTAACAGGAAGCTCGGAAGCAGGGAAATACGTCGCTAAAAAATCGGCTGAAGTATTAAAGAAAACAGTCTTAGAATTAGGGAGCAACGATGCCTACTTGGTACTAGACGACGCCGATATTGACTTGGCAGTAAAAACCTGTGTAATGGCACGGATATATAACAACGGAGAAACTTGTGTCGCAGCAAAACGTTTTGTTGTGGTAGATTCGGTTTACGATGACTTTAAAACGGCTTTTGTAAAAGCGATGGAGAATTTAAAATTTGGAGATCCTACCGATAAAGCGTCAAAAATTGGACCAATGGCTAGAGAAGATTTACGCGATAAATTACACGAACAAGTACAAGAAAGCATAAAACAAGGTTCTAAATTAGCTTGCGGTGGAGAAGTGCCTAAACAAAAAGGATATTTCTATCCAGCAACTGTTTTAGAAGATGTAAAACCCGGACAAGTCGCTTATAGCGATGAGCTTTTTGGACCTGTAGCTGCTTTAATCAGAGCTAAAGACAATGAAGATGCTATGCGCATAGCAAATGACAGTAAGTTTGGATTAGGTGGAGGAATCTTTAGTAAAGATGAAGAAAAAGCGATTGCGTTAGCTAAAAATCATTTTGATACGGGAATGGTAAATATTAATTGCTACGGATTAGCGCATCCAAACCTTCCGTTTGGAGGTGTAAAACAATCGGGTTATGGTAGAGAACACGGTGGATTTGGAATTCGAGAATTTGTAAATACAAAAGCGATTTATATAGCTAATAATAAGAAATAATTTATAAATACTAAATAGAATTTTAAACACAAGAAAGCCTGTAAACAATTTATTTACAGGCTTTTTTTAAGTGTTGAAATTAGTGGTTATCTCAACTATTTTAAAGCATCCAAAAGTTTATCAGCTACCAACTCTGAAGACGCTGGGTTTTGCCCGGTAATTAAATTACCGTCTTGAATTGCGTAAGCCGCCCAATCTTCTTTCTTAGAATAAATACCGCCATTTTCACTGAGCATATCTTCAACTAAAAACGGTACGACCTCCGTTAATTGCACTGCTGCTTCCTCAGAATTTGTAAATCCTGTTACTTTCTTACCTTTTACTAACGGCTGTCCATCGGTACCTTTTACGCTTTTTAAGGCTGCTGGCGCGTGACAAACAAAAGCAATCGGTTTTTGTTGCGCATTAAACGCTTCAATTAAAGCAATCGAAGTCTTGTCATTTGCTAAATCCCATAACGGCCCGTGACCACCTGGATAAAATACGGCATCGAAATCTTTAGCATCAATAGTACTTAACACTTTTGTGTTTTTAATCTTATCTTGAGCTGTAGCATCCTTTTTATAACGCTCTGTAGCTTCTGTGCTTGCATCTGGTGTATCACTACTCGGGTCTATTGGTGCAGCGCCCCCTTTTGGTGTCGCTAGAGTAATGGTTGCTCCTTTGTCTAATAAACTGTAATACGGATTTGCAAATTCTTCAATCCAAAATCCTGTTTTCTTTCCTGTGTCTCCTAATTTATCGTGAGACGTTAATACAAATAGTATATTCATTTTCTGTTCTGTTTTGGTTTCTATGTTGTCTTCTAAAACGGTTTCAGAAGGTGTTGTGTTACTTTTATTATTGCAACTTGACGCCATAATAAGAGTTAACGCTAGTGATACTGTGTGAATGATTTTCATAATTAATATGCCATTTTTACAATGTTTTCAGCATCTTTTGGTGTTAGAGACTTGTGTTCTCCTATACCTGTCCAACCACGATTAGTGAAACGTTTTGAAATTTCTTGAGCTGTTCCTTCGTAATCTTTAATATACTCAGATAATTTTGTATCAATTCCCAATTGATGGAAAAAAGCTTCCGTTTTTGCAATCGCTGCTTTAGCTTTTTCGTCTTGCGTCCCTTCAGTTATATTCCAAACGCGTTCTCCATATTGCGCTAATTTTTCTTTTTTAGCTTCAAAATTATAAATATAATGACTCGGCATTACAATGGCTAACGTTCTCGCATGATCGATACCAAATAATGCAGTCAGTTCGTGCCCCATCATGTGCACTGCCCAATCGCCAGGAACACCTTGTTGTATTAAACCGTTTAAAGCCATTGTACAACTCCACATAAAGTTCGACGCTGCCTCATGATCTGTAGGATCTTCCATAACTTTTGGAGCAATTTCTATTAAAGTTTGTAAAATACTTTCGGCAAAACGGTCTTGTAATAAACCGCCCACAGGATAGGTCATGTATTGTTCTAAAACGTGTGTAAAGGCATCCGTTAAACCATTGGCTAATTGACGTTCTGGAATAGAAGTAATCACTTTAGGGTCTAAAATTGAAAACTCAGGGAATAATCCAGGTCCGCCCATTGACAGTTTCTCTTTCGTTTCTTTTCTAGTAATTACAGCGCCAGAATTCATTTCGGAACCTGTAGCTGGCAAGGTTAAAACCGTTCCAAAAGGCATTCCTTTTTGCGTGCGAATACTATTCTTTAAAATATCCCAAGGCGTGTCTCCGTCGTAAACCGCAGCAGCCGATAAAAATTTTGTACCATCGATTACAGATCCACCACCAACTGCTAATAAGTAGGTGATATTTTCGTTTTTAATTACGTTTAGCGCCTCCATTAACACAGCGTATTCAGGGTTTGCAGGAATACCTCCAAACTCAATAACCTCAACAGTTTTTAAGGCTGTTTTTACTTGCTCATAGATACCATTTTTCTTAATACTCCCACCGCCGTAAAGTAGTAACACTTTGGCGTTTTTAGGTATTTCGTTCGTCAGTTTTTCTATGGTGTCCTTACCAAATATGATTTTAGTAGGGTTTTTATATTCAAAATTATTCATTGTTTTTATTTTTAAATTTTAACTATCATTTTACCTTTGTTCTTTCCTTCGAATAAATCGATAAAAGCAGTGGGGATATTTTCAAATCCGTTAACCACGGTTTCTGTGTATGCTAATTTATCTTCTGCTAACCACGTAGATAATTCTTTCATTGCTTCTGGAAATTTATCAGCATAATTAGAAACAATAAAACCTTGCATTAAAGCACTGTTTTTAATTAAAAAGGGTTGCACGCTAACACTTTGGGGTAATTCTATACTGTTATATAGAGAAATTGCACCGCAAATAATTAGTCTAGCAAATTTGTTAATATTGAATAGAACAGCATCAGATATTGAACCCCCCACATTATCAAAATAAATATCTACACCGTTTGGCGCAGCTTTCGCTATCGCTGCTTTGATGTCTTTACTGGTGTTGTAATTGATACCTGCATCAAACCCAAATTTTGTTTTTAGCATTTCAATTTTTTCATCCGTTCCTGCAATACCAATTACTGTGAGTCCTAAGAGTTTTCCTATTTGCCCTACAACACTACCAACGGCTCCAGCAGCTCCAGAAACAACAAGTGTTTCTCCTGCTTTCGGTTTTCCTATTTGTGTTAATCCTAGAAATGCTGTTAATCCTGTCATTCCTAGAATTCCTAAATAGGCGCTTAAAGGTGCTTTGTTTTCATCTACTTTTAAAAGGCCTTCGCCGTTAGAAACTTGCTTCGTTTTCCAATCTAACATTCCGGATACGAATTCTCCTACTTTGAATTTTTCGTTTTCAGACTCAAGTACTTTGGCGATAACACCCGAATGCACGGGTTTGTTTAATTCAAAAGAAGGAATGTAAGATTTGGCGTCGCTCATTCTTCCTCTTAAATAAGGATCTACGGAAACATAAACGGTTTCTAAAAGTATTTCTCCTTTTTTAATCGTGATATCCGATTCATCTGTTAAAAACTCAAAATCTGAAACTGTAGGTTTGCCTTCAGGTCTATTTTTTAATACTATTGTTTGAATCATAATGCTGTATTTTAATCAATTACTGTTACTAAATCTTCGGTGCTTTTTCTTACTTTAACTAGGTTCGCTAACCAATCGTCCTCTGTCTTTCTATAGCCTAATGGTAATAAAACAGCGCTACATAATCCTTTTTCTCGTAAGCCTAAAATAGCGTCTACGGCCTCTGGATCGAATCCTTCAATAGGAGTGGCATCAACTTCTTCGAATGCTGCAGCTGTGATTGCTTGAGAAAAAGCAATGTAGGCTTGTTTTGCCGCGTGATTAAAGTTAACCTCAGCGTCTTGTTGCGGATAAGAGCTTAATAACATTTGGCGGTAATTTTCCCAACCTTCGTTTTTAAAACCGCGTACCTCGTTTGTTAAATCGAACATATAGTTAATACGATCTTCGGTATAGGTATCCCAAGCCGCGAAAACGAGTAGGTGAGAGCAATCTGTAATAACCGACTGATTCCAGGCTATGGGTCTTATTTTTTCTTTAATCTCTTGATTTTTTATAACGAATATCTCGAAAGGTTGCAAACCGCTTGAGGTTGGAGCTAAGCGAGCCGCTTCGATAATGCGGTCTATTTTTTCTTGATCTACTTTTTCGCCGTTCATTGCTTTGGCAGCGTATCTCCAGTTTAATTTATCTAATAACTCCATAGTTTTACTTATTTGCTAATTCTTGAATTGTTTGCGGCGGTATTATAGTGACACCTATATTTGAGTGTTTTGAAGTGTTTAAAAGTGCTTGCGCAATACGCTCTGCGTGAATGATTTTATATTTTTTTAAGTTCCCAATAAATAGAGGTTGAATAGCTTTTAGGATAAATAAATCTATATTTTCTAAAAAACGCTTTTCATTCCTAGGTCCGTCAATAAGTGATGGTCTAAAAATAGAAGTCTGGCGAAGATTTTGTGTGATGACAACGGCTTCCATTTCACCTTTTGTTTTATTGTAAAAAACACTGCTATTTTTGTCGGCACCCAGTGCAGATATTACCATAAACGCTGGGATGTTATTTGATTTACATAATTTCGCTGCCGCTACTGGAATACCATAATCTATAGCTTTATATAGTGCTTTGTCTGGTGTCTTACTTGCTGTTGTGCCAATGCAGCAAAACACGACGTCTGCAGTAAAATCGGCTTTAAAATCTTCTAATTTTAAAAGATCACCAATGTATTGCTCCACGTAGGTTGGCAAGCCTTCAATTTTTGAACGCGAGAACAGTTTAATTTTATTAAACGCGCCATCTTTAATAATTTTTTCAAGCAGATAAGAACCCGTAAGTCCCGAAGCCCCTAAAATAATAGCTGTTTTTTTCATAATTAATTGCCTTTTTTTATGCTATTCCAAGCTGCTTGAAAGGCCTCTTCAATATGCGATTTCTCTATTTTAAAAACGCCACGTTGTTGCATTATCATTAAAAATGACAACGGATTAATCGTGTAGGCATATAATAAGAAGTCCGAAACAGGATTAATAACACCTTCCGTTTTACCACGTTGCCACAAGTCGAGTAAGGGTTTAAGGTGACTAATACCTTCCTGGCGACTTGTTTCGTCTATAATTGGAGCGTTGTCGCATTGGGCTAAAAACAACGACTCGCGACATTGATTGAGTTTAAAATCAGCGATGCGTTTCCAAATCAATTCGAAACCTTCGGCCACAGGCATTGTTGGTGAATAGGTTTTAAAAGCATAGTCTGTAAATGTTGCTTTAACCTCTACATATACCTTATTTACCAAATCTTGCTTGTTATCAAAATACAAATAAATGGTGGCAGGAGACACGCTTGCTAGTTTTGCTATTTTAGAAATTGGCGTAGCGTGGAACCCGTGGTTGTTAACCAAATCGATTGTAGCTTGCACTAATGCGTCCCTTTTTTCAATGCTTTTTTGCAGTTTAGCCATATTGTTTTCTCTAATAGAGTACAAATATATATAAAAAATGAACGTTCATTCTTTTTTTAGACTGGTTTAATATTTAATTAACATAAACTGAGTTCTAATTATTAATTTAAGGTGATAATTAACTGTATTTCAATTTATTAAATAAGGGGTGAAGGATAAATATGATGTGTATTAAAAATATGAGATTATTAAAACAGCGTTCTCTTTATTGTTTCATAATAAGTATCGCTTACAGGGATTTTTAAATCGCCAATTAATAAATCGCGCCCTTTTAGCCCTGTTACTTTTTCTTTATTAATTATATAAGAGCGGTGAACTCTTATGAATTGTTTGGAGTTTAAAGTTTTCTCTAAAGATTTTAATGTTTGATGACTCATTATTTTTTTGTTTGCAGTGAAGAAAAGAACATATTCACTATCACTTTTAATATGTGTAATGGTATTTAATTTAATTTTGAATAAATCGTAGCCAGATTTCACAGTAATTGTATCATTATAAGAAATAGAAGTAGTTATATCTCTTTTTAGTTTATTCACAGACGTCAAAAATCTATTAAAAGTAATTGGCTTTAATAAATAGTCTAAAGCATTAAGCTCAAAGCCTTGTAAAGCATACTCAGAATAAGCAGTAGTAAAGATGACCTTAGTATGACTGGGAATCATTTTAGCAAAGTCTGTTCCTTTTAATTCCGGCATTTGTATATCTAAAAAAACAAGATCTATTGTTTGAGATTTTATTGTAGCAATGGCATCAAGAGGATTTTCAAAATCGGCAATAAGCTCTAAGAAATCTAATTTTTCTACATAAACCTTAAGTAATTGTCTTGCTAATTGCTCATCGTCTATAATTAGGCATTTATACATTTTTTTTAAGTTTTAGTTCCACATTAAAAATAAAATTATTTTCAGAAATCTTCATCTTATGTTGTTCTGGATAAAGTATAGAAAGTCGTTTTTTAACATTATCTAAACCAATACCACCAATTTTGTCTTTAATTACGGCTTCTTTTGCTATACTATTTTTAATGGAGCACACTATAAAATCAGTGGTTTCAATTATAGAAATTGATATAAAAGTATCTTTAATTTTTTCAATATTACTATGTTTCAATGCATTTTCAACAAACGGAATTAATAGCATAGGAGCTATTTTTATTTCAGGATTATTAACCTCAAAATGAATTGTAATAGGAAAGTTTTTAGTGCTTTTTAACGAAAACAACTTAATATAATCTTCGATATAATTTATTTCATTTTTAAGCAATACAAAACGCTGTTCGCAGTCATATAATACATAACGAAGCATATTAGATAAATAACTAATACTTTCTTGTGTTTTATTAGAATCTATAACCGATAATGCATAAATATTATTTAAAGCATTGAATAAAAAATGAGGGTTAATTTGCGACTTTAATAGCTTTAGTTCTGTTTGAAGGGTTTCATTTTTACTTAAAACTATTTCTGCTTCTTTCTTTTTAGCATACATAAAAACCTCTATAATAGTTGCTAAACTATAGGCTATCAATAAAAATAATGTAAACGGTAATAAATAAAAAGGTGGTCTACGAAGTGGTTTTTCTAAATGTAGTGGATGTGGTGGTTTTGTTTCTATAAAAAAAGTAGAAAGATAGGCGAGAAGTAATAAACTAGATAGAGATAGGAGTATAAATATTAAATATTTTTTGGTTAATAAAAACTTGGGAGATGTATAAAAAACTATAATCGCTATAAGTATTATTTGAGCGGTAAAAACATAAATATTCTCTAAGAAAAAGGAGATGCTCCAAGACTGTTGAGCCCAAAGTACAATCCAGATAAATAGCCAAAATAAGACTTGTAATAAAAAGCGTTTAGTTGTATTCATAGTACAAATAAAGTAAATAAAAAATCAATAAAAGGCTAAAAAACATTCCTTTTAATTGCTGCAAATTAGGTTTTACAGACTATAAAAAGGCATTTACAGAATAGTATGGTGCATTCACATAAAACTAAAAATAAGTAAACTTCTTTTTACAACCTTTGTGTTAGTAATTATGGAAGTTAAATAAAAAAAGTATGAATTTGAACACAATAGAAACAGCTGCCTTTTGCATTGCCTTTTCAATATTTAAAGTAACAATAGTAAATGCGCAATCTCAAGAAAATTGTGATCACTCTTAACCGCTTGGTAATAAAGAATTAATAAAACTAATGGATGCAAACAAAGACGGTAAATTATCTAAAAGCGAGATTAAAGTGCCTTTAAAAGATGATTTTAGTAAAGTAGACACAAACGGTGATAGCTATATAACAACGGAAGAATTAAATAAAGCACCAAAACCTAAAGGGCACCAACCATCAAAAAGAAAATAATAACCTTTAAAATTTAAAACAAATGAAAAATTATTTTAGTACAAAGTTAGCTATTGCAAGTATAGTTATCGTTTTTTTAGGCTGTAGCAGCGATGAAAACACTAGTGATCCATCTAGTACAAGTGAAACAGATGTTTCTATAACAGATGAATTGCACTTGGCTTATAGTGAGTTTAGTCCGGAGAATGTAACCGTGTTACTTGATGGTAACAGTGTCGTTATAGAATCTAACGGAATGCCTAATCATACCTCTCCATACTGGTCTAATACTACAGAGCGTGTGGCAACCGATCCTATGGGAAATGAATTAGTAACTCCTGCTGCTTCAGAGAATCACGTATTATTTGTAGAACCAACCGTAACTTCCTACGAGCAAATGGCACCTGGAAATATAGATAATTTTAATGGGGAATATTCTTTAACGGTACCTGCAAACCCAACATTAGCATCTAGTTCTAGCGCTACAGGTTTGGGGCCAATTGGTATTGCTATTAGTGGTGCAATGATTTATAATGATGAAGAAGGACCTAACGTTCCTTTAAATAATGCAGTAGGTTCTTTAGATTATACTGCAGCACATACTGGCCCTCAGAGCTATCACTATCATTTAGAAACTAAAGCGTGGTCTAACGACGATAATAATTTAATTGGTGTTATGGCAGATGGTTTTTTCCTTTATGGAAGGAAATGTAATTCTACAGGCGATTATCCAGCAGATTTAGATGCTTCAGGAGGCCATACAAGCACAACTCAACATACAACAGACGCAGAATACCATTATCACATACAAAATGAAGTTTTTCTTAATCAATTTTACATATTATTTCCAGGTGATTACCAAGGGACGCCTAGCGCTATACAATAGCTTGTTTTTAGTATTAATAAGTTGTAATCAAAATGTTAATACTATTAAAGCTGAAGGGCCTTTGATTTCAATTACAGTTAATAAAACAGAATTAGTCTTAATACCAAATAAAGGGCTTGTATATTATAATAACAAGCCCTTTACAGGTGTTTCTGAAGCTTTTTATTCCTCTGACACAATTGCAGAACGTATAGAATATACCAACGGAAAGAAAAATGGTTATTCTAAAAAATGGTTCGAATCTGGTTTATTAAGTTTTCATGCGCTCTATAAAAACGGAGCACACAAAGGTGAGGCAAAAACATGGTGGCGTAATGGAAATTTGCGATCAGAATCTATTTACACAAATGGCATTGCTAATGGGAAACAAACACAATGGTATACTAATGGTGCTAAGTTTAAAGAAATTAATTTGCTAAATGGTAAAGAGCAAGGTTTACAACGTGCTTGGAGAAAAAACGGAAAGATTTACAATAATTACGAAGCCAAAAACGGTCGTGTTTTCGGATTGAAACGTGCCAATCTATGTTATCAATTAGACAATGAAATTATCCAATATGAAAAAATATAGTGTATTACTTTTAATTCTTATTACATTAATAAGTTGCAAAAATAAAGAAGATAAAATAAGTAAAATGGCTGCATTGCCTTATTATAGCGAAGCTAGTTTTACACCACATTGGTTAGCTCTAGATAGTGAAGTATTACAAACGTTTCATAAAATTAAAGACTTTAGTTTAACAAATCAGAATGGAGAAACGGTTACTCAAAAAACGTTTAATGATAAAATTTATATTACCGATTTCTTTTTTACAACCTGCCCTGGAATCTGCCCTAAAATGACAGCTAATATGTCTATATTACAAGATGAATTTTTAAATAATGACAGCATTATGTTATTATCGCATTCTGTAACTCCAGAAACCGATTCTGTTTCAGTATTAAAACAGTATGCCGATAAAAAAGGCGTTAATAGTGATAAATGGCATTTAGTAACAGGAGAACGTAAAACAATATATGATTTGGGCAGACACTTTTATTTTGTTGAAGAAGATCTCGGTGAAATGAAAACAGATGACGACTTTTTACATACAGAAAACTTCGTGTTGATAGATACAAACAAGCATATTAGAGGTATTTATAATGGGGTAAATGCTACGGCAATACAACAACTTATAGACGATGTTAAAACATTGAAGCTAGAAAATTAAGTTTTAAGTTTATTGCATTATTCCCTTTTTAAGCCTATAAACAATGCTGTCGACACAAAAAGTAAAAGTAGGTACCAGGTATTAGAGAGTAAACCGAGGTAGCCTATTTTTCCGTTAGCGAAACTCAAAATCATTAATACTTGAGCGCCGTATGGCAAAATACCCTGACTAATACATGCAAAAACATCTAGAATGGATGCTGTTTTTTTGTTATCTAAGTCGTATTCGTCATTAATTGATTTTGCTATAGATCCAGAAATAATAATAGCAACCGTATTATTTGCGATGGCGACATTAATACTCGAGACTAACGCGGCAATCCCGAACTGCGCTGTTTTCTTATTTTTTATTAGGGTTTTTATTTTCTGCAAAATAAACGCAATGCCACCATTTTTAGCAACCAAAGCTGCTAAACCACCGGTTAATAGCGAGAGTAGGAATATTTCGGTCATATTGGTAAAGCCTGAGTAGGCGATACGCGTAAATTCGATAATTGAAAAATCGTTATAATACAGTCCTAAAACCCCCGCGGAGAGTACACCTAAAACTAAAGTTACGAATACATTGATACCGATAAGAGATAAAATTATAACAATTAAATACGGGGCTATCTTAAGTATGGAATAGGTGTAATCTAAAGTTTCCGGTGTATTAGTCCCTAGACTTAAGCCTTGATAAATAAGAATCCCGATTGTAAAAATAGCAGCTGGTAAAGCTATTTTAATATTTTCTTTAAACTTGTCACTCATTCTAACCCCCAAAGACTGTGTGGCAGCTATTGTGGTATCGGAGATTACCGATAAATTATCGCCAAACATAGCCCCCCCCAATAGAGCACCACATAAAATACCCAAAGACAGATCCCCTTTATCTGTAAACCCAATAACAATAGGGGCTAAAGCTACAATAGCACCAACGGAAGTTCCTGTAGAAACCGACAAAAAAGCGGCAATAATAAAGACGCCAAAATAAATATATTGAATGTTTATAACATCTAACCCTAAGTTAACAATGGTATCTACACTTCCGGTGGCTTTGGTTACTGCAGCAAAAGCGCCTGCTAGTAAATAGATTAAACACATCGTTAGTATTTTATCGTCTCCACAACCTTTTAAAAGCGTACCGATTTTTGAATTTACAGACTGTTTAAATATAAGGAATGCTGCAAGAATTCCTGCAATTACGGCTATAGGAGCGGGTAGTGCATAGAAATCATTTTGAATGAGCCCGACACTTAAAAAAGTGATGATAAATACAAAAAAAGGTAGTAACGCCTTAAAGCTTGGGGTAATAGATTTAATCTGAGTCATTAGTCTGTTGTTGCAGAATCGCAATAATAAAATAACAGCAAATAAAGGGGAATTGAGTTAACGTTTTTTCCAAAGTATTTGGCTTATCATTTGTAGCACCTTGCTCGTTACTGCAGGTTGCTATCTCTTTTTGAGATTCTTGATAATTAAGTGCACAAAACTAAATCATTTTTGATTACTAAAACTTAAAGCTTTGTTATTTTTTAGAAAGATTTTAAACGTGTAACTGAAATTTGAGAGCTTAAAACAGTTATAAACACAGGCAATCATCAAATAAAATAAAAATATAAAAGTGCACTGTTTCGGGTGAATTTATAATAATGAATTGATTTTCAGTCGGTAATAGCATTAGGGTGAAGAAAACTTGAAGAGGGGTTAAAGTTGAAAAAAAATAATTTACGACCATTGAAACTAGAGCTATTCCGCAGAAAACAATAGAAAAAGAAACAGTATTGTCTCATAAAAGACGCAAGACTAAATTTTAACTATTTAAAAAACGAATCTGTTTTTAATCGTGTCACTAATATAAAAGTAAAAAAAAAGAGGTCGACATAACTATGTCGACCTCTTAAAAAACTCTTTAATTGTTAAAAACTATTCTATATTTTTTCTTCGGAAATTGTATAAGGTTTCATCAATCGTGAACCAACAGAAATAGAAGATTCCGGCAGAGAAAATGATATCACCAATCATACGCATCCATTTAAGGGTTTGAACCACTGGAGAATAGAGTAATTCGGCTTCTCTAGCATACGAGTATCCTTTGGTGATAGACGTATACGCCTGAATGATTCCTATGGGTAATAAACTAAACAAAACCATTGCTGTCAACCCGATATTTAGTAACCAAAAGGCACGCTTAAGTTTAGTGTTTTGCCACACGCGATCTGAATAAAAACGAAGACAGATAATAATGAAACCCATTCCTAACATTCCGTACACCCCGAATAAAGCGGTGTGAGCGTGCACTGCAGTAGTATTTAAACCTTGAATATAGTACAATGCAATTGGCGGATTAATTAAAAAACCGAATACACCAGCCCCGATGAAATTCCAGAATGCTACAGCGATAAAGAAAAATATAGGCCATTTGTATTTCTGAATCCAATCTTTACTTTTTAATAAATTCCAGTTTTCTCTAATTTCGAAGCCCATTAAAGTTAATGGTACCACTTCTAAAGCACTAAATGTGGCTCCTAAAGCGATGGCTTGTACGGGAGTTCCTGAATAGTATAAATGGTGTAGTGTTCCTATAATTCCACCTGCTAAAAATATCGCTGCCGATGCTACCGATACGCGACCAGCAGTTTTAGGGGAAATAACTTTCATTCTAGAAAAAATAAAAGCGATAACTACCGTCGCAAAAACTTCGAAGAAACCTTCTACCCATAAGTGAACTAGCCACCATCTCCAGTAATTAATAACGGGTAAACTACTGTTTTCGCCATACATTAAGCCGGAGAAAAAGAACATACCAATCGCCATAACAGAGATTAATAAAATGATAATTAAGTGCTTGGACTCGTCATTTTTTCTAATAGCAAATATTAGGTGTCTGCTGACCATAATAACCCATAAAACGAGGCCTATTGCTAGAAATATTTGCCAAAAACGTCCTAAATCCATATACTCATACCCTTGGTGACCAAAGAAAAAGTTGGTCGTTAAATCTAAGAATTGGTGTACACCAAGCCATTCGCCAAGCATAGAGCCTAAAACGATAATTATTAAGGCAATAAACAGGAAGTTAATACCAAATACTTGGTATTTCATTTCTTTACCAGAAATCATAGGAGCTAAAAATAATCCTGTCGCTAACCATGTTGCGGCAATCCAAAAAATAGCTAATTGTGTGTGCCATGTTCGTGTGATTGAATAGGGCAAAATACTAGATAAGTCGAAACCAAAAAACGCCTGACCTTCAACGGTGTAATGCACGGTTATAATACCTAAGACAACTTGTAAAGCGATAAGTAAAGAAATAACAATAAAGTACTTTAATACTGCTTTTTGAGACGATACCAATTGCAATTTCGCTAAGGGATCGCTATTTGGTTTTTCTAAAACTTCACCTTTTTCATGGTTTCTTAAATAATAGTAGGTCAACATCCCAATAAATAGTAACAGTAAAACGATAGATAATCCAGACCAGATTAACGAATCGTCTGTAATTAGGTTATCAATTAACGGTTCGTGTGGCCAGTTAGACGTATACGTATAATCCTTTTCTGGTCGGTTTGTACTTGCCGCCCAAGAGGTCCAAAATAAGAATGCATTTAGTTGTTCAAGCTTCACTTTGTCGGTTAATGCGCCTTTTGGAATGGCGTATTGTTCGTGACCATCAGAAAAAATAGAACTATAATGTTTTATGTTTGCTGAAATCGCATCCCAACGAATTTGCGAAATGGTAATGGTTTTAGTGTCGGCATTAAACGTATTAGTTTTAATGTCTTTAATTAAGCGGGCTTTAATGGCTGCTTTTTTCTCGACATCTAAATCGTTGTAAGCAGTATTAAAATCGGTTTGCGCCCAATGCTCTAGCATATAAACGGCTTCTTTATGTATCCAATCGGCTGTCCAGTCTGGAGCAACGTAACTTCCGTGTCCCCAAATAGAGCCCACTTCCATACCACCGATCGATTCCCATACATTCTGTCCGATTTGTATATCGGCTTTGGTGTAAACGCGTTCGTTAGTTTCTTTAATTATTACTTGTTCTGGAATGGGAGGTTGTGTTTGGTACACCTCGGTACCAATCCATATTAATACTATAAATGACAGTACGACAACGCTTATAAAAGCGATCCATATTTTTCTCATGGTTTTTTATATTTAGTTTTTTTTTGGGGGGAGTAGTTAGTTTACAACACTTTTTACGCGATCTACGCTGTCATTTTTAGACAAGGATAGGCGTATAATACAATCTTCAGTGCAGTTTAAATCGTGAGGTACATTAGCTTCTAGGGCAATTAAATCTCCTTTTTTAAGTGATAGTTTTTCGCCTTTTACACCGAAGTCTATTGCACCTTGAAAAATGGCGACAACAATAGGTGCGGGCGCTTTGTGCTCTTTCATTGTTTGTCCTTTGCGCATGACGATTCTAATTTCTTTAGAGTGATCGGTGTCGAGAAGCACGCTAATGGCAGGTTTATCAGTGTTGTAGACCAATTGGTCTGTTATTGATGCTGTTTTCATAAATATTGGGATTGAATTATTAATTGTTATATAAAAAGGTCTTTTTATCCTTTATAAGCTTAAATAGGTTATGTTTTTAAGTGGAAGATATCTAATTCCATATCATTCACTAACATTAAAAGCGTCGTGTTTTGCAACATATTTTTAAGTTCTTCTCTTATGGCCACAAACTTAAAGTGTAGTGGGCAAGGTTTCTTATCGTTGCATTGCTTAAGTCCTAAACCGCAACCGGTGTAAATAGAATCGCCGTCTAAAACCTCTACTATAGCACTTAAATTTAATGTTTTCATTGCTTCAGTTTCGATAAAAAATCCACCGTGTGGCCCTTTAATAGAGTTCACTATATTGTTTTTAGTTAGCTGTTGTAATATTTTAGCTGTAAAAGCTTGTGGAGAATCTATAGCTTCAGAAATAGTAGTTAAACTCACTTTTGTTCCTAAATGCGATTGCTGGCCTATAAAAATAGTCGCTCGCAGTCCGTATTCACAAGATTTTGAAAACATAATTATTATTTAGACTGCAAAAGTAAATCAAAAAACATAAAAGACAATGATATCTTTTATTATTTTTAGTAAAAAGGGCGTAAAATTTTAATAATTAAACTCCTTCATAATTTAAAGTGTTTTTAAGTTGTCATTTAGCACTGTTTCCTATAGTTTTGATATCAGTAAGATGTACCTTCTGGTATTGTTATTAGTTTTAAGAAATACAACCTATGATTAACGAAACCCAAATAAAATGTCCAAATTGTGGCACCTCGATAGATGTTCAAGATATTTTATCGCACCAATTAGAAGAAGAAATAAAACAAAAATACCAATCTGAAATTGCTTTAGAAAAAAAGAAGTACGAAGCGCAAGAGGTAAAGCTGAAGGAAGAAAAACTACGTTTCGAGCAAAAGAAAAAACAAGAAAACGAAATATTTCAAGAGCGTTTAGAACTTCAGATGAAGGAAAGAAGCAAAATTCTTGAACACAAGATAAAGTCTAAATTAACTGAAGAACAATCTGAGCAGTTTAAAGCCCTTCAAACGGAATTAAACGAAAAATCTGAGCAGGTAAAAGAGTTGAATAGATCGAAAGCCGAAATTGAAAAATTAAAACGTGAAAAAGGCGAATTAAAAGAAGCAGCGGAAGCGGAAGCGCAGAAAAACCTCAATGCCACTTTAATTTCTGAAAAGGAAAAAATAAGAAAAGCCGAAGAAGACAAAAACGAATTGCGTTTTAAAGAAATGCAAAAGCAGTTGGAAGATCAAAAAAAACTGACTGAAGAAATGAAGCGCAAGCAGGAGCAAGGCTCGATGCAGTTGCAAGGGGAGGTTCAGGAATTAGCAATTGAAGAGTGGTTAGCGGCAAAATTTCCTTTAGATACAATTGAGGAGATTAAAAAAGGAGCACGTGGCGGCGATTGTATACAGATTGTAAATACGCGCACCGAGCAAAACTGCGGTAAAATTTATTACGAAAGTAAGCGCACAAAGGATTTTCAGCCGACGTGGATTGAAAAATTTAAAAATGATATTCGAGAAAAAGGGGCAAATATAGGGGTATTAGTCACCGAAGTAATGCCGTCGGATATGGACCGAATGGGATTAAGAGATGGTATTTGGATTTGTAATTACGATGAGTTTAAAGGTCTTTGTAACGTGTTACGCGAATCGATTGTAAAAGTTAATTTGGCAATTAGCAGTCAGGAAAATAAAGGTGATAAAATGCATATGCTGTACGATTATTTAACCAGCAATCAGTTTAAAATGCAAATTGAAGCGATTGTTGAAGGATTTACATCGATGAAAACGGCTCTAGATAAAGAAAAACGCGCGATGGGGCGTCTTTGGAAAGAACGCGAAAAGCAAATTGAAAAAGTCACGGCTAATACCATCGATATGCACGCGTCTATAAAAGGTATTGCCGGAAGCGCCGTGGGTACTATTAAATCGTTGGAATTGTATGACGAGACTGACGAGACTTTAGAGTTAGACACTTAGTAGTAAGGTCGTTTAAGACAAAAAGAATGTTTTGTTAGAATACACTTTAACTAAGATTTATAGCTAATTGAGGAGCTAATTGAGGAGCTAATTGAACTTGATGTAGTATTTTTATTTTCGAGTTTAATAAAAAAGTAGAACAAAATGAAACTATTTAAATCTTCCATTCTGGTTATTGTGTTTTTAGCGGTGACCAATTTCTCTTGTGCGCAACAAAAGCAATACCAATTATCAACTCATATATTAGACGTTTCAGAAGGACTTCCGGTAGCCAATGTTTCTATTAAGTTAGAAAAAATGAACACCGAAACAAAAAAATGGGAGTTTATCGGGCAAAAAGAAACTTCAGAAAAAGGTAGAATAAATGATTTCTTGCCTTTAGAAAACGAAAATAATGGTGTGTACCGGTTTACTTTTTTAACGGCCGATTACTTTAAAAAAAATGGCAAAGAATCTTTTTATCCGTTTATAGAAGTCGTTTTCGACATTAAGGAAAATACTCATTATCACGTTCCAATTACGTTATCTGCTTATGGGTATTCAACGTACCGCGGAAATTAAATCTTTATAATATATGTTAGATTTATTGATTAAAAACGCAAGAATTGAAGGTTATGAGACGCCGGTTTCTATTGGTGTTACAAACGGAATAATTACTTGTATAGAGGCGATTATTAATAGTGACGCAGAAATAATTTATGATGCTAATGATCATTTTGTATGTTCTGGTTTTTACGAGAGTCATATTCATTTAGATAAAGCATGTATCTTAGAGCGTTGTACGATTGCGGAAGGGACATTAGCGGAGGCGGTTTCAGAAACTGGAAACGCAAAAAAAGAGTTTACTGAAGAAGATGTCTTTGAAAGAGCGCGTCGCGTGGTTGAAATGGCCATTAAGAAAGGAACGATGGGATTACGAACTTTTGTAGAAACGGACCCAAAAACAGAATTACGTGCTTTTGAAGCTATTAAAAGAGTAAGAAAACGATACGCTTTTGCTATCGATATGGAAATTTGTGCATTTGCACAGGAAGGATTAACCACAGAAAAGCAAACCCAGCGTTTGCTGAGAAAAGCTTTACAAAATGGAGCCGATTTGGTTGGAGGCTGCCCTTATAAAGATGAAAACCCCTATGAACATATTGAAATAATTTTTGATTTAGCGGAAGAATTTGACGTAAATGTCGATTTTCATTTGGATTTCGACTTGGATCCTAACAATTCTAGTATCCCAAAAATAGCTGAAGAAACTAAAAACAGAAACTATGAAGGGCGCGTGTCTATTGGTCACGTTACCAAATTGTCTGCAATGCCCAGAACGCAGCGTCTAGAAATGGCAATGCTTTTAAAAGAGGCTGATATTGCATTAACCGTTTTGCCTGCAACAGATGTTTTTTTAAACGGCCGTGACTACGAATCGTTAATACCACGGGGAATGGTAAATGCAAATGCCTTGAGTGAAAAAGGGATTACCACAACTATTTCTAGCAATAATATCCTTAATGCCTTTACGCCTTATGGTGATGCTTCCCTAGTTAGAATGGCGAATATGTACGCTAATATTGCACAATTGTCTAAAGACTCTGCGATCCAAGAGGTGTATAATATGATCACTAAAAACGCTGCAAAATTACTTTCAAAACAAACTGAAATTAAATTAGGCTCACCAGCGAATTTTGTTGTTTTAGAAGCTGTAACCGCTATTGATGTTATTCGTACGATTGCGCAACCTTTAGCGGGTTTTAAAAATGGTATCCAAACATTTTCTAACACCCAAGCCACAATTAATTTTCCTTAATTATGAAAACTGAAGAGACAGACACTATTTCCGAATTATCCTTTAAAGACTATAAGTATTTAGAGATTTGTGTAGCACTTGCCGAAGACGCTTTAAATGCAGGTGATGAGCCTTTTGGTTCTATTTTGGTAAATGCAAAAAATGAAATCATTGCCACAGCAAGAAATAAAGTTAATGCTGAAAATGTATTGTCACACCCTGAAATAGAATTAGCATATTGGGCGTTAGAAAACTTGAGTACGGAAGAGCGTAAAAGCACGACGATGTACACCACTGGAGAACATTGCCCCATGTGTGCGGCTGCGCATGGCTGGGCGGAAATAGGTCCATTGGTTTACCTTAGTTCAGCAGAACAATTAGGAGAGTGGTTACAAGAATTTGGAGCCAATGAAGCGCCAATTCACTTTGTGGCAAGTCGAGAAATTATAAAACACATAGACATTAAGGGGCCAGGGAGTGGTGTTGTGTTAGAAGCTATTAAGGCATTGCATAAACGCTATAATTGTGAATAGAAAACAGGCACTATCTTTAAAAGTCTGCAACAACTATTATTTATCATTATCTTTAATAAGGCTTTCTAACGCATAGTATAATCTGTTCTGCGCATTATCTTGAGACCCAAAAACAGAACGAAACAGCTCGCCTTTTTTGGAAATTAATAGCCATTGTGGTGTACCTTCAGCAGTGAACTGATCGTAAACTTTGTGATGCTCGTCTATATATATAGGAAACGGATTCTCTCCGCTTGTAAAAATACTTTTAATTGAAGCTTTAGTTCCTTCTCGGTTTACAAAGTCCGAATGAATACCCGCCACTTGAATCGTAGGGTATTTCTGTTGAAACTCATACGCCAAAGGAATCGCTCGCCCAGTACAACCCAAACAATCATTATTATAAATAATAAATAGCAACACTTGGTCTTTATATTTGGCCATTAAATCGACAGCAACGCCTTCTAAATCTTTAACTGTTATGGATTTTATAGTGTTAATCATTTTAAGTATTTCGTTTTTTTAATGTTTACAAATTTAGTTTGAAAATGGTGAACTTTTATGTTTTCCCTTTAGGAGTGTTTCTATAAGTCATTAAAAATTAAAATTGACATAACTCATTGACTTCAGTTAAAACACGTTTTATTTTATGGTCTGAGATTCCAATAGACTTCATTATCTCCGTTGCCTTAGCTAATTCTTTCACTAACACAATATTTTTTTCTATAAGTTGATGTTTTTCTCTCTTAGTTAAGGTTGTTAAAGTGGTTACAGGATATAAAGCCAATGTGTCTATATTTGCTTTTAACCCATTATTCTCCGGGTAATCCCAACTTAACAAGGTTAATCCCACACATTTTCCATAATTTATGGCCTCTGATGTAAATCTAGTATTGGTTACCAGCCACCCTTGTTTTAAATAGGTTTTATTCTTTGAATTTGTATTCCAATGTTCTTGAATATCTAAAAATCTGGAATTAATATATAATGGTATTTTCACATTACTAGCCGCTTTAGCATCAGAATGAAATTTACATTCTATCGCATATACGTTTTCATCTTTCTCGGCCAGTACATCAATTTCGTGAGTTACACATTTACCTTTTATAATAACACCTACTTTGGTTTTATATCCTTTTTCTTTTAGCAACGCACCTACTAATCTCTCAAAAGGATAACCTGTTGGGCCTAAATCGAAAATAGCCCGTTTTAAACTGTATCGCGACGCAGAAATTTTGTTGTGTTTTTTTAATAAAACAAAGGCTTTCTTATATATTTCATCAGAAGAAATTCCATCGTAAATATCGGTTTTAATTTTATTTATAATAGTGCTAATGACTGCTTTAGATGCTCCAGTAGATTGGAGTGATTGTTTTAATTTTTCAAATAAAAAAAGTTCTATCTCACCGTTACTTTTCTTAATATAAATTTCTTTTTCCATACTATTTTAGTGTTTAAAATCTTAGAATTTCCGTCATTATACCAAATCGAATAATGGAGAGTTGACGTTCAAAATAAATATTATAATAATCCATTCCGTGATAAAACTGAATAAACAAACCTATATCTTCTAAAAATTTTGGATGATAATAAAAAGTAAGACTTGCGTTTACTCTCTCTAAATCCAAAACATCTAAATCATTATAATTATCTAGCATTAATGTAGTTTGAGCCTTCAATGAAAAATTAGCTCTTGTGTTATTTTCTGTATTTAGAGGTAATTTAAACGATGTAAATGAATTATGCCATCTTACGCCACTATATTTGCCTTTCATTTCTTGATTTATCCAGCTTTTTGGATGAATTTCAATGGAACTTTTTATGGTTTTAATGGCTTTAAGCGTTTTACTATATGACGTTTTAAGAACACCAAGTTCAAAAAAATTAGTCGCAAAATTTCCCGACTGTAGGTTTATTGTGTTATCATCATTATAGAAATCACCATCTTGACCGTTGGAGTGATGTGCTATTTTACTAAATAAAACCAAGTAATTAAGTGCTTCCTTTTTATTGGCGAGATAATACAATGAAATCTGAGGAATATAACTTGGTGTACGCACAGGATACGAATTTTCGTTATACATCCTAATGGTAATTTGCGGTGTTAACACCGCTATTAGTTTGGAATCTTTTCGTTCTCTAATAACAAATGACGGATTAACGTTGGCTTCAAACAGTAAAGGTTCAATATTCCCAATATCCGTTGGGAAGGTTATATAGCTATCGGTTTGATTAATTAAAGCTATTTTGAACAAATCAAGCTGTGGCGAGGCATTCACCTCTTTTTGCGAAAAAGCGAAATGCGTAACACATAAATACGAAAATATTATGTAAGATTTTACTTTCATTGTGTATGCCTCATTTCTATTTTGATGGTGCTTTCAAGCTTTTAATCTTTATTCTTTGCGCCACTTACTATTCTTGAAATAATTCCTTTTTGTTCTGTAAATTCTGCTATTAATACACCGGCTAGATGGATTGTTATAAATGCAATTAGGTAGTAAATACCAAGTACGTGGATTTCTTCCATCGGTTTTTTATAGTCCTTTGGACCTAATTCTATAATTAGTCCTGTAATAAGTGAAATGATGACACACACATAAAATAGGATATATGTCCATTTCTGAAATTTCATTTTTGTAGATAGGTTTTTACCAAATGGGTTTTGGAATTTCATAGTTCCAAAGGCGGGAAGTATGAAACGAATACTAAATAATCCGACTAATAGATAACCAATATAAATATGCCAATCCCACATAGGTTGCCTTATCTTTTTTGCTAAAGTAATAAGTTGGTCTTCTGATAAGCTCTGGCCAGTACCAATCAAATAATCCTGAATAATAGCAGCCACGTTATATTTATTCATCCACGTTAGTCGCAAAAAAATCGTAATTAGTAATAGCATAAATGAAACGGCTATCGACCAATGAATAATTCTATATACTTTTGAATACTTTGTGTTTTCCATACTGTTTGTTTTTTTATTCTAATGATTAACTTTGTTTACTAATTATACTTTTGTTTTCGTTTTTAACCTGCTGTTTTTTATATTGAAAAAGGCCACAAGTGAAAAAGTTAACGTTACCAATATTCTAAAAATCAATGCTTTTACTGTTTTTGTTTCATAAATACCACCACTGTTAATATAGAACTGCAACACAATGAAAGCAACAATTAAAATAACCAAAGGGGCGATTAACATCGAAAAAGTCCACTTCGCTTTTGTTATAAACCCATAAGCGGCAAATAGGTATAAAATGCTACAAATAAAATTTGCCCAAACTATAAACAAAACGTAGTTTCCTTCTTTGGCTCTAATGCCAAACCAATCAAAAATCACAGCGCTACTTAAAAATAAAGTAAGCAATGCAAACAGCGCTAAAATAATAGCACTTATAGTATTAATACTATTTTTAACTTTCATTTGATACCGTTTTATTAGTGAATTCAGCCAGCCACCATTTTAGTTTGGCCTGTTTTTTAACTAACCCGAATTTTTTAATGGAATGGGTTTTAATATGTGTAATTAAATCCTCCACAGAATCGGTTACAAAAAGTTGTTCCATATCTTCTGGGCTGATGCTTTCATTTTTTGCCATTACTTGAATATGCTGACACAATTCCTTGTGGTATTCTGAATCGAAAATAACAACTGGAAAATTCTGAATTACTTTCGTTTGAATTAATGTTAGCGCTTCAAACAATTCATCTAAAGTGCCAATTCCTCCCGGCATTACAACAAAAGCATAAGAATATTTTATAAGAATGACTTTGCGTAAAAAGAAATAGGGGATGTTAATCCATTTATGAAGATAAGGATTTGGTTTTTGCTCGAAGGGTAGAATAATATTGCAGCCAACAGAATATCCACCCGCTTCAAAAGCCCCTTTATTGGCAGCTTCCATAATACCCGGGCCACCACCTGTCATTACCGTAAAACCTGTTTTTGCTAAAGAAGCACCAATTTTTTCGGCATTTTTATAATGGTCATAATCTTTTGTAAATCGTGCAGAGCCAAATACAGTAACGCAAGGCCCTATAAAGTGCATTCTTCTAAAGGCTTTTAGAAAACTAAAAAAGACTTTAAAAGCAAAAATAAATTCCCTATAACGAGATAATGGCCCTCTAACAAATAAGGATTCTTCTTTAGACAGTTTTATTCTTTTATCAACGTTCATTTCCTATGTTTTAGTTGGTTTTTTTATAACTCCAGACCGCTAAACCATTCATTACAATTGCGTATAGCACTGTTTTTATTAGCTGGGGAAGAATATCTGTAAATCCAGAACCTTTAAGCATTACCATACGCATCACTTCAACATAATACTTTATGGGATTGAATTCTGTAACCATTTGAGCCCATCCAGGCATACTTTCTATAGGCGTGAACAAACCACTCATTAAAATAAAAATAACAACAAAAAACCAAGCTATAAACATCGCTTGTTGTTGGGTATCTGTAAAATTTGAAATGAATAATCCAATTCCTAAGATTACTAATATATAAATAGAGGTGTATAAATACATAAGTACCAAACTGCCAAGCATGGGCACATTGAATATTAATCTAGCTAATAGTAATCCAACGGTTAATAGACCCATTCCTATTACCCAAAACGGAAAAAGTTTCCCAATTATAAATTGGCTTTTTTTAATTGGAGTTACATTGATTTGCTCTAAAGTCCCTATTTCTTTTTCTCGGACAATATTCATTCCAGACAGAAATAAGGTAATCATAGAAACCAATAACACGAGAATACCAGGTACCATAAATGTTTTATAATTTAAGGTTTCGTTATACCAGAATAAAGGAATAGTGTCAATGTTAGTTGGCTGTATTTGTTGATTTGAAAGGGGTAATAAATCAACTTTTAAATGTTGATTAAAGTTTTGTACTATATCATTTACATATATATTTTCTACACCAGCTGCCGCACCATCTATAGCATTAATAGTAATACCTAAACTATTGTGTTTTTCCTTTTGCAAATCGCGTTCAAAATAGTTTGGAATATCTAAAACAACATCTATTTCTCCTTTTAGCATTGCTGATTTGGCAAATCCTTCAGACGAAAAATCTGTTAATACATCAAAATAGGTCGAAGCATTAAATTTCTCTATTAATGCTCTTGATGTCGTTGTATGGTCGTTATCAATATAACCAAATTTTATGTTTTTTACTTCAAAAGTAGCGGCGTTAGATAAAATAACGAGTTGGAGTAGTGGTAAAACAAAAATGATAGGAAGCATCCCTTTATTTCTAAAGATTTGCTTAAACTCTTTTTGTATGATGTATAGTATTGTTTTCATATTTTTAAAAGAATAAAGGGGTTAAAAAAAGAAAATAGAGCAGAGCATTTAGATGCTTTAGCGCTGTTCTGTCTTTTTTCTAATCTCTATTGTTTATTTCTTACTCTAATCTAATTTTATATTTTTTTACACTTAGTGCAATAAAAAACACCGTCATTCCCAATAATATTAAAGTTTCTTTCCATATAATTTGTAGTCCTACACCTTTAAGCATAATGCCTTTTACAATAATGATAAACCATTTAGCAGGAATAATATTACTGATGACTTGAAGTGGCATTGGCATACTTGAAATTGGAAAAATAAACCCTGATAATAAAATTACGGGAAGCATCAAGCCCATTAAAGAAATCATCATTGCTGTTTGTTGTGTTGCCGAGATGGTTGAAATTAAGATACCTAATGCTAAAGCGCTAATTATAAATAGAACACTTTCAAAACCTAGTAAAATGAAACTTCCTTGCACTGGCATATTAAAGATAAAGATGCTAAGCATAACTATTACAACTGCATTTATTACCGATAAAAATATATAGGGAAATACTTTTCCTATAATAACTTGCAATGGTTTTATTGGCGATACCAAAAGAATTTCCATAGTCCCTAATTCCTTTTCCCTAGTAATAGAAATAGAAGTCATCATAGCAGAAACTAACATAAGTATAATAGTCATTACACCAGGAACAAACATATAAACACCTTTTAATTCTGGATTATAAACCATACGTGTTTTTGGCACAATCTGATAAGTAATAGTAAGGTCTTTGTTTAATTCTTTTTGATACTTTTGAAGAATAGCATTAACATAATTACTTATAGTATTTGCTGTATTTGGGTCTGTAGCATCGGTAATAATCTGAACCGTTGCTTTGTGGTCTTTAATTAGGTTTTTACTAAACTCTTTTTCAAAAGTTAGAACAGCTTTCACTTGTCCTTTTTTAAAAACCGAAGCAATATCAGCTTCACTATTTACCATTTGTTTGATACTGAAATATTTTGAGGCTGAAATTTTATTAATTATTTCGGTAGTAGTGGCATCTTTGGAATGGTCTAAAATAGCAATATCTACATTATTGATTTCGTTGGTAATCGCAAACCCAAATAGCATAATTTGTGCAATCGGCATTCCAAAGAGTATAAACAATGAGCGTTTATCCCTAAAAATGTGGTAGAACTCCTTTTTTACAAAGCCTATAAATCTTTTCATATTTTATTGTCTGCGGATTTCGGTGTTACCCGCAGTTTTTTTTGTGTTTATAACCCCTTCTATTTCTTCTAAATACCTTTTGTTTCCCGCGGATCTCGCAGACTAGCGCAGAATTTTTTGAGAACCACACTTAATAGTGGTGTTTTTCCACGTGCATCATCTAAATCTGTGAGGTGTTTTTCTCATCCACGTGCTAATTTTAAAAACACATCGTTCATATTTTTAGCATTAAATTGTTCTTTAAGCTTCTTAGGTGTATCTAAAGCTTCTATTTTACCATTAACCATTATAGAAACGCGATCGCAATATTCGGCTTCGTCCATATAATGGGTCGTTACAAATACAGTAATACCCTGGTTGGCTGCTTTGTAAATCATTTCCCAAAACTGTCGCCTGGTAATTGGATCTACACCTCCCGTAGGTTCATCTAAAAACACAATTTTAGGATCGTGAAGTAGAGATACAGAAAAAGATAATTTCTGTTTCCAGCCTAATGGTAAAGCCCCAACCAATGTGTTGGCAACTTTTTCAAGCCCTAATTCATTAATTAAAACGGTCGATTTTTCTTTAATCCGTTTTCTAGATAATCCATAAATACCTCCAAAGAATGTTATATTTTCCCTAACGGTTAAATCGTCATATAATGCAAATTTCTGACTCATATAACCAATATTCTTTTTGATATCTTCGGCTTGTGTAAAGACATCAAAACCCGCAACTTTGGCCTTGCCAGACGTAGGGTTAGAAATACCAATTAGCATTTTCATAGCTGTGGTTTTCCCTGCACCATTGGCACCCAAGAATCCAAAAATCTCGCCTTTCTCAACGTCGAATGTAATAGCATTTACCGCAGCAAAATCTCCGAAAAGTTTAGTTAATCCTTCGACTTGTATGACCTTATTGTTTTTTTCCATATTCATTTCCTACGAAAGGGGGGAATCTTAATAATTTATCTCTTTTTTTCTATATCCACAAGTTTTTGAATCCTTGCAGGTTATTTTGCCAATTCCATAAAGGTATCTTCAATAGTGGCTACTGTTTCAGTAATTTCTATATTTGATAGTTGATTTGATTTTAAAAACACCAGTAATTGGTCCGAATTAAAATCTTTACGTTTATCTGTGTAATGTATAAACTCGCCAAAAGGGTATACGCTATGGTTGTATTCATAGTCATTTAAACTTTTAATAAGCTGATACATATTATTGGCACGTACATTATAAATCTGTTTGGGATAGTGTTTTACAATCGCTTCAGGGGTATCAATCTCCAGAATTTGCCCCTCTTGAATCAGTGCAATTCTATCACATAAAGCAGCTTCGTCCATATAAGGTGTAGATACCAAAATAGTGATGTCTTTTTGTTGCAGGCGTTTTAACATTTCCCAGAATTCCTTTCTAGACACAGGATCTACGCCTGTAGTGGGCTCATCTAAAAACAATACTTTAGGTTTATGAATTAATGCACAGCATAACGCCAGTTTTTGTTTCATTCCTCCTGATAATTTCCCTGCTCTTCGATTTTTAAAAGGTTCAATCTGGACATAAATATCTTTTATTAAATCGTAATTTTCTTCAATAGTAGTTCCAAAAATAGTCGCAAAAAAATGCAAGTTTTCTTCAACGGTTAAATCTTGATAGAGTGAAAATTTACCGGGCATATAGCCCACATTGCTTCTAATTTTTTTGTAATCTGTAACCACATCAAAACCTGCGACGGTCGCTGTGCCTTCATTAGCTATTAAAAGTGTTGTTAAAACCCTAAACAACGTTGTTTTACCAGCACCATCTGGACCAATAAGTCCAAAAAGCTCGCTCGGTTTTACATCAAAAGAAATATCCTGCAAGGCTTTTACATTTTTATAAGATTTACTAATATGGTTGACGGAAATGCCCACTTTTTTTTTAATTTTGGATGATTATTTTAGTTTCCATAGTCACTTTAGCTGTAATGGAATTTGAAATTAGGCACGCTTTTTCTGCTTTTTCTACAATACGTTCTGTGCGATCGCGTTTTGACGCGTCTGTAATGACAACCTCTGGGAATAGTAATACTTCGCTTATTACAAGCTTACCATCTACTTTTTCTAGAATACCTTTCGAATTACATTTAAAACTAACGTATTCTAATTTCGAAAAATCAGCAATCGCTAAAAAAGTTGTCATTAAACAACTACTCACAGCTGCCGTAAACAAATGCTCTGGCGACCAAATATTAGGCATACCTCCTGGGAATTCTGGAGGTGTTGCCACTTCTATACATTTTTTATCCTTGGTTTCAGTATTAAGAAGCTCTGGTGAGCATATCAGTCCTTTTCGGTCTTCTGTCCAAGTGATCGTAACGTTATAGCTATGTTGTTCCATAGTGTTTTTTTAATAATTATTGAAAATAGGTGTTATAGGCATTTACATTTTGCTCAATACTGTGTTTTAATTGCGAAGCTTCTTTAGTGGTTTTAGCTTCAGAAAGTGCGTCAATCTTTGCCATTAAAGGCAAAAGCCAAATGTGTAGATTATCGTGAGAAGCACCGGTCATTGTACAATTTTTTACAACGTAATTTTTGTCGTCACTGAGTTGTTTTGCTAATGTTTTATAGTCTTCTAAGGAATTAGTAGATTGTGTTTTAATACTTTTTTTCATTCGCTCTACACCATCATTGGTTTCAAAATTAGCTTGCCATTTATTGCCGTTATTTAACTCAATGTCATTGCTCCAAGCCTCGGCATATGCGTTAGTCATTTCGTGGTCGTTATGGTCGTTTGTCGCTTCAACAGTCTGCTCTATAGCCTCTGTTTTTAGGTTTTCATCAACGGTTTTACTGTCTTTGCAACTAACTATAGCCAATAGACTCATAGTAAAAATAAAATGTTTCATTGTTTTTGGTTTTTATTTATTATTAATACTCGCGTTATCTAACCATAGTTCTGCAGGCATTCCTATTTTTATACTACCATCATTGGCAACATCTATTTTAGCTGCATATACTAAGGCCACGCGTTCTTCTTTAGTTTGAATTATTTTAGGAGTGAATTCTGCTTCCGAAGCAATCCAACTCACAGTTCCTGTGTAGGATTTCATAGCATTTGCCGCATCTATTTTTACAGCAACGTTTGCTCCGATTTTTATAGTGGCTAATTGCGTTTCGCTTATATATACGCGCAATTGCATTGTCTTTAAATTGGCTATTTTATAAAGTGGTTTTCCAAAAGCTGTAATCTCATGCGGCTCGGCGTACTTAGTTAAAACTGTTCCGGCTATTGGGTTGGTAATTTTACTTTTTTGGATTTGATCGTCAATTTGTTTTAACTGAACATCTATAGATTTTAATTCGTTAACAACAGGCGCATTTTGAATTTCTACACTTCTAATCTGGCTTTTAATAACATCCATTTCTCCAGTAACATCATCTAATTGTTTTTGAGTTCCTGCGTTATCTTCAATGAGGTTTTCTGCTCGTTTTTTGTTAGTATTTGCTGTTTTTAACTTAGCATTTAATACATTAATTTGAGACAAAACGCCTTTAGATTTTGAACTAATAACAGCTTTAGAAACTTCTAATTGTTCGCGTTTTAAAGCGAGCGGAATAGTATCAATGTACCCTATAAATTGGCCTTTAGTAAGTTGGTCACCTTCCGTGATATCAAATTGCATCAGTTTCCCGTTGTTTTCGGCAGAAATCGTTATTTCTGTTGCTTCAAAATTACCGTAACCATCCGCCTTCCCATTGTCGTTTCCACAGGACATTAAGCTAGAAATGAGAATGATAAATCCTATATGTTTACTATTTGTTTTCATTTGTTTGTATTTTTATTTCCATCAGATTTGTTTAATTATTTTATTTTTCTGCGAGATCTGAGTGATCTTAATTTTAGTGTCCTTTTATAACGTTGTAATTTGCTTTTGCCAATTGTAATTGTGTTTTATGCTGAATTAAATTGTTTTCATCTTCGTATAAATTGGTCAACTCTGTGACATAGGCCGAAGAGGTAATCACACCATTTTTAAGTTGTGAATCTGCCGACTTAAGCACTTCTTTTCTAAGGGTAATAATCTCTAGATCTGATACAATAAAACCTTCAATTTTACCGATTTCGTAATCGTATTTATTTAATTCAATACTAGTATTTAAAATGAAGTTTTTAGCTTCTGATTCTATAATCTCGTTATTAATTGCTAAAGATTGTTGCTGCTTTTTATTAGAATTCCAGTCGAAGACATTCCAACTTAATTTAATTCCAACGGTGTAAAATGTTTGAAATGAATTGTCTAGCATATTTAAACCCGGATTTCCATAGCCACCAGTTGCAAAACCAAGTAATTTAGGGGCGTTTTGAGAGGCTATTAATTTTTCAGAATTTTTAATTTCCTCTTTTCTAAATTGAAACCATTCTAACTCTGGTCGCGTAAGATTAGTTTTTAGTTGGGTTTCTAGCAATGGTTTTTTAAATAGAGTAGAACCGGTTAAAGATTTTTTTATGAGTTGTGATAACGTTTCAACTAAAACAGATTTATTGCTTTGTAATTCTTGAAATTGTTGATCAATTTTTAATAATTCGGCTTGTAAAACGTTATCCGAAGAGGGTAAAATTAGTCCATACTGTATTCCAGAACGCACTTCGTGAAGCTTTGCCTGTACTAGTGATTGTTTCGAGTTTAGTAATAACTCAGATTCTTGGGCTAATAATACAGAAAAATAGAGTTGATTAATTTGTTGTTTTAACTGATATAAATGAACTTCAACTTGTTTTTGCTTCGTTTTAAGTTCCGCCGATTTTAATTGCAATGCGGCCTTGGTAATTCCGCCATTATAGATGATCTGGTTTACAGATAAAGTAGCGCGATATTGGTCTTTATTCAACGCTTCTATTGTCGAATTTGGAATGGGAACTTCAATCACATCCGATTGATAGGTCGCTTGAGCATCAAGATTAATTTGAGGTAATTTTGTTGTAGAAATAACAGCGGCATCTAATTTGCTTTGTGTCTCTAACAGTGCTGTTTGTTGTGCTAAAGGATGATTTTTTATTGCTAATTCATAACATTCTTGAAGTGTAATGGTATGTTGCCCGAAAACAGAAGCAGTAAATAATCCTATTAAAATGATGATGAAACGTTTCATTTTATGTGTTTTTTATTGAATTAATTATAAAATTAGCGACGTCACTTTTACGACTTTCTACGAATGTTTTATACGATTTTTCATCCTTATTTGTAAGCGCTTTGATTAATGGTTTCCCCAAAAAAGGAAAAATATTTAACGCGATAATGTTAACAAACAGTTGGTCGGCATCTATAGGCTTTATAAGTCCTTGATTAATTTCTTCCTGTACATTTATTTTGAATTTTTCTAGATTAGGAAAGCCTGTATTTTCCTTTAATTTTTCAATAAAATCTTCGTTTCTATTTAATTCCTGAATAATAAAATTTGGTAAATAAGGGTGCTTCATCATAAACGTTGTGTAATTTAAAGTGAAGTTCTTAATCTTTTCTTCAATGGAAGCGTCATCGTTTAAAATGGCATTAAGTTGCGGTGCCAATAGTGAAAATGCGTGGTTAAAAACGGCCTCAAAAAGTAATTGTTTACTTCTGTAATAATAATGAAGCATCGCTTTGTTTATTCCAGCATTGTCTGCTATTTCTTGCATACGCGCGCCATTCATACCTTTAGATTGGAATACGCTTTTTGCAGCAATAAGTATTTGCTCTTCTGTATTTTTGTCTTTTGATTTAGCCATTTGCATCTATGCGGTTTAACCATTTGGTTAACAAATATACCTTAAATAATTAAAACGCTGTTATCTTTTCCACTATTTATCTAATTTGTAAAAAAAACAGTCAAAAAAAGTTGACCACTGGCTTATTAAGTATATAATTTAATATTCTGTGTTACCAATACAAACAATAGAGAAATTCACTATATAAATTATATTTAACATATAATACTAATAATAAGCTCATTGGGTATACTATCTTTTATGACTTAAGGGATGGAAAAGAAAATATCTTTAAAAGATTGAATGATAGGTGACATAAGTCACTTTCAAATTGCATAAAAAAGGTTATTTTTGCCTTATGAAGCTTCTTGTCACGATGATATTATCCCTCTTGCTTTTAAACAATAGTTTTAAAACATCTATTGTTTACGGGTGGTATGCTTTAGATATAGAAAGCTTCGTTGAAGAACTTTGCGAAAATAAAGACAGGCCAGAACTAAAATGTAATGGTAAGTGCTATTTAAATGAAATTACAGCAAATAACTCGGCTCAAGAAAAACAAACCTTACCTAATTTAAAGTGGGATCAATTAGTGTTTTGTCAAACAGAACTAACCCTAAACGAAGCACCTTTATATCCCGTTGTAAAGCGAGAGAATTTCCAGTACAACATACTGTATAAATCAACACTTTTCTATTCGATTTTTCATCCCCCACAAGTATAATTACACTTTAATTTTAAGAGTTAGAGGAAAAGCTGTATGCTATTTTCTCTTTATCACTGTGGAATAATTTTGAAAAATATACAATGAAAATAAAAAGAATAGCGCTTTTATGCGCACTATTACCTGTGTCTTTATTTGCACAAGAATTAACAACAAAAACGCAAGATTCAACTGAAACAAAACCTATAGAATTAAATACAGCTATAGTTACGGGTAGGGGTAATACAGACCCCGTGCTTACCACCGTAAAAACAAATCTTACAAAAAAGGTGGTACAACCTAAAAATGTAGCAGATTTGTTTAAAGATTTTAATGGTTTCTCATTAATTAAGCGTGGAAATTATGCGATAGATCCTTCATTTAGGGCATCTCAATATGAACAATTAAACATTCAATTTGATGGCGGAACAAAAGCGGTGCACGCTTGTCCTAATCGGATGGATCCTATTACTACGCACGTCATTCCGGAAGAGATAGAAAGAATAGAAGTGATTAAAGGGCCTTATACAGTGCGCTATGGCGCAACCTTTGGAGGTGTTATTAATTTGGTTACCCAGAAACCTCAGGCCATGGATTCGGGTCTACACGGTAGTGTAAATTCTGGTTACGAATCTAACGGAAATTCGTTAGTGTCCTCAGTCAAGCTTCATCAAATAACCGATACATACGATATTGTTGCAAATGCAGGATATCGCGACTTTGGAAACTATAAGGATGGTGACGGCACAGAAATTCCTTCGGCATTTAGAAGTATAGATTACGGTTTACGACTAGGATACACTATTAAAGACAACCAGAGACTTCAAGCGCATTGGAGACAATCCTTTGGACGTGATGTTTTGCACGCAGGACTGCCTATGGATACTGATGAAGACAATAGCTCTATTTTATCTTTAGATTATAAGCTTTCAGACTTAACTGGTTTTATAAAAGAGGTTAATGCAAAAGCCTATTATTCTTATGTAGACCACATTATGTCTAATATAAACAGGCCTTCCTATAAAATGACAGACGCTGTATCTCAAATTGAAGCCACCACAAAAGGTGGTAAAATAGAATTACAGATGAAACCTACAGAGAAGTGGACGCTTTATAGTGGGTTAGATGCACTGCTTATTTCTAGAGATGGAGGAAGAACGAGACTTATAAAACGAAATGGTATGGGAATGGAATTGCCAGAACCTATTATGTATAATGATAAGGTGTGGCAAGATGCTTCTGTTAATGATTTTGGAGTGTTTGCAGAGAACAAATATGCAATTACAGATAAAACAATGCTTACTGCGGGAGTTAGATATGACCTTGTGGTTTCAGATATTCAAGATCCTGAGATTGATTTTCAAGAGCTTTATTCAAATTTGGAACAGAGAGAAGAGCGTAATATTTCGGCAACAGTATCTGTTAAACACAACATTTCAGACTACGTAAATTTAGAAATAGCTTATGGTCGTGGTGTGCGCTCTGCGAATATGATAGAACGTTACATAAATCACTTTACAGTAGGTCAAGATTCCTATGAGTACGTGGGAAATCCTTACCTCGATGCAGAGGTTAATAACCAGTTTGAAATTGGAATTAAAGGCATAAAGACGTTTACCGAAGGAATTGATGCACTTAGTTATGGATTCTCGGGGTATTATTCGTTGTATGAGAACTATATTGTTCCAGTTATAGATCCTGCTTTAGAACGTAAGTTCATGCCAAATGCGCAACCTCAAGAAGTAAAACGTTTTATAAATTTAGATAACGCTTATAAAATGGGTTTCGAAGCTAACTTAGGACTAAATTTTGCTTCCTATTTTAATCTTAATAGTAGCGTCTCTTATGTATATACCAAAAATAAAGACTTAAATGAATCATTACCATTAACGCCTCCATTTATAACGCGGTTTGATTTAGGTTTTGAAAAAGATAACTATTGGGCTAATCTTAAGTACACAATTACGTCTGCACAAGATGAGATAGCAACGAGTTTTAATGAACAAGAAACATCGGGTTATGAAACCTTAGACTTTCGTATTGGTTTTAAACCGTTACAAGACTTTACTATAGGACTTGCTATTTTAAATGTATTTGATGAAACGTACAATAATCATTTAAATTTCTCATTTGCAAATCAGGAAGATTTTTCACGAGTTCCTATTAATGATCCTGGTAGAAACTTTTCAGCATTTGTTCAATATGCATTTTAACTTTAAAAAAGCCCTTTTGATATTTTCAAAAGGGCTTTTTAGTATTTTTAAATATGATTGGATCTTAGAAATTATTCTAATTTTATTCTTGAGGAAAGCTAGGAGCCTGCTAAGCGAGCTAAAAACACAGTTGTAATAAATCGTTTAATAGTTAATATAGATTACAATTTAGAGAACTTAGGGCGGTGAAACAGAATAGTAAACCTTAAATAATACGTGCTAAAGACGTTTGTTATTTAATTCTATTATGAAACAATTAGAAAAATTTTAAGAAATAAGTTGTCGGGAAACCTGTGCCGTTATCCACACCATTTTTTATTGTGTACTGAAGTAGCAATGATTATGAAAGAACATTAATTTTTATTAGTAAGGAAGCACAATAGCTTGGTGTACTCGACACTACTTTAAATTGTGATTTCCTATGGTGAATACGCTCTCATTTTTAGCATTAATTTCACAAAACAATAAGAAATAAAATTCAGTTCTTCTCAAAACAATCGACTACTTTTGCTGCTTTCTGCCAACATCTCGTTTTATACCTAATTACTTTTAAATCTTAGTTGTATTAGAGCCTATTGTTTCAAAAACGTATCGTCATTTCTTTTTAAGTTTAATGGCAATTATCTCTTGAGATTTAAAACCGTTTAAAGCAAAGAGAAATGGCTGTAAATGACAGTTAACGAACTAATAATTGGATGCACGAACGTCTGTTATGTTTATAAATTATGGAAAAACGAGACGAAAATGGATTGAATAAAGCCTCACGAACGCTATTGCTTTTAGGAATTTTATTCGTAGCTGTAAATTTACGACCTGCACTTTCTAGTATTGGGCCCTTAATTGATATGATTCGTCAAGATATTGGACTTTCTGACACATTACTAGGATTGTTAACAAGCTTGCCTTTAATTGCTTTTGGTGTTGTATCAACTATAACACCGTTGTTTACTAAGCGGTTCGGAATTGGAAACACGCTTTTAGGTGCACTGATTTTATTAACGACTGGTATTATAGTTCGCTCTTTAGGAAGTGTTTTTGAATTGTACTTGGGCACCATTTTATTGGGAATCGCTATAGCCTTTGGAAATGTGTTAATTCCGGCTTTAATTAAAAGAAACTTTCCACACAAAGCTGGATTAGTTACCAGTTTATACTCGGGTATTATGTCTTTGGGTGCTGCTTTTGCGGCCGGATTAAGTATTCCATTGGCAAAAGAGCTTAACTTAGGCTGGAGAGGATCGCTTGCCGTGTGGGCGGTGTTGGCTGTAATGGCTGTAATTATTTGGATTCCTAATATTAAGCGCATTAAGCGCACACCACCACGCAGAAGCTTTAAAGAAGCAATGAAGAAACTAAGTGGTTCGCTATTGGTTTGGAAATTGGCGCTGTATATGGGACTTCAATCTTTAACGTTTTACGTTATTTTAGCGTGGTTACCTGCTATACTTATCGATCGTGGATTTGAGGCATCGTATTCAGGATGGATGCTTTCTTTATCTCAGGCAACCGGTATTATTGGTGCTATTTTTATTCCTATTTGGGCGGGTTCTAGAAAAGATCAGCGCTTAGTTATTACTTTTTTAGTTGGTGTTGAAGTCATTGCCTTAATTGGATTAATGATTCCGGGAGTTGGAATGATTGAACTATGGACAGGGTTGATAGGAATAGCGATTGGTGGAACATTTGGGTTGGCTTTATTGCTTATTGTTTTACGTTCTAAAGATGCTGAAACAGCCGCCGAATTGTCTGGATTTGTCCAATCGATTGGTTATTTTATTGCGGCAGCCGGCCCCTTTATTGTTGGTGTTATTTACGATCTTACCAAAGAGTGGAATTATGCTTTAATCTTATTAATAGTGCTTGCCTTTTTTAAACTTTTAATGGGTGTGGCTGCTGGAAAAAACAGAAAGATTTAATCTTTTAATTTAAAGACTAAATACGCACGGTTATTTTTGATTTTTTTATAGGATCTCTTGGCAAAAATTAACAAACGAAAGCCTTAAATTTGTTGTAATAATTAAGAAGGGGCTTCTGTTTTGGTGTTCTAGTAGTCAAAAAGAGCAGTAATTAATAGATAAAAATAGACCTTGGAAGTCTTTTATATTTTTCGTTTTAATCGATCTCCACCCTAAATTTTACAACTCATTATATTTTTATGAAAACGCAACATACCGCTTATTCCATTTTAGACCTTGCATTAGTTTCTGAAGGTTATACACTTAAACAAACCTATAACAACGCTCTAAAATTGGCGCAAAATGCAGAAACTTTTGGTTACACGCGCTACTGGTTGGCAGAGCATCATAATGCGCCCAATATAGCAAGTAGTGCCACCTCTGTATTAATTGGTTATGTCGCCCAAGGCACAAAAACACTTCGCATAGGTTCTGGTGGTATTATGCTACCCAATCATTCACCGCTAATTGTTGCGGAGCAATTTGGTACTTTAGGGGCTTTATATCCCAACCGAATTGATTTAGGTCTAGGAAGAGCGCCAGGTACAGACAGGGAAACAGCACAAGCCATTCGCTCCGATTTTATGGAAGCAGCACACTCTTTTCCGAAAGAATTAGATAAGATTCAGCAGTATTTTTCTACTAAAAACGCGAGTTCTAAAGTTCGTGCCACAGTAGCAGAAGGCGTAAACGTACCTGTTTATATTCTAGGATCGAGTACAGATAGTGCACATTTAGCGGCTAAAAAAGGATTACCGTATTCGTTTGCGAGTCATTTTGCAACCACCCATTTGTGGGATGCTATCGCTATTTATCGTAAAGAGTTCAAGCCGTCAGCCGATTTAGAAACACCGTATGTTATGGCTGGTGTGAATATTATAGTTGCTGATACCGACGAAGAGGCCCATCGTTTATCGACCTCTCTGATCCGTATGATTTTGGGAATATTAACTGGTAAACGCGATTATGTGCAGCCGCCAACAGCTATGACCGCAGAGTATGAGGAAATTTTACAGCATCCGCAGATTCATCAAATGTTGAAGTATTCTTTTATTGGAAGTAAAGCTACAGTTAAAAGCCAAGTAAAAGCCTTTATGGCTAAAACTGAAGCCGACGAGCTTATTGCCGTTACTAATATTTATGATATTAAAGACCGCATTCGCTCTTACGAATTGTTTGCAGAAATAATGAAAGAATTAAATGAATAGTTAATAGAAGTTAGGACTATAATAAAATCGAAACGCCATAAAACACCTACTATTTCTATAGGTGTTTTTTTCTAGAACACTAATAAAAAAAATAACAACTCAAATTGGTGGTATTCCTTATAAAAGTGTGATTATCTTTGCCTAAAAATATTTTTATGTTAAAGCAGTTTTCAGATTTAGGAATTAATAAACAAATTCAAGAGAGTTTAGTTGGTTTAGACATCTCCGTTCCTACGGATATTCAAGAAAAGACCATTCCTATAATACTAAATCAAAAAGAAGATCTTGTTGTTTTAGCAAAAACGGGAACAGGCAAAACAGCGGCTTTTGGTTTACCTTTGCTGCAGTTAATTGATGTTGAGAATACTGCTATTCAGGCTTTAATATTAGCACCGACAAGAGAGTTAGGGCAACAGATTTTTGCAAATTTAGAATCGTTTGCTAAAAACAGTCCAGAACTTTCTATCGCCTCTGTCTGTGGTGGAATTCCTATAAAACCTCAAATAGAACGTTTAAAAGCTCCCACTCATATTGTGGTAGCAACTCCCGGGCGTTTGGTTGATTTAATTAAACGTGGCGCCATAAATATCAAAGACGTAGCGTATTTAGTATTGGATGAAGCCGATGAAATGATAAGTGCTTTAAAAGACGAGGTCGATACTATTATAAAAGACATTCCTAAATCTAGAAGAACATTGTTGTTTACGGCTACAATGCCTGGAACTATAAAGCAATTAGTTCAAAACTATATGTCGAAACACGTAGTATATATTGAAGCAGATATGGCAACGATGGGACACCAAGGTATAGACCACCAATATGTGGTTGTAGAACCTATAGAAAAACTAGAGGTATTACTTCATTTTTTAAATTCAAAAGAAGGGGAACGCGGTATTATATTTTGTAAAACTAAGGCAGCGGTTAACAAATTAGCCAAAAATTTAGCGATAAATAAATTCTCTTCAGGGGCTATTCACGGTAGTTTAACTCAAGGTATTCGCGACCGAATAATGGGTCAATTTAGAGAAGGCCATATTGATATTTTAGTTGCAACCGATCTGGCAGCTCGTGGAATAGATGTAAAAGAAGTATCGTACGTGGTTAATTACCATTTACCAGATACTTACGACGCGTATGTGCATAGAAGCGGACGAACGGCTAGGGCAGGAGCAAAAGGCTTGTCGTTAACCGTTTTACAAAAAGAAGAAGTAGAGGATATTGCCGATTTTGAAAAAGAATTGGGTCTTGTTTTTACGGCCTTTAAAAAAGCAGATGCACAAAGTATTGAAGAAAATAATGGTTTAATATGGGCTAAAAAAATATTTAAGACCAAACCTAATCGCGATGTTTCAGAAGATTTTAAAGCGCAAATAAAAACGGTGTTTCATCATTTAACAAAAGACGAGCTTGTCGATAAAATAGTAGCGAATTACATAGCACAATCGAGTACAGAACACCTAAAAGTTGAAGCAACGAAGAAGAATAAGAAAAAATAATGATTAAAATAGATAAGAATCAGTTAGATATTTCACGCTTAATTAAAACCAATTAATGGTTACGGTATTGTAAAGGAATATAGCGTTTAAACCTATAAAACAAGCTGTTTTAGTAAGGCAAGTTCACTTAATAAAAAAGAGGATAACTAATATAGTTGTCCTCTTTTTTATTAAAAATATTTTTCGTCAACATCTTCAATTTCAACAACCTTAGCTTCCGCGATAAATTTCATAAAAAGGTATAGTGACAAAATATGGCAGATAACAATTACTGCTGTAAAGGTTCTGTTATAGAAAAAGAACTCGTTAATAGATGATAAGGTCATTTGAAAAATATTAAAAATCCCAGAAGCTAATAGAACAGGGCCATTAACGTACTTATCACTGATATAAACCATAGCAAAAGTAATAGAAAATATAAATAAACAAAATGCGACGAAAACGGTGTAAATAACAAAGTGAGTGGGGATGTTGTTTATTAACAAATCGACGACGGCAAATATAATATAAGTTACTAATAACATACCGAGCACTACAGATAGTGACATTACCGATTTGAGCCTACTTTTACTTAAATATTTTATAAGTATTATAATTAAACAGATTAAATAAGAAGCTGTTAAAATAGCTATCCACGTAAAGTGATTGAAAAAATTTAGTAACGATAAGATATCAGAAACGAGAACTAGAAGTGCTGCAAAAATAAACAGCTTATTAACTGTAATATTTTTATAACTTAAATATTTTAAAATGATGATTACAATGACTAGCGGCAATATATAAACAAGCCGAGTTTGATCCATCGTTAAACTGATAAGTACAGACGCAAAAAAAGCTATAAAAAAGAGTATATCGATAGCTTTCACTTCCTTTATAAGCTTTAAAATTTTGTGACACTTTTTTTTCATTTATCAGATTCTTATAATTTTGATATGTTTTTACACAAGATAATCATTAGTTTAATTAAATGATTTATTATCAAAAGATAAATTATGCGCCTATTTGTTGGTGAAATTAAGCTTTTTAAAAGTGAGATCTTGGTTAATAGGTTCTTACTCCTCAATATTTTAATTTAGTTATTTATTCACTTTCTCAGAACGGTATAACTATCTTCGCCAAAAATAATTTTTATATTAAATAGGATCTCGATATCACGTTTATAAGTATATGCTTACAGATAACAACCAACCAGACACCACTAGAAAACTCTCATTGGAGGAAATAGACCAATGTATTTCGGTCTTAGAACTTTTGGTAACCGATACCAATCAAATATTTAATCTTTCTGAAGAAAAAAGAACGGCATTATATAAAGCCTCAGGAATGCTGTCTCGTCCAAATCGTGATGAGTTTCAGCGGAGAAGAAAAGACGCTAAGAAGGCTATAAAGCGTAAAATGATTGCTAAAGATACGCACGCCAGAAAAACAACAGGTATCCGTTCTGCGCGAGAAGCGACGTTATTTGTAGCTCCAAAACTACTAGCAGAAGCTTCTAATCGGGACGACACTTTAGAGTTAGAATCGCCGAGAAACTGCTACGTTTGCAAGGCTGTATTCTCAAAATTGCATCATTTTTACGATACAATGTGTACGGATTGTGGTGATTTAAATTACGCAAAACGTTTTCAGACGACCGATTTAAAAGATCAAGTAGCGGTAATTACAGGATCTAGATTAAAAATAGGCTATCATATTTCATTAATGTTATTACGTTCGGGAGCTACCGTTGTGGCTACGACACGTTTTCCTGCAGATTCTGCCATTCGGTTTTCTAAAGAAGAGGATTATAGCGATTGGAGTGATCGTTTGCATATTCACGGACTCGATTTGCGACATATACCAAGTGTAGAAATTTTCTGTAATTATATAGAGCAAAAATACGATCGCTTAGATATTTTAATCAATAATGCAGCACAAACTGTAAGACGCCCTTCAGGTTTTTATTCCCATTTAATGGAAAACGAAAAATTACCTGTCGGCCAACTGCCAAAATTAGCGCAACCATTATTAAAAGATCATAATACCTGTCTAAAAGAATTAACAGCGTTTAGTGCTAGCACTTCAAAAACGAGTAAAAATAATGTGCTACCGGTGACCTGGCACGGGCCAGAACCAGGAATTGGATTGCGAAATTCGGCCGAATTATCTCAAATTCCATACAGTTTTGATAATTCATTACAAACTGCCGAAGTATTTCCAGAAGGTCAATTGGATGCCGATTTACAACAAGTAGACCTAAGAAAAACCAACAGTTGGCGATTAAAATTAGGTGAAATTGAAACTACGGAAATGGTAGAAGTTCAGTTAGTAAACGCCGTTGCACCGTTTGTGTTATGCAACCGTTTGTCTAATTTAATGAAGAAAGAAAACACAGGTAAGAAACATATAATTAATGTATCTGCGATGGAAGGGAAGTTTCATAGGTTTAAAAAAGCAGACAGACACCCGCATACAAATATGGCAAAAGCAGCCTTAAATATGCTTACACATACTTCTGCAGCAACCTTTGCGAAGTCTGGTATTTATATGAATGCTGTCGATACGGGCTGGGTAACAGACGAAGATCCAGCAGAATTATCTAAGAAAAAAGTAGAAATCCACGATTTTCAACCCCCTTTAGATATTGTTGATGGGGCGGCAAGGGTAATGGATCCGCTAATAGACGGCATAAATACCGGTAAACATTGGTCGGGGAAATTTTTAAAAGATTATTTTCCTATCGATTGGTAGTGGTTTATAAATAAATTGGCACTATCTTTGCACTCAAGTTATCAAATTATTAATTACAATTATTATTATTATGAGTAAAGGAACAGTAAAATTTTTCAACGACACTAAAGGATTTGGATTCATCACTGAAGAAGGAGTAGACAAAGATCATTTTGTACACATTTCAGGATTAATCGACGAAATCCGTGAGGGTGACGATGTTGAATTTGATTTACAAGAAGGAAACAAAGGATTAAATGCAGTTAACGTAAAAGTTATGTAATATATACTTCAAGTTTTTTAAAAGAGCCCATCAATATTTTGATGGGCTTTTTTTATGTGAAATTGTGAAATGATTTGTATTTTTCTAAAAAATAGTTTTAAAAATGGATAAAGAACAATTTATGCAAGAAGCTGTAAACGCAGCGTTGAAAGGTATGAACAATAACGAAGGTGGTCCATTTGGTTGTGTCGTTGTAAAAGACGGAAAAATAGTGGGTCGCGGTAATAATAAAGTTACGTCTACAAACGATCCCACAGCACATGCCGAAGTTACTGCTATTAGAGAGGCGTGTAAAAATCTAGGTTCGTTTCAGTTAGACGGTTGCGAAATTTATACGTCTTGCGAACCCTGCCCTATGTGTTTAGGAGCTATTTATTGGGCGCGACCAGATAAAGTGTACTACGGAAGCAGTCAAGTTGATGCCGCAAATATTGGCTTTGATGATGAATTTATTTATAAAGAAATCCCTTTGCCTTACAACAAAAGAAGTATTCCTTTTGTACAACTTGCGCCAGAAATTGCGATAAAACCTTTTCAAGAATGGGTTAAAAAAATGGATAAGACGGAATACTAGGAACTGATTTTGGGGAGGTTTTAATATTGGGTTAAAATATTTTATCCTTAAAGGGATTAATAATTAAACTCAATCAATGACTCAAATTCAAAGATAAAAATATCCAAAATTGGCTTATTCACACTCTAAAGTTGTCTGTAAAATGAAGTGTTTTAGCAGCTAAACAGATTTCGACTGCGATCAATCGGACAATAGTTGAAAATTACATTGACGGAATTTAAGCTGGTTTCTTGAGTGCTATTTTAGGGTTTACTTTATAACTTTTGGTAGTGTACCCCAAAACGGTAATACCAAAAAACAAGTTTCAAATAATTGCGATCGATATGGATCTGAATACAGACATAACTAAGAGAAATAATAAAGGATTATGTCTCTTAGTTGTTTATATTTCGTACCAATTTAACTAGATATAGCTTTCAATAAGCTGCGTGTTTATATAAAGTAGAACCGTTTACCCGAATGTCTAAATGCTACATTGGCAGCAATTTAATCCTCCTTTCATTTTCCTTTAAAGACACTTAATAGTTAATTATTTATCATTTACCCCCGCTTCTCTATAGCGTCTCCAGCTTGTACCTTGCGTACACGGACAATCGCTTACTCCTTGTAAGAAATCTATACCTATAGTTATCGCGTGCGTTCCAGAATTAAATCCCGATAAATCATTCATTGTGGCTTGGTAAGAATAGGCGAAATAAAATTCATTTTTCTTAATCCCCACCATTGGTCCAATGTTTAAAGGTTTTAAAGCTTGATCGTTTAAAAACCGGTAAGAAGCACCTACCCAGTAATAATCGCCATCGCCGTTATACTTTCTATATTTTAAATTAATATCTGTACTTGAACGTCCATCACTATTATACCTTTGGTAAAATATAGAAGGTTCAATTTCTGTATTTCTCATACTTTTGCTTTTAATAACATATCCAGCATAGGTTTGAAAATTTAATAGTTTACTCGGTTCTATTCCTGTAAAGGCATCAATCTTTTTGTCTAATATATTATTTACATTAAAACTTAAGAAAAACATTTTTAAGCGATATAGAATTCCAACATCAAAATTATTATTAGAAATGGATCTGTCATCTCTAATATTAGGATCTACGATTGGCATTTCTTCGGTACCTTCAAAGTTTTCAATATCAATTCTAAAGCTATTAATATTATAAGAAAGTCCGAAAGATAAATACTGTTTCGATTTATAATCTAAAATAATATGGTGCGCAAAAGAAAATTTAACCCCTTTTTGTCGTGTGTTTCCATTCTTATCATTATAAAGAGATACACCAACACCAGATTGATCTGCAATTCTAAAATCGACATATAGCGCCTGATTATCGGGAGCGTTTTTAATGCCTACCCATTGCGTCAATCCGTTGGCTCTAATTCTTAAATTATCGCCAACGCCAGCATAGGTGGGTGAAATAATAAAATCGTTATCTGCTAAGTACTGTGTAAACACCGGTAAGTTTAATTCTTGTCCGAAACCATAAGACGAGATAAAAAGAACGATATAAAGTGTGATTTTTTTCATTTGACTAATTTTTTTAAAATGCTTTAGGTTCTATTATCTGTAAAGTGTAAAATGTCCAACATAATCCTTATCTAAAAGGTCGCTATTTGTTTTAACCACATACCAATAATCACCTGTAGGTAATTCTTTACCGTTATAACGCCCATCCCAATACTCACCAACGCGGTATGTTGCAACCTTACGGCCATAGCGATCGAAAATATCGAAGGTTAGGTTTGGAAAATCTTCTGTACAACCTGGCGCCCAAGTATCGGCGATACCATCACTATTAGGTGTGAAATAATTAGACATACACGGCCCCACAATGTCTATATCTATTACAGCTTCAGCTTGACAGCCGGCACTATCTGTTACCGTAACATAATAAGTTCCTGTTTCGGTTACTACAAACACATCTACAGCGCCATAACTTTGGTTATTTACTGTGTACTCGTAATCTCCAGTGCCACCAGTAGTTGTTGCAATAAACTCTCCAGGCTGATTTCCTTCTGATAAACTAAGTGATAGCGGCTGGTAGCTTTCAATAACAAAGAAATCTGTGTTTTGAATACATCCATTGGTATGTCTAACATCTATATAATGATTTGTTCCTGAAGGTACATTTGTGAATACATTACTTGATTGGTACGCACCACCATCTAAAGAATAATCTATTTGAGAGCTATCTGTAATGCTTTCATCTATAATAACTGTTACTGAATTGGTGAGTGTATTATTTTCACAAAGATATTCGATCTCTAGAGTAGGGTTAATGATCACTGATTCTGGGAACGTAATATTCCATTCAGACTCACAACCTACCGCATCGCGAATATACACTATGTGGTCACCACCGTTTAAATCTGTAAAATCGAATATGGTCTGCGTAGCATTACCGGTTATATACGGACCGTTGTAGTCGTCAAGGCTCACACTGTAAGGTAAACTTCCGCCATCAATATCGATGCTAAATTCTCCATCTGCATCGCCATCACACACTGCTGCGAAAATTGAATTCGGAACAATACTTAAGATGACAGGTAAAGGATCCGTAATTGTAAAATCGAAAGTAAGGTAACACCCTAAAGCATCTTGAACAACAACTTCATAATCACCAGGGGCTAAGTTTTCGAATACATTAGTATCGAAAAACTGATTTAACTGTGGTGAGATCGCATATTTAATAATTCCTGTTCCTCCAGTAGCAGTAATTTCTAAAATACCATTATTACTACCGCTACATGTAATATCGGTAATTTCAAATTCAGCGGTTAATGGCGCAGAAGGCTCGGTAATCGTTATTTGATTTGACGTAATAACACAATCATCGCTAACCACCGTTACCACGTAAGTACCAGCGACCAGTTCTGTGAATATGCCCGGACTATCCTGAGTTGCAGTAATAGTATTTCCGGCAGTATCTTCTAAAGTATAGACATAGTTTCCTAGTCCGCCTTGAGCTGTTGCTATAATACTTCCGTTATTATCTCCTGCACAATTAATTGTAGGATTGAGAGATTGTAAATTTATTACTAATTCTGGAAGTGGATCTATTGTTATTTCATTTGAAACATTCGCAATACACCCGTTAGCATCTTGAACATAATACTGATAGGTTCCTTCCGGTACAGAAAAAGTGGTATTTGTTGCAAAAGATCCTATAACCGTTGTAAAGGTATCCGTCTCACTATAGGTATAAGGTCCGTTTCCTCCAGATGCTGATAGCGTTAAAGTAGATTCTACCAAACAACTTTGCGTTGTTTCCTTCACTAAACTCGCTTGTATTGGTGTTGGTTGTGCGATAGTAATATCTACTGAAGTAAACGCGCAATTATAACCGTCTGTTATGGTAACAGAATATATTCCTGCTCCTAAGTTGCCAAACATATTTGTTGTTTGAGGACCAGAACCACTCACTGTTGGAAAAAGGGTGTTTAGAACATAGGTGTAATTACTCCCTTGACCACCAGCAGCACCCGTAATTGTTATTGAAGCGTTTTGATCTCCAAAACACGATAGCATTGTTGTATTTGGTGTAAATGTCGCGCTGATAGGTGTCGGTACGTCTAATATAACATCAGTTGTTGCGATACATCCTTCAGAATCTCTAACATTTACGGTATAAGTTCCCGCAGATAACTCTGAAAAGAAACTATTTGAAGAATACGCTTCAACAACTGTTCCCGCTAAAACTAATTCATATTCCAAATTTCCCCAGCCGCCATTTGCGTTAGCATCGATAGAGCCTGAGTTATTATCGCAAGTTACACTTGAAGCTTCGGAAGCCATAAGCGTTAATTCTTCGTTAGGTCGCGTAATCGTGAAATTCTTAGTTACTGTACAAAAAGGATTAGAAATTAGTGTCGCATTTACAGTATACGTATCGCCGGTTAACCCAGTTATAGTTATAGGCCCCGCATTTGAAGTAGTACCAGTAGCAGCTGTTGCTCCCGAACTATCCTCTATAGTATAGTTAAATGGTCCAGACTGATCTGGATTTGTTCCTGTAATAACCTGATCGATGAAAGTGATACTTACACTACCATCGTTATCGTTATAACACGTAACATCGATTACAGTATCTAAAATAAGATCGAAAGTATTCGGATCGTTTACATAATGTACATTTTCAATACTACATCCAGTATCCAAATTGGTAACTGTGATACTGTAGTTTCCAATATTTAAACCTGTAAATACGCCAGTGGTATTTGTCTGACTGTAGACACCTCCTGTAATAGAACCTTCAACATCCTCCACAATATATTCTAAATTCGGCGGTGTTCCACCAGTTGTTGAAGCGGTTACTGTTATATCTTCAAGGTTAGTACAAGAGATTGCAGTATCAACAGTAACTGTTACTGCATCTAATTCTATATACGGATTAATAGTAATTGCCGCAGTTGTAGTACCCAAACAGCCTTGATCGTCGTACACATTAACCGTGTAGGTTCCGCCAGAGGCATCTGATTCTGTATAAGTAGTATTACTTCCAGACTGAACGACCGTACCACTCTCGATAAATTCGTAAGTCGTGTACGTTCCAGATCCTCCCGTAACACCTGTCACCGTTATTGTAGCATAATTTAATGTATTACCAGTAGCACAAAGATATTGAGATACTGTAGGAGCAGAGATTAAAATGGCATCGGGCTCTGAAATTGCAATAGTTTCGGTAGCTACACAATCTTTACCTGAATTTACCTGAACCGTATAGGTACCAGCCACTAGATCTGTAAAGACATTTGACGTTTGAGGTGCCACAATAATAGGCGCAGTGATTTCGTAAGTATAAATTGGGTTATCATTACTTGTTGGTAAATCGACAACAATAATACCATCGCTTCCTCCATTACACGTTACATTATCTGCGTCTAGTGTAAAGTTTACTGGCGTCGCAGGGTCTAATGTTAAGGCGATCTCTTGTGTACATAATGTTGTTGCATCAGTCATAGTCACCGTATACGTCCCTGATGGTACACCAAAGAACACGTCACCACTCAAGGTGATTGATGAAGGATTCGGAGTTATAGAATATGTATAATTTCCTGAGCCTCCAGAACCGGCTACTGTTATCTCACCGTCGTCGTCATCACAACTTGGAGCTGTAGTAATAACAGCTGAAAATTGAATTGCTGGTAATATATCGAAAGTAAAAGGAGCTGTATTTGTACACCCGTTAGCATCCCTTACAATAACATTGTAAGTTCCTGGTGCATTTACAGTAAAGGTTGGACTCGTTTGGAATCCGTTACCTATACTATATTCATAAGGCGCTATTCCACTAGCAACATCTACTGTAAACGTATAGTCGTTTAATGGACTTGGACATTGACTTAAGCCCGAGATTGTTATTCCTGAAGGAATTGGGTCTGTTGCAATAGTAATTGTTAATGGCGTTGAGATAACACACGTATTACCATCTTGCACATACACATCCCACGTTGTTGATATTGCGGGATCTAAAATTGCTGAATTTGAAGACGAATATGTTCCTGCTGGATCACCACTCACTACAAAAGAATATGAATATGGAGTAATACCTCCAGAAGCTGTAACACTTACTTGCGCTCCCATAGTACAAGTCGCATTAATATTAGTATCTAATGTTAAACCTAAAGTAGCTGGCTGTGATACATCAATTGAAGTTGTCACAGTACAACCTGTAGTTTCATCTGTAACATCTATAGTTTGTGTACTCGCTCCGGTTAACCCAGAGACTGTTACTGTTGGATTTGTTTGTCCGGTTACCGGTGGAGCTCCATTTATAGAGTAGCTATAAGTTCCTGTAAAATCTGAAATGGTAAATAACACTTCACCATTTGCTCCTGGATTACAAGTCACATCACTAATTAATTGTCCTGCAACCGTTATATTTTCAACGTCTATAAGGTTATATAATTCTTGATAATTACAACCGTTAGCATCGGTAACTTGGAAAGTATAGTCATCAGGTGTTAATCCTGTGAACATTCCATTTGAAGCACCTGTTGTATTAGTCGTCGCACTCGCTGGCGATAGAATTTCGAAACTTAACGGGGCAACACCATTGGTTGCCGTTAATGTCACTGTACCATCATTTATTAAACATGTAATCGCCGTGGCACTAAAATCTAAATCTGTCGGCGAATCTAATGGATCAACAGTAACAGAACCAGACACTATACAGCCATTAGCATCTCGTACTGTATAAGTAATAATTTGAACAGTTCCATTATTATTAACTGTATACATGTTATTGGTTGTAAAGCCAAAACCGTTGAAATTGTAATAGTAACCTGTTCCACTTCCTGTAGGCGTTCCGTTCTGTCCAGTAACAGTGATTATTGTTTCTATATCACAGGTTGTATTTGCAGATACGGTGTGAGAAGCTGTTAAAACTGTTGGTTCATTAATGGTTATTGGAGCACTTGCCAAAGTACACGATTGCGTGTCCATTACAGTTATAACGTAGTTAGTTCCTTGAGATAACCCTGTAAAAACATTTGAATTCTGAAGAGCTCCGCCATCCAATTGGTATTGAAAAGGACCAACACCTGCCGTTACATTTACAGTAATAGTACCGTCACTACCACCATTACAGGTAACATCGGTCTCTACTGTAGTAAAGACTATAGTCGGAATTGGATCTAAGGTATACGTTGCAATTGCTTGACATCCTGCAGCATCTATAACGCTAAAGGTATATGTTCCAGAAGTGGTGGCTGTATAAACATTTGTAGCCATTGGGGTATAAGTGGTACCTCCGTCTGTTGACACTTCGTAAGCATAAGACGTCGTGTCTCCTCCTGTTGCAGTTAATGTGATTTCTGCATCTGGTGAAACCGTGCAATCTAAAGCTTTTATCAGTGCAGCGTTTAATTGTAAATCATCATTGACGATATAAGGTGTTGTTGCCACACATCCATTACCATCTTGAATATATAAGGTATAAGTACCTGGCGTATAAATTGTAAAGTTCGGATCTGAAGAATAAGTAGTTCCATTGGTACTATACAGTGGTGTTCCTACTGAAACTATTCCTGTAATCGTACCATTTATAGGAGTACCTACAAAACATGGCGCTACCAGAGGATCGATTGTTGGTTCAGCATCTCTTATTAAACTGATATCAAAATCTCTAATACAACCGTAAGCATCAATAGCATATATTGTATATCCATTTGCTGCCACTGTAAAAGTATTAGCCGATGCCCATCCTGTACTAGTTGCTATTGGAGCAGCATCTGTATCTAATAATATTTGATATTGATAAGGGGCAGTACCATTACTCGCTACTGCCGTTATAACACCAAGGTCATTACAGTTTTCATTTGAAGAGACGGAAGCCGTTAGACTTAAATCTATTGCAGATTCTGTAATATTAAAAGGCACTGTCACTATACTACAACCGGCATTTGGACCAGAGGTTTCAGATATAAGAACATAATAATTTCCAAAATCTAAAGGGCCTAAATTCGTTACCGATAGTGTGCCTCCTGCAGGAATAGTTCCGTTTCCAACAATAGAGGTTGTTGCTAATGATAGCGAGTTAAATATTTCATACGTTACATCGATAGCAATTCCTTCAGGATTGTTTAACGTGAATGACACATTACCATCGGCACTACCAGTACACGTAATATTATTTGAAGTTATAGCAGAAGCCGTTACAGTTGCATTCGTTGGAATAGGGTCGACAGCAGATTCAAAATAGTAACACGATGTTACCGTGTCATACACAATAAAAGTATATAAAACTCCTGGAGTTAAACCTGTAAAAACAGTTGAATTAGATCCTGGAGTTGTTTCCGTTTGCCATCCACCTGCAGGTGGGGTTGGGGCAGTTGCTGGAATGGTACCATCATAAATTGCAAAGTAAAAAGGACCAGGGCTTCCAAGAGTAGTACCAATACTAATTGTGGCTTCTCCTCCAGTAGCACAATCTGCTGTTGCATCAATTGTAATATCTAAATCGTCTGGTGGTGATGCCACTAGTACATCTTGAATTAAGACAGAACAGCCATTAGTATCCACAACGTTTATTTGGTATAATCCAAAATCAACGACATCAAAATTAACAGAAGTTGTACCCGCAGTGTTAAGTTCAGACTCCGCATAACCATTGGTACCTGTTACAAAATAGTTGTAAGGCGCTGTTCCTCCTGTTACACTATCTACAATTACAGAACCCTGAGAAACACCTCCTGTAGTACACGTAATTGGCACTGCATGGTAATTCACCACAATTGGGATAGGTTCTGAAATAGTAATCGTCTCTATTTCAGTACAGCCTTTAGCATCGGTAACAGTAATTGTATAATCTCCTGCTGCTAATCCAGACGTTTGTGTTCCATAATTTGTTCCTGTAGTTGTATTAATAACTTCAAAAACAAAGGGAGCTTGACCTAACGTTGTATCTGGAGTTATTGAAATAGCCGCAGTTTCTTCGCCATTACAATTAATAAAAGCAGTTTGAGTAACTGTAATATCTGGATCTATAGGTGTTGTTAAATCGATAGCAGTTGTTGTTACTGCTTGACAACCGTTAGCATCAGTTACTTGAAACGTATAACTACCCGGTGTTGATGTATTAAATACGTTACTAACCATAGGCGAGTAGGTTGTTCCACCATCGGTAGAATATTCAAAAGTATAAGCTGGTGTATTTCCTCCGTTAGCTGTTAACGTAATTTGAGCGTCTTGTGGAAGACTACACGTAATCTCCTTATCTAAATTAGGTGATAATGTTAACTGTGGATAAACCGTTACCGTATTACTATTAGCAATACAACCGTTAGCATCTCTAACCGTCACCGTATAGGTTCCTGGTGCAACTGTAAATGTGGCACTCGATTGGAAATTCGTTCCATCAATACTATAGGTATAGGGAGCAACTCCTAAACTTGCTGAGGCTGTTATTGTATAATTGCCGCCCACAGAACATTGATTATCAATATTTAGTGTCACGTTAGGTGTAGGGTCACTAGTAATTGTTATTGGTGTCATAACGACACAATCGTTAGCATCTTTTACATAGATATCTATAGTTAATCCTAAAACAGCTGTATCTACAGTAGTTCCATTACTATAAGTCCCAAGCGCTGGCGCTGGACTTCCTGAAGCAACATAAGCATAAGTATATGCTGGTGCGCCACCAGATAGTGTTGGAAAGCTAATCGTTGAAATTGTGTTATTACAGTTCACATTGGTTGCCGATGCTGAGAAGACAATTTCTGTAGCAGCATTAATAACTACTGAAGCCGAATCAATACATCCTGTGGTAATATCTTGTACATTAATGGTATAGGTTCCTGCTCCTAGATTTGTAACGTTTACAATGTTACCTGTCTGTGCAGCTGTTCCTGAAGACGGTGTAATAGTATAAGTGAAATTTCCAGAACTACTTACATCCGTAATAGTGAAAATCGCCTCACCATTAGCATCGCCAAAACACACTTCATCACTACTCGTACCTGAAACTGCAATATTTATGGCTGGAGCAATAGTATGGGAAGCACTAGTTGTACACCCGTTAGCATCCGTAATTTCGAAAGTGTAGTTACCAGGCGTTAACCCTGTAAAAACACCCGTGCTTACTCCGGATACATTTGTAGTTGCTGCTGCAGGAGCAGTAATTACAAACTCAAATGGGCCTACACCTCCTGTTGGTGTTATAGTTACATCTGTTGTGGCATCATTACAAGTAATTGCATTTGAATCTGCAAATGTCATTCCCGTTGGAGGATTGTAAGGTGAAATAACTATGGTTTCTGTATCTATACACCCATTAGTATCTTTTACAGAATAGGTTATAGTTTGTGTCGTTGCAGTATTAGTTACTGTATATGTATTCGTATTTGAATAAGCACCGCCTTCAAAACTATAGGTATAACTTCCTGTACCTCCTGTTGCAGCAACTGTAATCAAAGTTGTCGCACTACACGTAGTGTTATTTGGTACAGAAGCTATGGCTTCTATTTCTGAAGGGTTATTTAGTGTGATTGTATAAATAGGTGATAAACACGCATTGCTATCTTGTACTTGATAAGTATACGACGTATTCGCACTTAAATTCGTGTATAATGATTGTGTTGTAAAAGCACCGCCATCAAAACTAAACGTGTAACCTCCTAAACCTCCTGATCCAAATAATTGTACTTCGCCTGCAGCGCCATTAAAACACAATGGATCGACTGAGGTTGCTGTTGCCGTTGGGTTTGATAACGGTGAAATCGTAGTTATACCGGATTCTGCAGTACAACCTTGAGCATCTGTAACTTGAAACTGATAAGTTCCCGATGTCCCTGTGGTATAGGTAAAAGGAGTTCCTGTTGTACCTAAAGTTGTATACGCACCACTATTTATTGAAATCGCATAAGTATAAGGTGCATATCCACCTGAAATAGTTCCTGTAATCTCTGCATCTGGTGTAGCAGTACAATCTAAATCTTCGGTTAAAACAGTAGTAAGTGTTAATTGTGGTTCTATAATTTGAGCTGGTAACGTTACCTCACATCCATAAGCATCTCTAACGATAATGGTATACGTTCCAGGTGTTAAATTATCAAATATATTACTCGTTTGAAACCCGTCACCATTACTACTAAACTGGTAAGGTGGTTGACCTGAAGATACCGATACTTCAAGTGTTGTAGCGTCAGTAGTATCATAACAAAAATCAGATGTAACACTTATAATAGCCTCTGGAATATCTGGCGCATCTAAGGTAACCGTAGTAGATGCTGTACAGCCAAGAGAATCCGTCGCTTCAACAGTATACGTTCCGGGAGCAACATTAGTTAACGTACCATTTCCTTGAAAATCGGTTACTGTAAAAGGAGCGACTGTATCAATTAATTGATAAGAATAGGCAGGTGTTCCCCCCGTTGTAGATGCTGTAATTGTCGCACCATCTAAGCACGTTACTTCGGTATTGGTAGTAGTAACAGCTAAAGGATCTGGAGCGCTTATTGTTTCTGTAAAAGTAAAAAGACAAGTGTCAGCTGTGTCATCATAACGTATTTGAATATCGTAATTACCATCAGACAATCCTGTTATGGTATAAGGAGAAGTCATTTGTGTAAACCACGTTGTTCCATTATCTGTTGAATATTGGAAACCTAAAGTCGGATCAAAATTTTGAGCTGCAATTGTAAACGTTCCGTCCGAAGCACCTGCACAACTAACCATTGAAGTTCCTGTTACATCAGCAGTAAAAGCATTTCCTGAAGGAACTACAAAAGGAAAATCTACAATTGTAGCACAAGCAGCAGGAAGTTGATATACTTTTAAATCATCTATCGCGACGTCGTTACCACTAACTTGTTGTACGTTAGAGCGTAATATAAAGGTTAAACTGGTATTAGCTCCGGGATCTAGAGTTATAGGTGTTGTAGGATATTCAACCCAATTTTCAGTTTTAGGGATATCTCCTGTATTGTAGAAAGAAATTTCTGTACCAGAACCATCCACTAAGGCAACTCTCAAATTAGGATCGAATTGATTATTTCCTGTTTGCAATAAATTCATAGCTGCAAACTCAACTTGTATTGGTTGATTCGGAATGATATCAATAATTTGTTTTTGATATAAAATTTCGGATGCCGGTATCGAAGCTCCAATATTTACAACCATAAACCTTCCATCTGGTGTTGGTGGAGTGGTTGCAGGTGTATGGTCTAAAGGGTTTATCCACGAACCAAAAGGGTTTTCTATATTGGAAGTAACAGAATACTCACCATCGTTAATAGCCGGACTATTACCACATTGTGTTGCTGTAACCTGTCTTTCAAAACAGTAGTAAGTTGGATTAATTCCAGGAGAAGTGGTGTCTTCACCATACCCAAAAGTCTCGTATAATAAATTACTAAATGTTGAGACCGTTAATAAGGTATACTCTACACTAATAGTATGAGAACCAGAAGGAACATTTATAAATGTTTGAGGATCTGTTGTATTTGGATTAGGCACACCGTCTAATAAATAATCGTAACTATAAGAGGAGCCGCCATTATTAGTGACTGTTACAGTCGCGTTTCCTGAGCCATCACAATTAAAAATAGTGTCGCCTAAAGCGATTGTTGGTGCAGGAGGTTCTTGATCTAAGATAATATCTTGCATAGCAAAAACACATCCATTAGCATCACGAACATAAACAGTATAAGTCCCTGGGGTTACATAGGCGTCATTTGACGTCGTCCAAGTGGCTTGATTATCAAAACTATACTCATAGAAATTTGGTGCAGGAAATGGTGTTCCGCCCTGAGGATTTGTAATGCGAATGGTACCTTCTCCAGACGGACCGCAACCTGCCAGTTCAGAAATTCCTGCAGTAGCTGTTAAAGCTTCATCGGGTTGATTTATAGTAATTATTTGTGCTGTTGTAAAACATTCTGAACCACCAAGTGAATATTTAATTAATACGTCATAATTACCAGCAGTAAGATTCGAAAATAAAGAATTAGTGTTGTAAGTAGCACCATTGTCTATACTAAATTCTAATGTGTATCCGTTGGCTTCCGTTACATTAATTTGAATTGTTCCCGTGTTATCATTATAGCACAAGATATCTGTTTGGCTAATGGTATATTCTGGTTCAGGTAATTCGTCTACTGTAATGGTAGTCGTTGCGCTACAATTATTAGAATCGACCACTGTGATGTCAAAAACACCTGCAGAAATAACCAGTATTTCTGGTACCGTTTGAAAATCGGTAGCGCTATTTACAAAATAAAAGTATGGTGGTGTTCCACCTTCAGGATATACTGTAATCTCTCCATTATTACAGGTTAATGGACTAGTAATAGCAGCGGTAACGGTTAGCAATGGAGGCTCTATGATAGTGATGTCTTCAGAATAGGTACAACCATCTTCAGTTTCTACTGTAGCGGTATACGTTCCGGGATTTAAATTATCGAAAGAATACGTATTTTCTAAAATAGGTCCAACACTATTTACTAAACTTCCATTTTCATATAAGGCATATGAATATTGCGGCTCTACATCATTAGCAGCCAATTGAATACTCCCCAAATCACCGTAACAAAGCGGTTGTGTAATAGTTGAAGATACTGTAAAGTCACGTTCTCTAATTTGAATATCTGGTACTGTAAACACACAAGGGTTCGTTGTAACATCAATTTGTTTTATGTAAACTGTATAAGTTCCAGCAGTATTAACTGTAAAAACATTGCTGTTTTGGTAGGTAATATCGTCTAAGCTATATTCGTAACCAGTAGGTACATTGTTAACAGTAATACTTCCAGGGGTTGTACAGATAATATCGTTTGAAATAACTGTTGGATCTAATAAGTTTTGATAGACATTAAAATAGAACTGTACAAAACACCCTCCCGAATAATTAATCGTAAGTCTGAACTGCCCAGACGCATTCGCTAAAAAGTTAGGCCCTGTAGCTACTTCATTCCAAACGCAAGCATCGTCTTCATTAGCACAATCCGTATTAGAAACGGCAGTGCAGCTAGACTCATCTAATTGTTCCCAAATCATTGTTGACGCACCCGAAATGTTCGTTTGGATATTTCGCGTATCATTTGCACCACATAGAAAAATGTTTGGCAATAATTTACCGTCGTTGGGACAGGTAACGACTTCATCTGCATACGGTATGATAGGATTTTCTACATCGCCACCATAAAGCGTCACAACAAATTCTTGTACAATGGATTGGCAAGGCGCTATAGCAGTATTAAACACATAATAGGTTCCTGTTTCTGTAACAGTAACTGTTTGGTCTGTTCCAATTACTGGAGAACCAGTTGCGCTTGTAGACCAAGAATAAGTGTCGTAACCGTTTGCAGCAGTCATTTCTAAACTAGAACCACAAAGCACTTCGTTTTGGGTAAAAACACAATCATCAAGATTGGCTAAAAAGTTAGTTGCTTGCGGCGTTAGTAAACAACCTGTGTTACTATTAAGGCTTGGATCGTCAGAAATTTGAAATGTAGGGTTGAAAAAACCATTGTATGTTGCATACGCTTGGTTGTTAATAATATTTGAGCACGCATCTGCCAATTGTTGGCAACTTTCTACTGTTTCAACTTCTATCCTAATTTCATAAACAGGATCGTTTTCTTCAACCAAATAATCTTCAATATTTAATATTAGCTCTCGAGTAACAGGATTGTAACTTACTACTGTTACGCCAGGTGGAAGTACTAGATCGGTAGGATAATTAAATACAATATTTATAGGAAGAATATCCCTAATCTGAAAATTAGTGGCATTATCGTTCCCTATATTTTGAAAACCTATAACATAATTTAAAGGGGTAGATAAACCAACGGTTTGTCCGCCAATATCATTACCAGCATCATCTTCTACAATTTTGGTTAGTACTATAGTGGGTTCAATTATTTCTACGGCGAAAGCGAAAAAATACTGAAAATAAGTATCTCCACTTGTTTCTAGACTAATGGTCGCTGATGTTGCATCATTCGCAATTACACCATTGGAAGGATTTGGTATTTCCATAACGCCTGTATCGAAACCTAAGGTGTTGGTGCTATTAGGCACTCTGTTATTAACTGGTAGCGCATTTAATTGTGTTACAGAACTATTAAAAAAATTATTTACAGGACGATCCGTTGCAGATAAACTTACACCATTTAACAATAATCTATCACCCGTAATTGCTTTGTCTCCTTCTAGAGTTGCAAAAGCAAAATTTGCGCGTACTGGAGCAGGAGCAGGAACGGTTCTAAAACCATTAATAGGAATATCTAAGCTTGCATTACCAGAGACATTAATGGAACTAAAACCATCAAAACTTGTAATGGATTTACCCGGTAGAGTAGGATCTTCATAAACTACAAAAAGAGACCATCCAGCAGATTGACCTGTACCGTTGTACGGATTAAAAGTTGAAGTTTCACCTTCGCCGGAAGAGACATTAGCGACCGTATAAGTACCCAAATCGGTACCTAGAGTTGTAACTATATCTGTAACATCTGCATAACACGCATAAGAAAAGCTATTCCCCCCGTCTACAGATGTACCATTAGCGTTGTAAATAATGGTTCCTTGTATATCATTATAGGCACCTGTTGGTCCTTTTAACTTTACGTCTGTTATAGGTTCGTTACCAGGATTAACCGCCCCCCAATACAAACCAGCATATATTATACCATAGCAATTCGGATTCGGGATATCCAAATCGGCACTTGAAGAACTAAACGTTGTATTATCACCGTCAATGTCAATATAACGCATATCCACATTGTGGTTATATTCATCATCGTCATTAAAGGCATTATTATCTGGGCCAAGAATATTGTTACCAATAAGTATGATGTCTCCTTTTAAATCCTCGTTGAATCTAGGGGCAAATGGTTCATAATTTTGAGCATAGGATGCGAAACCTATGAAGAATAGTAGTACAGCAATGGTTAATTTAGAAATAGTAGGACTTTCCATAATTTTAATTTTACGCTCATTCTGTTATCAACTTTAGGGGGAATTGATAACAAAACGAAGATTATTTAGTTTATTAATTTTCTATTTTCACTACAGACATATTAATGTTATAGGGCTTATTTTCTTTAGATTCTAGCGCTCTGTTTACCGCCTGGATATTGTCATATTTATTTATATATATATAGTATGTACTTGAATTTAAATCGTAAAAGAAATCTACATCTGAACTTCCAGATTTAATCACTTTTTTTACAAAGTCATCTCTTTTATTGGTATCACTATGTACCGCTAATACTAAATAATATCCATCATCTATATTTTTAATATCCTTAAGAATTTGAATGTTTTTATTTTGTATTTCTCCAAAATCAAAATCATCAGAGGTCAGTAAAGTAGTACTTACAGTAGTCGTTTTCTTTAGATTTTGTAGTGTTGTTCTATCTTGTAAATAGCGTTGTTCGTCATTGTCGTATGCAGCACGTTTAATTCTTCTTTTTCGTTCGAATTCAGTCGCTATATTAATGTCTTTTAATCGTGCATTTAATTCGTTTTTAGTAATCTCAGCTTCTTTTTGTTCCAATTCTAAGCGTTCGATAGCTTTTCTATAATAAAGATTAACGCCTTCTAATTTTACAAAATCATTGTCTGAATTATCATCATATAATTTTTTTAGAGCTTCAATTTCTTCATTTCGTGTTTCAATAATCGCTTCTAAATCAGATTTAATAGCGTTTAAAGTATTGTTTTCTTCTGCTATACTTTTAAAAGGTTTTGGTTTAGCGACAATACCCTTTAGACTTAGTTCATATTCTTCTTTTAAATCTTGAAGATCTTGGTTTTTAATTTCAACGATGTTATCAAATTTTTGTAATAATTCATTTTGGGTCGTTTTCAATTCTTCTGTTTCTTTTGTAATAGTAAGCATAGCTTTTCCCACTTGGTCGGTAGGATTTAAAACAGCGTCTTCTTTATCTTGTACTTCTGCTAATAATTTAGCATCAGCAGCAGCTTTATCATTAGCTTGTTGTTCGGCTAATCGTTTAGCATCATCAGCAGCTTGCTCTTTAGCTTGTTGTTCCGCTAATCGTTTGGCGTCAGCAGCAGCTTTATCTTTAGCTTGTTGTTCTGCTAATCGTTTGGCATCAGCAGCAGTTTTATCTTTAGCTTGTTGTTCTGCTAATCGTTTGGCAGCAGCAGCAGCTTGCTCTTTAGCTTGTTGTTCGGCTAATCGTTTAGCATCAGTAGCAGTTTTATCTTTAGCTTGTTGTTCTGCTAATCGTTTGGCATCGGCGGCAGCTTGTTCTTGAGCTTTTTGTTCTGCTAATCGTTTAGCATCAGCAGCAGTTTTATCTTTAGCTTGTTGTTCTGCTAATCGTTTGGCATCAGCAGCAGTTTTATCTTTAGCTTGTTGTTCTGCTAATCGTTTGGCATCAGCAGCAGCTTTATCATTAGCTTGTTGTTCGGCTAATCGTTTGGCATCGGCGGCAGCCTGTTCTTGAGCTTTTTGTTCTGCTAATCGTTTGGCGTCAGCAGCAGCTTTATCGTTATCTTTCTGTTCGGCTAATCGTTTGGCATCGGCGGCAGCCTGTTCTTGAGCTTTTTGTTCTGCTAATCGTTTGGCGTCAGCAGCAGCTTTATCGTTATCTTTCTGTTCGGCTAATCGTTTGGCATCGGCGGCAGCTTGTTCTTGAGCTTTTTGTTCTGCAATCGCTTTTCTATCAATTTGTGGTTTTGTAGCCTTTTTCTTTTTACGGTTTTTATTATTTCCAGAAATTAAACCAGCGATTTCATCACCACTGCTATATTCATAATTTTCTGTGCTTTTAAACCTATAAGCAAGAGAAATCTCATGAGAAGGACCAAACTCTGTTAAATCACCGAGTGCTTTTTCAAAATTATATTCAATAGCAATTTGTGGAGAAATATTAAGACCGAGACCTCCGGAAGCACCGTAAATAGTATTATAACCCACTTGCGCCCAAATTCCTTTAGGAACAGTAATCATAAGCAAACCAGAGATAATGGTTTCCTCTGTTCTAAATTCAGATTTTAGCAAACCTGTAAATTTACTTTCGTCAAAAAAATCTCGCGTATCTAAATATCCTGTATACATTATATGTCCTTGTATACCTTGTTCAGGATTTTCTTCAATTAGCATTGAGGATTCTAAATTGTAGGCAACTATATTTTTAAGGGATATGCCGAAATCGAAAAAACCGGTGCCGTAATTAATACCTGGGTTAACGGTGATTAAAAAATTTTCTGGAACGTTTTCTAATGAAGGATCATCGAAATTAGTGACTACTTTTCCTGTATTTAAACCACTCTTATAAGCGCCAATATTAAGGCCAAAAGTTAGATTACTGTCTCTATCTAGTCTCGCATTGTACGCAAAATTTAGAAGCCCTCCAAACGTTGTTAAAACACCATAGTTTTGTTGAAATACGGCAATTCCGGCACCCATATTTTCGCCAAAACGCCCTGAATAGCTTGCTAAATAGGTGAGTGGTGCATCTTCAAACTCTACCCATTCTCGTTTATTAGAAAGACTAATGTATTTATCCTGTTCACGCACAAAACTAAATGTTGGGTTTATAGTAAAACGGTTAAAAGTTAGTGAATTCCTTAAGGGAATATTAAGTGCAACTACGCCGTTATCTTCTTGAGAATAATACACCTGAATAGAGCAGATGCATAAAACTAAAACCAGAAGATGTTGTTTCATATTATTTAATTAATGTTATTGATCCTTTTTTAATTTCATTATCGGACGTTGTTATTATGTAATAAAACACCTGATTAATACTTGTAAGATTTAAATCGTTTTCTGGCCAATTATTAAGATAATCGGTGGTTTGTAAAACTATTTCTCCTCTGTTAGACATAATTACTATATGGGTATCTGTCCCAGTTACATATTTTGCCGGTAACATCCATATATCGTTAATGCTATCGCCGTTTGGACTTATTAAATTAGGAATATTTTCGACCTCTGGAAAAGGATCGTAAGGTTTAGTGATCTCAAATGAGAATTCGCGAGATCCTAAACAGCCCATAGTTTCGGTAACTACCACTTTGTAATTACCATAAGCGGTAGCTTCAAAATTATCTTCGGTGGCATCAGGAATTAAAACGGTATCTAAATACCATTCAAATTCTGGATTGTTAGCAGTAGAAGAAATGAGTACTAATAGAGATTCATCTTCTTCAATGCTATTCGTTTCATCAACATTAATAGTGCTTTCAAAAAGCTCACTCATTATTGCAATAGCACCCGATGCAAAACAACTTCCTAAGTCTACTTGCACGGCATAAGTACCCGATTCTATAGTATCGTACATTTGATTTGTAGCCCCAGAAATACTTTCACCATCTTTATACCATTGATAACTGTTACCTTGAATGGTACTTAAAGTTGTAGCCCCTTGATCTGGACAAAACTGATTTCCTAAACTAGAAGCAATACCTGCGTCGGTCTCTCCCGAAGCCACCGAACTAACAGTTACGCGATTAGAGAATGAATTGGAAGTACACGTGCCATAATTTGTTTCTACAAAATAGGTGCCTTCTTGATTTACTGATAATGATGCACCATTAGAAACAAAAATTGAAGTTGTCGGTCCCGTTTCTTTATACCATTTAAAGGTAAGTTGAGAATAGTTTAAGGGAGAATTGTTATTACCAGACCCCGGATTGTCTATCGACAATAAGTAACTACCACCTAAACAGTAAACACCTGTGGACACTAAATTATTAATAGTGAATGGTGCATCCTGAATTTTGTAATAAGCGGCAAAAGAGTTAGAACTAGAACTAGTAGCCATAGGTGCGCTACTTTTTATCCGGATTTTATAATTTTCTCCGGCCGTTGTAGTTGGTAAAGAGAAGTTTATGGTTGCTGGAGACGTTGTAATCGTTCCTGCGTTAGACGTATATAGGGTAGTTTCATTAGAAAAATCACCATTAGCATCAGACAATTCAATTGAAAATTGATTTGATGCACTTAATCCATTTTCTGGAGAAAACACGAAAGTAGTAGAGTAGGTATTAAAATCCGCATTAGCACATGCTTGAGTAAAGCCTAAATTCGGAGTTCCTATTACTATTTGCGAATTAACTTTTTGTTGTGAAACAAAAATTAAAAAGCATAGTAGGAGGTATGATTTGTAGTTTAATTTGTTGGTGTACATTTGGATGGCTTGTAGTTTTCTATTCTATAACTAATATTTTAAATTTATATTCAGAGTTTATACACTCTCATCATTTATTATTTATTATTCGTTATTGGTAGCAATTATACGGTTAATTCGTAATCTGTAATCTGGGCTATCTACGTTTTTAGCATCTATAAAAGTTTCCGTATCTGTGCCTTTTGAATACACATTATTGAAAGCCCTGCTTCCGTACCAGTTTTCTAAATCGTCATTACTTCTTCTATCCTTGACAAAAATATTTCCATTACAACTGTTAAAATAATTTCTAGTAAACACTATTTTCTCAAGGCTTTCATTATTTATTTCAATCTTCTTACCTAATATAACAGCAGGATTAAATCCCGAAATTACACTTTTATCAATTTTGAAGGTAACGGCGTCTCCTATAAAGATAGCTTCGTTTACTAAACCAATTTTGATATCATTCTCTAAGTCATTACTTATATTAATTAAAGTAAGGTTTTCTGCCTCGACTACGGTTTGCGTTTTCGATAAGTCGGGAGTTGTATCTGGATCATGATTTAATATATTTAAACATCTGGAAGCTCCTGCCTTAGAAACATAAGGAGATTTTACTGCCAAAGAGTTCGTTATTGTACATTGAGCACCATAATTTATTTGATAATCATTACTACTCGATCTATAAGATACTAGTTTGTCTAAAGTTACATTGCCACCTAAAATACTGAATGAGTTTCCTTCGCAATAACTTATCATTAAGTTATCTAGTGTTGTGTCTTTACCAACGCCAGCGAGAGTAAGTGCGTTAAAATAGCCATAGTCTTTAGTTCTTTTACCAGCGTATTCTATCCTAACATACCTTAAAATTCCAGAATTACTATTTGGATTATCGCCACCATAGCTAATACTTCTAGAATCTGTTGGATTTAAACCAAAATTTAAAACTGCGGTACCACCATTTTTATTAATTGGTGCATCACCAAGAATGAAAAGACCTCCCCAATCTCCTGGTTTTTTTACGCTACGGCTTGATGTGAAAATAATGGGATCTGTATTTTTACCATTAGCAATTAAGGTAGAGCCATTACTAATAGTAAGTGATCCCTTAGTCTTGAAATCCCCGATTATTACTGTTCCGGGCTCAATAACTAACGTTGTACTGTCTTTAACAAATACGTCACCAAGTAGGAGGTAGACATCTTTTTTATATAATTTTGTGTCTTTAATAATATTACCACTCAGTATTTGAGTAGGCTCTCCATACACAACCTTATTGGCTTTAAACTGTGTCCAATTATTTAACCAGTTCTCAAAACCAGTAATTCCCTTTTCTTGTTGCGCATAAATACAGGTACAACTAAGTGTAACTATTAAAAGCAGGATGTTGATAGTGATTTTTCTCATAGCGGTTAAATCAATTTATAAATTATTGGGAATAATATCTTGGACGAATATAAAAATTTATATGAATAAATACACGTTAAATGCAAATAATGACGCTAAAATGCATAAATAATTTAAAAATATAATACTTTTCTTACAAATTTAACAATAACGAAGGTTGTTAATTAAATAGTGAATGGATTTAGGTATTTATTAAAGATTTTGAATACACCTGAATAGAACTAATTTGATTTAAAATCGTTGTAAGTATGAAGAGATTTTAATATTTCTTCATAAAATAATATAGCAGATATAAGATCTCTGGAATCTGAATACGGCAATATTGATCTCTGAAATTCTACGGTACTATCAAAATAATTTGTAGTAGCATCAAGGTTTGCTTGCAACGCTTTAATATTTTCTTTAGTCTCAGGAATCCCTAAAGTTTCCATAGTAACATTTGGGGTAGTTGCAAAGGCGATATTAGGTAATATTTTTACAATAACCTCTATACGACGTATATATAGAGTTAATATAGCTCCTTTTGATAATCTACTTAATTCATCTTGACTGTGATATTTAGCAATGCCGACTTTACCATTGATCAATTGAAGAGATTGTTTATTTTTCTGTGCTGAACTAATACTCACTATCATAAAAAAAATAATGGTAAAAAAAGTAGTTTTTGCTTTCATTTGAGGGGCTTTAAGTTTTATTTAACAAATCTATATAAATTATTGAAAAAAACAACTCTATTCTTAAATATTTTAAGATAATTTTATCGAGCAACTATTCTTTTTATCAGTTAAACTGTATAAACATTGGGTAAAGGGCATATTTATACGACAAATAGCTGTACAGTTAAAATACCAAATAGGTCTTCAGTTTAATAGAAATTATTTCTATTAAAGAGATCATTCTTTAGTGCTCATTTATCCTTATAAAATTTATTTGTAAGAAAATTAATACTTTATTTTTATTTGTACTCCATTCATTTACTTGTTATTAAGCACGAAATATGGTGACCATTTAAATTTAAAATTTATTTATTTTAACCTAAAATACATAATTACATTTCTTCTTTATCGACTGCATTTCATCGAGGTAATTGACTTTAAATAACATTTCAACGTAAATTTTAAGCGTTCGTGCGATTTTTAGTGAAATTAAAAATAAAACCCCCTATTTTAATAGTAATCAAACGCTATTATTATGAAAATTCTAACCACTTTTTTACTATTTGTATCCTTTTTGAGCTCTAATTTTTTAAGCTACTCTCAAGATTACCAAGAAGTTTCGCACGAAACCACTTTAAATTATTTAAAACGCAGCTCTATCTACGTTTATACAGAACTTAATTTAAATAATATCGATACTATTCCAGATTACGATTCAAAGCGTGATAAGCTTAAAATTTCAGGAACCATTTATAACAGCGATGGTATAACTCCTGCAGTAAATGTTTTACTATATATAGAACAGCCTAATGAATTTGGTGATTTTGAATTAAAAAAACAGAACGGTAAGCGTTACGTAAAGCATAACGCTTGGATAAAAACGGATGCTGATGGACGCTACACTTTTTTCACCTTTATACCCGGAAACGACCGACGTTACAAAATTCTAAAACAATTGTTTCCTATTATCAAAGTACCATTACATAAAGAATATGCTTTAGAAAGTTTCTTATTTAATGATGACTATTTACTTACAAAATTATGCCGTAAACGTTTAGCAAAAAAAGGAGATATCACCAGAATTTTAAATCCTAAACTATACAATGGGTTATTGGTAGTAGAAAAAAACATTATTTTAAAGCGTTTTAATTCTGACTTATAAAGTAGTATTACTTTTATATACCGTAAAAACTGATGTTTTAGGGTCTATTATCCCTCTCGTTCTGTGATTTGGCTATCATGAAATGGTACAGCGAAACTTTTCCCTTTTTCTGAGAATTTTATACGACGCTACACGCCTAAACTTAACTTGGGTAACGAATGCGGGAGCTATAAGGTGTACTATTTTAAAATAGCACCGATCTATTGCTTTCACTTTCTCATAAATTATGATATACAATCAAATATATAGTGTTATTTTTAAATTTCGAACCCTGTTACATTATTAATAGGTAACAGGGAACTTGAAGAAAATAGTTTAAACTTCGATTTATCTAAACATAATAATTTACTACAAATGATTAATAAAAGGCTAGAAAAACTTCGCCAAACACTATCTAAATACAATTTAGACGCCGTAATTATTCCATCAACAGATCCCCACCAATCAGAATATGTCGCAGAACACTGGAAAGTAAGGGAATATTTTACTGGATTCACAGGATCTGCTGGGGTGTTAGTCGTTAACCACAATGAAACTGCCTTATGGACAGATTCTCGTTATTTTATACAATTTGAAGATGAATGCGCTGCTTATAACATCAACTTACATAAACAGTCGGTTCCTCATGCACCCGAACACGTACAATGGATATGTGATAGTTTAAAAGAAAAGGCGGTTATAGGAATAGATTTTTTGCAGTTTTCGAAAGCTCAACTTGATTATATAGAGAGCATAGCGAAAACGAAACATATTAAACTGCAAAATATCCCAAATTTAGTAGATGATATTTGGTCTGATAGACCTGGACTACCTAATTTTTCAGTCAATTTACATCCCTTGGAATATAGCGGTGAAACAACAGCTTCAAAAATAGAAAAAGTTCAAAGTAAAATTACCGATGCCAAAGCCGATTACTATTTGTTTTCAAGTCTAGATGAAATAGCTTGGTTGTTTAATATCCGTTCTCAAGATATCGATTTCACACCCTTAGTTACCGCTTACGCCATGGTAGGGTTGGAAAACACAGTCCTATTCTGCAATAGGAATCGATTTACGTCTCAAGCTATCGAGACCTTTTTAAAATTGAATATTAACATCGTTAATTATGATGTAGCAATTGATGAATTAGGAGAAATAGAAGCGAATAAAAAAATAATTGCAGATGTATCCTCTTTAAATTATGCCGTTTATAATGCTGTAAAAAGTCAATTTATAGTTCAGAATTCAGTAGCTAAAGAATGGAAAGCTATTAAAAATGCAACCGAAATCCAGGGTGCAAAAAACTGTATGATTAAGGATGGTATCGCGCTTACCAAATTTTTTATATGGTTGGAAAAAGAACTTAAAACAAAATCTCTTTCAGAGTACGAGATTGGTAAAAAGTTAGAGAGTTTCCGGAAAGAACAAGCCTTGTATATGGGCGAATCTTTTGCTGCTATTGTAGGCTATAAAGGCAATGGAGCGGTTATTCATTATACAGCACCAAAAAATGGCTCTGCACGCGTAAAAAACGAAGATATTCTTTTAGTCGATAGTGGTGCGCAATACAAGGACGGTACTACAGATATTACCCGCACCGTTTGGCTAGGCGGGACACCTACAGACGAATTGAAAACGGCGTATACCGCTGTGTTAAAAGGCTATATAGAACTCGAGAAATTACAATTCCCTAAAGGCACAGTCGGTATGCAAATGGATGCTTTTGCGAGAGTCCATTTATGGAAACAAGGGTTAGATTATGCGCACGGTACTGGTCACGGTATAGGAAGTTTTGGGATGGTGCATGAACCGGCGCAAGGGTTTACAACCAATCCAGCAACGAGTAGTGGTAGTTCAGCACACGCTGCACATCAATTAACAACAATAGAGCCTGGGTGTTATAAAAAAGATGTTTATGGTATTCGTATTGAAAATGTAGTGCTTTCGGTAGGTAAACAACAAACCGAATTTGGAGACTTTTTAGGCTTTACACCAATTACGTTATTCCCTATAGACAGACAACTCATAAACACAACGTTATTGTTAGATTCTGAAAAGGAATGGTTTAATGCGTATCATAAAATGGTTTTTGAGCACTTATCGCCATTATTGAATACCGATGAAAAGGCTTGGTTAAAAGATATCTGTAAAATATTGTAACAACCTTTGCAAACAAGAAATTTTATGAGTCTATTTTTTTATATATTTATGAAAACGGTTATTACGGTTTAAAGTCGTGCGGCATTAATAAAAAGATAAAGCATCGCTGAGGATTGCGTATTTAAAAATTTAACGACATTGGGCAGAATACTTAACGCATAAGAACTGCCAATGTCAATAAATAGTCGGCTTTATTTCAAGTATAAAAACGAGAACGAGTGATACAGTTTACAATAATCAATACTTAAAAGCTCCATATATATGTTACACACTGTTTTATTAGAACGCGAAATATACGCCTCAGAAGAGCATAAAATGATGCAAGGTATGATTCAGGATTTCATTAACAACGAAATTATTGAGCACACTGAAGAATGGGAAAAAAACGGAATGGTTAGTCGGGATATCTGGGAACGCGCCGGAAAATTGGGATTGCTTTGCATTGATATGCCAGAGAACTATGGTGGTAGTGGTTTAGATTTCAGCTTTAGTGCTTTATTTATTGAAGAATTGGGTAAAAAAGGAGTCAGTGGGCCAGGTTTCTCTTTACATTCAGATATTGTGGCGCCCTATCTTTTAAAGTATGGTACCGAAGCCCAAAAACAAAAATATCTACCTCAAATGGCGACCGGAAAACTCATTACATCCATTGGAATGACCGAGCCCAATTGTGGTAGTGATCTTAAAGCTATTAAAACAAATGCGGTAGATAAAGGAGACCATTATTTGGTTAACGGACAAAAAACTTTTATCACCAATGGGTATATGTGCGATATGGCTATCGTTGCTGTAAAAACTAATATTGGAACAGAGAAAGAAGGCGTGTCTTTATTAATTATAGAAAGCGCCTATGACGGTTTCGAAAAAGGAATTCCTTTCAAAAAAATTGGGATGAAAGCCCAAGATACGTGCGAGTTATTTTTTGATAATGTCAAAGTGCCAAAAGAAAATTTATTAGGAGAAGAAGGGAGTGGTTTCAAAATTATGATGACAGAATTGGCTAGAGAGCGTTTAACAGTAGCACTAAATGCTATTGGTGGTGCAGAAGGCGCTATTGAAAATACTATTGACTATACCTCTACAAGAACCGCTTTTAAGCAGCCTATTGCCGCATTTCAAAACACACAATTTAAATTGGCCGAATGTGCTACACAACTACAAGTGCATCAAACGTTTGTAGATCGCTGTACACAGTTATTAACAAAGCATCAACTTACGGCGGAAAGCGCTTCAATGGCGAAGTATTCTGCAACCGAAATGCACAGTAAAATAGTGGACGAATGCCTACAGTTATTTGGAGGTTATGGTTATATCTGGGATTACCCAATTGCCCGAATGTATGCAGATAATAGGGTAGCTAGAATTTATGCCGGCACTAATGAGATTATGAAACTATTAATAGCCCGCGGGCTATTTAGAGAATTGTTTCAACATTTGAAGGCCATAAAAAAACAAGTGTAATTACTAGGTAAAGCCAGAGATCACTGCGTAGAAATAAGAAAGAACAAAGACTTTAAATTAGCAAATGAACACACTATAAAAATATTTAAAGAGTAATTACCGTAAAACTCAATACTATGTGGTGTTAAGAAGTAGAGTCTTAGATAGTATCTAATTACAACGAAATCATTCGTAAAAAAGAGTATTGCAAAAAGCTATTGATTTTCGCATCTTTGTCTAATGTATCAGTCTATTATTAAACACATAAATAATCATATTAGTCCAACAGAAACCGACAAACAATTATTTAATTCTTATTTAAATGAAATTAATGTCGATAAAGGTCAGTTTTTACTCAAGCCTGGCACACATATAAAGCACGAATATTTTGTTATAAAAGGGTGTTTAAAGGCTTATTATATAGGAGACAAAGGCAATAAGCATATTATTCAATTTGCCGTCGAAAATTGGTGGGTTGGAGATTTTGATGCCTTCTATAATCATGTCCCTTCAAAATTATATATTGAAGCTATTGATGATTCACAGCTATTATCCATTAATTATAACAATCTTCAAAAGATTTATGAGGAAGCTCCCATTTTTGAGCGCTACTTTAGAATTTTAACTACTCAAGCTTTTATTTCTCAACGTAAACGCATTTTATCGACACTAGAAAAGAATACAAAAGACCGTTATGCTGAGTTCTGTGCGTCGTATCCAAATATTGAAAACAGAGTGCCTAATTACGACATTGCAAATTACCTGGGTGTTTCGGCAGAAAACTTAAGTCGCGTTAGGCGCCAAGTAAAAAGTTAAAACAGTCTTAATTGATATGCGTCAATTTTATTAGCATTTTGTAATTGTAACTTTGTACGTCTCGAAATTATAAAAGAACGGACACATTGGCTAGATTTTAGTACTAACAAATCAAAAGAAAAACAGATGAGCAAACAACATTTATTAACACCATATAACAACAATATTAACTTAAACAACAGAGTTGTTGTGGCACCTATGACGCGTAGTAGAGCCGATAATGAAGGCAACGTGCCAACTAACAATCTACACGCCTTGTATTACGAGCAACGCGCATCGGCAGGTTTAATTATTACAGAGGGCTCTCAAGTGTCTAAAGAAGCCGTTGGTTATATACATACTGCGGGTATTTATTCTGATGAGCAAGTAGAAGGTTGGAAAGAAGTAACCCAGCGTGTGCATAATAAAGGGGGGAAAATATTTATTCAGTTATGGCATGTGGGTAGAATGTCGCATCCCGATTTTCATAATGGTGAATTGCCATTGTCGGCGTCAGCTATAAACCCGAATGCGCAATCATTTACTGCAGAAGGTTTTAAAGACACGGTTACGCCAAAAGAAATGACCATTGAAGACATTAAAAAGACGGTTAATGATTTTAAAAATGCGGCAGCAAATGCGGTAAAAGCAGGTTTTGATGGTGTTGAAATACATTCTTCAAACGGCTATTTATTTCATCAATTCTTCAATAATGCTTCTAATGAAAGAACCGATGAATATGGTGGAAGTATAGAGAACAAAACGCGTTTCTTTTTTGAAGTGCTCGATGCGATTAAAGAGGTAATTCCGCAGGAAAAAATTGGTGCCCGTTTTAATCCGTCGTTAAATGGTTTATTCGGAATGACGCTGGATGCGGAGACGATTCCGACTTTTGAATATATTATTAAAAAATTAAACGCTTATAATTTAGCTTACGTTCACCTTTCTGAACCCTTTACAGATGTTTCAGAAATCCCTTATGCTGTAACAGAAATCGCTAAACATTTCCGTCCACTATATAACGGAACTTTAATGATTAATACAGCATTCACTCAAGACAAAGGAAATAAAGTAATTGAAGAAGGCTACGCCGATTTAGTCGCTTATGGTAAACCCTATATTTCTAATCCGGATTTGGTAGAACGATTTACAAACCACCTAGATCTAGCAGCTTGGAATGAAGATACATTTTACACCACAGGAGCAAAAGGATATACAGATTATCCTAAAGCTTCAGAATAAAGAGTGTAACTAAAAACAGACCCTATGAAATTTACACGAAAAGGAAGTGCAGTATGAAATGGCATTGGAAAAGACGGACAAGGTCAGGTTACTACAAAAAGTAACGTTTTAGATACGGCACGCTATTCGTTTCACACCCGTTTTGAAGATGGAAAAGAAGGAACTAACCCTGAGGAGTTAATAGGCGCCGCAAACGCAAGCTGTTTTGCAATGCAATTAAGCGTGTTATTAAGTAGCGCTAATTTTACAGCAACAACGCTAGACGTAAGCGCTACCGTGACTTTCATTGATGGGGCGATTACAAACATTATGTTAAACTTAGAAGGAGAGGTGCCAGAAATTGATGCCGAGAGATTTCAGCAGATAGCGCATAAAGCGAAAGAGGTTTGTCCTATTTCAAAAGTGATAAATACAGAAATCGAATTAAAAGTCACTTTAAAAAACGGCTTATTATAGCGCCGATTACGACCAAAGCTAAAGTAGGGCAGGATGGAAGCGGTATTAATAATAGTTTTGCAGGTCGAAAAGTAAATACTATTTAGGAAGACTTAAATGTGAGCCGCAAAGCATTGGGAGTTAATATTTTGACTTCCACTAAAAATAAATTTATTTTTTATGAAAACGATGAGGCTTTATAAATATTTTGGCACTATATTTGTATTATTATTATCAAATTATTAATTACAATATTATTATTATGAGTAAAGGAACAGTAAAATTTTTCAACGATGCCAAAGGATTTGGATTTATCACTGAAGAAGGAGTAGACAAAGATCATTTTGTACACATTTCAGGATTAATTGATGAAATTCGTGAAGGTGACGAAGTTGAATTTGATTTAGAAGAAGGAAACAAAGGATTAAATGCAGTAAACGTAAAAGTTATCTAATTATATATTTCAAGTTTTTTAAAAGCCTATCAATTTATTGATGGGCTTTTTTGGTTTTATATGTTAGCAAGATGTGACTAATAAAATATAGAGCAATTACAGAAGCAAAGCATTTCTAGATTGTTGTATCTAAGCAACTTTATTTGGTAAGTGCTACAGTAACCTAAAGCGTGAAATTGTTTATAAAAACAGCCTTTAAAAGTATTAAATTTGTCCCCTCAAGCGCATTCGAAAGGTTCCTTATCAAGTCATAAATAGAAAAGAATTGCTTATACCACCACACCGCGGCTTTTGTTTATCCTGAGCGTAGTTATAGGGGTTTATCGGTTAATAAGAATGACATCAAATTCCCTATTCCAAATGTTTGAAAATTAAGACGTCTACAACACTTGCGAAAGTGATCCACAACAGTTATGGGGTTGTATTAGTTGGAAGAAAGAATTAAAACCCTAAGATACAATTCAGCACTAAAAGAAAATATTCTTAAAGAATACGGGTTGCATTAAAGCGTAAAATGCTATATAAATAGAAACTTTTTAAAAACACTCAACAGTTCCCACGGCGTGCAGGCTAGCTGTCTCTTAAAAGTGATAAAAAGGAATCCCAAGAAGTCTATACTTTAGTGTTATTCTTCTAAACGTCGTAAATGGGCGCAAACGGACAATAAGTACAGATGGCATAGATAGTTTATAAGCAAATCTCTTAAATACTATTTTAGGCGTTGCTTCACTATTTTGTAAAGGGATCTTAGATATAGCTTACATTTGGGGCTCGGCAATCTCTACAACGCTATTTTTATCTACAACGCTACTATCAGAGGTCTTTGCCATTTCGCTTCTTATTTGCTTAATAGTAAGCGTACTGCCATCATGGCTCCATCCGGGTGGTCCAAAAACATATTTAAATTTGTGGTACCAGTTGTTTGATTTTTTCATATCCTCCCAAATGTTTTTGTATTCGTGAGTTAAAACAACAAATAGATTGTAAGAATCTGGAGGTACAGACACCCCGTATTCTATAGCGATAGACTCATCGAGTTGTTTCCAAGTTCCAAAAACCCTATCAAAAACATTGAGGATTCCCCCGTGGTTTTTGTCCATATATTCAATATTCCGAGCGTGGTGGACTTGGTGCATAGTATGAGTATTCAGAAATTTTTCTATAAACCCCAATTTTTTTACATATTGTGTGTGCAGTTGAAATTGCCATAGCGCTTCAATACCCATACAAACCACAAGCATTTCTGGTGGGAATCCAATTACTACGATCCAAACATAAAAAAAAGGTTTATAAAAAATAGTAAACCAACCGTTACGCACAGCGGTTCCCAAATTAAAATTGTCTGACGAATGATGCACAATATGTGCGGCCCATAAAAAGCGGATCATATGATTTTGACGGTGGAACCAATAATAGGAGTAATCATCTAAAAGCATACAAATTATCCAAATATACCACACATACCCAAAGGACTCCCAGCCCATAATATTCGTTCTAACCCCATCTATTATTGGATTGAAGAATTCGTAAGCTAAGTTAAACACCAATATTACGGCCACTGTTTTTATTAGTGCAGCGACTACTGCAGATCCTAACCCAAGTGATAAGCTTGTTAATAAATCCTTCCATTTATATAGTTGTTTGTCATCCAAAGTTTTGCTGTAGATAAGCTCTATTGCGATAAAGCCTAAAAAACAAGGAACTCCATAAACTAACGGGTTTGTAAAATCCATTTAGTAATAGTTTTAATAAGAGTTTGTGTAACGGTAATTCCGTTCTAAAATTTATTTTCGGCAATATACTTTAATTTAATGCAATACTACTCCTGTACAAAATCTTTCATCTTTAGAATACGTTAAAATTTTATATAAAAAAGGGTTGTGGCGCCGGTTAGTGTTAACAATTATGGTTTTAGGAGACTTAAAGACACTTCTTAACAAACACATCTATTCTTAACACAAGAACGACAAAGATGGTAACCAAATTTAGAGGGTTGCGTGTCTCTATTTTCAAAAAATAGAAGTTATGAGAAAGCGTTTAGGTCATTTCAAATTTTATTTAACTAAGAATATATACGAGATCACATTATAAAGAAATGCTTAAATCAGTGGTATTATGTACACACTTGGAACCTAAATTCATCAAAATTCATGTATCTTTAACATTCAAATTTTAAGCTAAAATTCTATTAGATTTATGAAGTATCTTTCACTTATGTCCTGCCTGCTTGTTCTACTATTCTCTAGTTGCAATGAGGTCAATCCCAAAAGTGAACAAGAGGTGCGTGAGTTTTTAAAACAATGGAACGCATCACATACAGCATTAAAGGCACCGTATTTAGAACGCGATTATATGCCCGTTGTAACGTATTACGGAGAAGAGCGTACTAGAACTCAGGTGCAACAAGATAAGAAACTGTTATTTCAGCAATTTCCGAATTATACACAACGTATTTTAAATGACCCACTTACTATTACCAAAGAGGCTGGAGTTTATTTAGTTACGTTTACAAAACGCGTTAGTTACAATGGAATAGAAGCCGATTACACCTCTTATCTTTCCATGATGATAAGAAATGGTGATTTTCAAATACTAAGAGAAGGTGTTGCTGAAAACTCTAAAGATCTAGATGCTCCTATTTTTCCGAGTGCTCGCGCAGATATCGCTTTCTTTACTAATAACAGACAATTGTTCGGCGATTTTAATGGCGATGGTCTATCGGACTATGCAACTGTGATCTCTCCAACGACAACCATGGCGCAAAGTGGCGATACGGTGGTATGTAAAGGAGAATGCAACAGCGTAATCACCTTTAGTAATAAAGACCTTAAGGCTATAACCATTAAAGGGGCATACAAATCGCAGTTAGAAAACCTTAAAGACCTTAATAGTGATGGTGCAGACGAGATTGGTTTCTGGGATATAAAACCCACAACCAAGAGTTTCTATGTATTTGATGCTACCAATGGCGCTTTACTTAGTGGGCCTGTTGTAATTAACACCACCGTCCATAAAAACCTTAATCTTATCGACGTTTTTAAAAATGCCGGCCCTAATAAAATTACGGTAACACGCAGTGCGCAAGTTAATGGAAAGTGGATTTTAGAAAACGAAACAATTGCTCTGGATTAACCGGATAATTATATTTAATCAGTTTCTTATAAACAGAGCTAAAAGGAGAGCTTTTATTTTGGCGATGTAATAGTAGTGCATATATTTAATTCTGAAAGTAATATTACTGCAATACTTACGATGGGGGATAAATTATGATTACATATAACAAGTGCTAAAACTTTATTTTTACTCACATCTTTACTTATTTTTTTTATTTTTTATAAGGTGATCATAAAACTCCTGAAAAACCCATAAAACTAAAAATAAAATGAAACATTGTATTCTAAATAGCTTCTGTTTTTTTATTTAAATACATCTATAAAATGAAAAAATATTTTTAGTACTAGTTGTCGTTATGCAGTCTTTCTACGCTTGCGGACAAGCAAAGAATAAAACAATTTAACTGATAATCCACTAGAGAATATTAATGCTTTAAAGACTGTAGACGGTGTTTTTTTTAATAACAATTATTTAAATAAAGATGCATTAGATAAATTATCTCAATCAATACTTCCAAATTAATATTCTAAATGAAAAAAAAGAAATCTCATCTGGAATAGTAATATCTAGAGCTTGACAGTAAAATTGAAAGCGTTTCTCTAATTCCGAAAAAAGACTGTATCTCTAAGGCTATTTATACGTTTGCGGCAGTCTATGACAATCGTGTAATTGAAAAAACTTGAACCACAGGATAAACCTATTTATAAAATGTACTATAATTAATATTATGTAAAATAGGATTATTATAGTAATTGATCCTTTTGGTATGTCCACGCTTTCCTTTAATAAAAATTTAACGCTATTGTTTCATTTAAGCAAATCAAGAAATGGATTGAGCGCACCGCGCATTCTTAAATAGTATAAATTTGATAAGAACAAATTATTAATCTTAAAATCTAAAATTATGAATAATGATCAATTAGAAGGAAAATGGAAACAAGTTAAGGGTAAATTCAAACAAAAATACGGAGATCTTACCGATGACGATGTAACTTATTCTGAAGGAAAATTTGACCAAATGATGGGGAAACTTCAGGAAAAAACAGGAAAAACAAAGGAACAAATCTCTGATGAAATTAAAAATATGTAATTTAACAATTATTCAATTAGCGTAAAACACTAATTATTAAAGAGAGCGATCCTACGGGGTTGCTCTCTTTTTTTTGCCTTGGTAATACTTAATTTTTTCCTAAATTAGATTCTAATTGCGAAGTGTTTTAGTATCTTTAGTTAATAACATCATTAACTATTAAACATCAAATAATATGGACATAAATTTTGAATACCATGAAGTAAACCCTAGTGAGTCACTAGAAACTTTTGTCACAGAGAAATTAAACAAACTATTTAATAAATATGAGTTTATAGTACGCGCCGATGTCTTTTTTAAAATTCAAAACTTTTCTGATAATACAGGAAAAATAGCTGGGATACGTTTAAGTGCTCCTGGCCCTCGCCTATTTGCCGAAGATAATAGTGAGTCTTACCATAAGAGTGTTACTGAAGCCGTTAGCCAATTAGAACGCCAGTTAGAAAAGCGAAAAGGAAAAATGAAAACACATTAAGTCGTAATTAAACGTAATAAAACAAAAAAACTACTTTTAAAAAAGTAGTTTTTTTTTGATCTATAGCGAACGTCCACTGTTTTATAAGAGTCTCCCTTTTATCTCCTCTGTGTTTATATTATAAACACACTCAAAGGCTTCTCGTTTATAATAATTATCCGTTAATCAATAACAACACGTTTATCAATACGTGTTCCGTTCTCGGTAGTTAGTGTAAACACGTAAGTACCGCTAGATAGTGTATTTACCGGAAACACAAATGCTGTATTAGACGTAAAATTGGTTTTGTTTATTAGTCTACCCTCTAAAGCATAAATAGCGAGTGCAACGGACTCATCTTGAGGAGTTTCTAAAGAAATGGTAATTGCTTTAGAGGCCGGATTTGGATATAATTTTAGTGTTGTCGTCGCCGAAAAAGCAGCAACAAGATCTATACCTAAAGTGTTATTATCTATCGTCCACGTTACTGTATTTACGTGTATCGTAGTATGGTCATTAATGGCTTGCAAATTAGAATCATCTATTACAGTTGCTGTCAGCGTATTGGAACCCATAACGAAATCATTTTCGTCTAGCTGTAAACTATCAGTATTTCCTGCAATAGTGGTTGCATTCAAATGCCAACTAATCGCTAACGTATTCGGCATTGGATAAATTACATTTAAATTGAAAGGTATCGGATAGGTATCGGGTTCTAAAGTGATTGAATTATCTGGTAAAAATGACTCTATGGTCGCAACATAGTCGTGAATCTTTTCGATAATACCATCGCTACATACCGAACAGAAAGCATTTCCTAAAACTTCCATTTTACACGTTGTGTGTGGTTTATACCAAGTACCAGAGGTGTCACCGCAGCAATGCTGATGCGTTCCAATACCGTTTACACCCATCCAATTACTCCATTTTACGGTGGTCGGATCGTTATTTTGCGTTAAGTTAATCCCTTCTTCTGCGTAATAATCTCCCGCCCAATATTCATCTTTTAATTCCGAAAACGAATGTCCGATTTCGTGCAAAGCAATTTCAGAACCGCTGGAATGCGTTGTTCCTATTGCAATAGCACCTCCACTCCCACCGTAATGTGGCGAATTTGTTAACACCACAATTTGATCGTACGACGGAATATTTGCAAATACCACTTGACTTACCAATAGGTTGTTACAGGTTAACAAGCGGTGTACATTATAACTATCAAAAGTCGAATCGAAGTAGGTGTCTACCATTTGAATAGGATGATAAGGCTCGGTAACGTCTGTTGCCGTTCCGGGATGATCTGCGCCACTTTCGTTTGAAGCCACTTTTATCGCATACACATTAAAGAAATTTTTATATTCTTTAAAGGGGGTTTGATTAAAAATTCCGGTGGTAAAGGCTTGAGCATCGCTTATAAATAAACCCTCTTCGGCAGCTGTATAGCCGTCGCCAATGAGTACTAAATTAATATGGTTATCGACCGCACCATTAACCAAAATATTTTCGACAGGAAACACTTGGGCCTGCATAGTAAAGCAACTAAAAACAATCAGTAAGGTTATAAAAATGGTTTTCATAGTTTTATTTTTTTAAGATGAAGGGCATCTAAATTCTCTAATACGTAGTGAATACTTATAAATTTCGAAGCTTTTTTAAGGGGGAAACGCGCAGTAAACGTTGCGCTATCTAATGCTATCGTACGCTTTATAAAATGATTGGTATCGTTTACATATTCTACCTCTCGCAATAGAGGATCTGGCAGCGTAAACGATTGTAAAACGGTATCGTTTTTATCTAAAATAGAACACACTAAATGCTTTTTAGACGGTGTTACTGTAGCGGTATGAGGTGTCTTTAAACGGCCTTTTTGTTTTTGAAGATCTACTAAATCAACCACATAATTGGAGTTGATTTTTTTAATACTAAAACTGGCGTTTACAATATAATTATCTGGTACTTGAGGTACTTCTTTTAAAATGTTCTTGTTTGTTCTTGTGGAACGATCAGTCGCTGTTACAATAGGTTTACAACCCAGTTGAAGACTAAAAATAATACAAATAAGATTTTTCACCTTCATAACCTCTCTGTGGCAATTAATAACAGCTAACGTTTATAAAGTTAGTGTTTTAAATGAGATCATTAACTTTTTTTCTAGAGCTTTTAATTGCGACATTTCATTTGAAAGTACTAAAGCAATCGACTCGCCTTTTTTGCCCGCTCGTGCAGTTCTACCACTTCTGTGCGTGTAATATTCTAAATGCTCAGGTAATTGATGGTGAATAACAAAACCTAAATTATCAACGTCAATACCACGTGCCGAAACATCGGTAGAAATTAAAATCTGAAGATTAGTATTCTTAAACGCACGCATCACTTTATCGCGGTCTTTTTGTGTCATATCGCCTTCTAATGCATCTACATTAAATCCTTCTTTTTGAAGTAATTGTTTTAATCCTTGTGCGCCAGCTTTAGTTTTACAAAACACAATACCGCGTTTCTCTTCCCTATCTTCTAGTAATCTAATTAAAGTTTCAGGTTTGTTAGCAATAGTGGTTTCTACAACATAATGAGAGATATTCGCGTTCACCAGACTATCTCTGTCTATTTCAATACGCATCGCATCTTTAGACACGTAACGTTTTACGATGTCTTTTAAATCTTCGGGCATAGTGGCCGAAAATAACCAGACATTTCTGGTTCCAGAAGTCGCCTTAAGAATGGTGTTTAAATCTTGCTTAAAGCCCATACTTAGCATTTCGTCTGCTTCATCTAAAACAATGGTTTTTATCTGTTTTAAATCAATGCAGTCTTTATCTAATAAATCGACTAATCGCCCAGGTGTTGCTACCACTATGTGTGTGGTACGCTTTAGGTTTTTAATCTGAATATCTATTTTTTCACCGCCATAAACACCTTCAACAAAGACTTGTGCATCATTGTATTTCGTGAATTTAAAGAGTTGTTTTTTAATTTGCTGAACCAATTCGCGTGTTGGCGATAAAATTAATACCTGAATAGCGTCCAAACTCGGGTTTACTTTATGCAATGCCGGTATACCGTAGGCAGCTGTTTTTCCCGTTCCTGTTTGGGCTAAACCTATAAAATCTTTAGCAGACGCCAATAACATAGGTATGGCTTGCTCTTGGATAGCGGTAGGTGTTTTAATTCCTAATTCTTTTAACGATTTGACGTAGTTTTTATGAACTCCTAAATCTTTAAATGTACTCATAATATATAATGTAATTAGAAATAATAATTGGTAACGATTAGAATAAAAAACGGTAAAATAGCGTAATTAACACTAATCTTCAGGCGGAAATCCGTTGATTTCTTCAAAAACTTCATCAAAATTAGTACGTAAATACGAGTTTAATTTCTTGCGGTAATCGTCTTTTAACCATTCCACAAAATTAAAGGTACTTTTACTAATACATTTGGTATAACGGTGAATTCTAAAATCGATATCGTCTACTAATAATTTTGCAAGAGCCAAAGCATCCCACAAGTCTTCACTGTTTTCAATACAAATTTTTGCATGATGTTGTATAGAGCGTTCTAAAATAACTTTAGAGGATTCTCCGTTTCTAATCGATGCAATATAATTTTTCTTTACATCGAAATAAACATCTTCAGATTTTGCAAATTCAGCACGAACGGCTTCAGGCATTTCATATCTAAAGTTTTCTTCTAAATCTTCATCATTTAAAATACCATCCAAGTAGAAATTTGGCGATCTAAATATTTTTTGCCAATCTAAATCATTTCCCCAAGGTCCAAAACGATGTAAATTGTTACCTAAATCAATAACCGTAAATTTAGATTTATTCTTTAAAATACGCGATCCACGCCCAATCATTTGGTAGTATAATGTCAGTGATTTTGTGGCTCTATTTAGTACAATACAATCTACCGTAGGCTCATCGAATCCTGTGGTTAAAATACTCACCGATGTAAGGATCGCATCTGGTGTTTCTTTAAACCATTTTAAAATGGCTTTACGTTCTTTTTTACTGTTATTATTATCAAGGTGAGCTACTGGGTATCCTGCACGTCTAAAGGTGTCGTAAACGTGTAGCGAGGTGTTAATACCGTTGTTAAATATTAACGTTTTTCGTCCTTTACAGCGTTCTTCGTAAGCTTGAATAAGCTTCGTTAACATGTCTGTATTGGTGTATAAATCTTCAGAAGATTTTACCGTATAATCACCGTTAGCTCCAACAACCAAAGAGGTTAATCCTACGTTATAAGAAAAGACTTCGGCACGTGCCAGAAATTCATTTTCTATTAACGAATGAATCGTTTCTCCTACAATTAATTCGTTGTAGTTATCCTTCATTGGTAGATTAATATTACTACTTAAAGGTGTTGCTGTTACTCCTAAAATAAAGGATTTTTCGAAAAACTTAAATAATTTAGTAAAGGAGTTATAATGCGCCTCATCAATAATAACCAAACCAATGTCCGAAATATCTAGTTTATCATCCGTTAACCTATTGTTTAAGGTTTCTACCATCGCCACAAAACAATTGTAATTACCTTGATCAGATAAATCGGCTTTACTATCAATTACTTTATTAGACACCCCAAACTCAGAAAGCATGTTCGAGGTTTGTTTGCACAATTCTATTCGGTGCGTCATCACCAAAACTTGCTTTTTATGATTTTTTAAGTATTGTCTTACAATCTCAGAAAATATTACTGTTTTACCACCACCAGTAGGTAATTGATACAAGAGGTGATAATCTTCTGGCGCGTCTTCAAAACATTTGAAAATCTTATTTATAGCCCCTTCTTGGTAACTATATAAATTCTTCCCTTCCGTGCGTTCTTCTAATTCTAAAGCTGTTACTGACATCTAATAAATTCCGATTTTACAATGGGCAAAAATACAACGTTTTGTAGCCTTTTTACGAATAAATCCCATAAAAATTTTAAAATTTGTATTTTTGATTGTACATATGACTTACAAAACAAACGATTATCAGGAACAATTTAGTGGTTTTTTTAATACACCACATCTATTTAAATCAGCCGTTTTTGGCTTAGAGCCTTATGTTAAAAGCCCCGTAAACACCTTTGTTTTCGATGCGCCAATAAACCCGAAAGTGCGTTTAGGACATCGTGTGGAGCGTTTTGTTTCTGCGGAGTTGTTACAGATTTCAAATCTTAATATTTTAGCTGAAAATTGTCAAATTAAAAATGAAGAACGTACTATTGGCGAGCTCGATTGCTTGTTTTTAGAGGAAGGCACTCCGATTCATTTAGAAATTCAATTTAAATATTATTTGTACGACCCGTCTTTGGGTACCACAGAAATAGACCATTGCATTGGCCCTATGCGCCGCGATACGTTAACTAAAAAACTACACAAGCTAAAAACACACCAGCTACCACTACTCTATTCTCCTGAAACCAAGCCATTGCTGGATAGTTTAGGGTTACAAGTGGAAACTATTGAACAAAAAATATACTTTAAAGCACAATTATTTTTACCGCTTGGCGCCTCTATTACGCTCACTAATTTAAACCCAGATTGCGTTTATGGCTTTTATTTTAAATACCAAGATTTGCCGTTATTTGAAGACTGTAAATTTTATTGTCCTAAAAAAACCGACTGGCTGCTAGACCTCACAGCCGCCGTGAACTGGCAAACCTACGCACAGATACTTCCAAAATTAAATACTTATAAAGATGAAAACTATGCGCCATTATTATGGTTAAAACAGCCCAATGGGGAAATGACTAAATGTTTTGTAGTGGCGTGGTAAAGGAATTGAATTTACCTTAATTTATAACAGAGTGCATCAGTATAAATCCTGTGTATTTCTAAATATTTAAGTAAAATCAAAGCCTGAAAACTTAACTATTCTTCTTTACTTTGCAGTATTACTTTTTGATTAATTCTTGACTATGACAGAAACAGCTTCACAATACCAATTACATTCTGCTTTAAAAACCTATTTTGGGTACGATACTTTCCGCGGTCAGCAGCAGGAAATTATCCAAAACGTATTACAAAAAAAGGACACGCTTGTAATTATGCCAACGGGTGGAGGTAAATCGATATGTTTCCAAATACCAGCTGTTGTTTTAGAAGGATTAACGCTCGTTATTTCACCGTTAATTGCGTTAATGAAAGACCAAGTGGATGGCCTAAATGCCAACGGTATTAAGGCGTCTTTCTATAATAGTAGCCAGTCGTCGCAAGAGCAACAAAGCATAATTGAAAAAGTAATCACTAAAGAAATAAAACTATTATATGTCGCTCCTGAAAGTCTTTCGGGACTTGAAAATTTAGTGAATGAAAAATACATTAGTTGTGTCGCCATAGATGAAGCACACTGTATTTCTAGTTGGGGTCACGATTTTAGACCGTCGTACCAGCAATTAGGATTTTTGAAGAAAAAATTACCGAATACGCCAATTATTGCGTTAACTGCAACAGCCGATAAAGCTACGCGACAAGATATTGTAGAGCAACTTGAAATGCCACAAGCAGAGCAATTTATTTCGTCTTTCGATAGAAAAAATATAGAGTTAGAAGTCCGCCCAGCAGATGCTCGTGCAAAACAAATAGTCACTTTTATTAAAAAACATCCCGGGCAATCGGGTATTGTGTATTGCCTAAGTAGAAAAAACACAGAGCAAATCGCAAAAAAATTAAACGATAACGGTATTAATAGTGATTGCTACCACGCCGGATTGAGTTTTGAGGATAGAACCCGAGTACAAGAAGATTTTATTTTCGATAAAACGCAAGTCGTTTGCGCTACTGTTGCTTTTGGGATGGGAATTGATAAATCGAACGTGCGCTGGGTAATTCACCATAATATGCCAAAAAATATTGAAGGCTATTATCAGGAAATTGGACGTTCGGGACGAGATGGGCTAAAAGCAAAAGCCGTCTTGTTTCATAGTTATGCCGATGTTATTCAATTACGGAAATTTGCTACTGGAGCTTCTAATGAAGACGTTCAAATTGCAAAATTAGAACGTATGAAGCAGTTTAGTGAAGCCACTACCTGCCGACGAAAAATTTTATTAAGCTATTTCGGTGAATTGTTAGCTGATAATTGTGGTAACTGCGATGTCTGTAAAAACCCGCCAACGTTTTTTGATGGTAGCGTAATTGCTCAAAAAATTCTATCTACCATTACACGCGTGGATCAAAAAGAAGCAACAGGAACCATAATAGATGTGCTTCGTGGTGCCAACAATGCCAATATTTTAGACAAAGGTTTAAATGGTGTAAAAACTTTTGGAATTGGTCACGAAATCTCTTGGAAAGACTGGCAACAATACATAATACAATTGATAAATCAAGGGATTTGTGAAATCGCTTTTCATAGAAATAACGCATTACAACTGACCGATTTTTCAGAGAAAGTACTCTTTAAAGGATTAAAAGTACACTTAACGCATCCTGTTTATAGTAATGAGAAATCGAAAACTCCAACAGCAGCCGTTGCCTCGAAAAAAGTAAATAGCAATAGCTTATTCGAACGTTTACGAAAGTTACGATACCGTATTTCTCTAGAAGAAAACCTGCCAGCTTATCTTATTTTTAACGATGCGACGTTGAAAGAAATGGAACGTGTTCGCCCAATGTCTGAGAGTGAATTTTTAGCCATTTCTGGTGTCGGACAGCGAAAAATGGAAGTCTATGGTGATGAGTTTATAGCCGAAATACTTGATTTTATAGGCTCTAAAATTAAGAAACCTAAAAAAACGGACACACATTTAGTGACCTACGAATTGTATAAAACAGGATTATCTATTGAAGAAATATCACTTCAGCGAAAACTAAAAGCACCCACAGTGTATTCTCATATCGCCAAGTTATATTCCGACGGAAAAGATATTAATATTTACGATTTTGTATCAAAAAGTGATGTTGAAGCCGTTCATCAAGCAAAAATAGAATTAGAATCACCTAACGCTTTAAAAGATTATTTCGACTATTTTAATGAGCAAATGGACTATTTTAAAATCCGTTTAGCATTAAGTGTTATTGATAAGGATGAGTAATAGTAATGAAAAACACCAAAAATAAAAATAACGAAAAGATTCAATTACGAGAAGCAATAGCTATTGGAATTGGAGGAATGGTTGGCGGTGGTATTTTTGCTGTTCTAGGTCTTGCTGTTTCGCTCGCTAAAGGAGGCACGCCAATCGCGTTTTTAATTGCTGGTGTGTTGGCATTGTTTACAGCATATAGTTATTCTAAATTGTCTCAGGCATTTCCTGATAAAGGCGGCACCGTACGCTTTGTTAATGAAGGTTTTGGGAAAACTATATTTAGTGGTAGTATAAATAACTTGCTTTGGGTGAGTTATGTTATTATGTTGGGTTTGTATGCCTCTGCTTTTGGGTCTTACGCACCAAATCTTTTAGAAATTACCGGTCGTTATTCTTTAGACACACATCTTTATTCGAGTGCGATTATCATTCTCGCAACCGCCATAAATTATTATAGTGTTAAGGTGGTTAGCAAAATAGAATCGTATGCGGTAGTTATAAAACTTATTATTTTAATTGCTTTTATTTTTATTGGAGGTTATGGTTTATTTGAAAACCCTAACGTAACGCAATTGGCTTTTTCAAATTGGGAAACTCCCGTAAATTTATTAACGGGAGGAATGGTTATTTTTGTGGCTTATGAAGGTTTTGAGCTTATTGCCAATGCCGCTCCAGATATTAAAGATCCTAAAAAAAACATTTCGAAAGCCTACCTATACTCGGTAGTATTTGTAATTGTATTATACATAATAATTGCCATAGTAACGGTAGGATCGTTACCTTTTAGTGAGATTGCGAAAGCGGAAGACTACGTTTTAGCCGAAGCTGCCAAACCATTATTGGGGAAAATAGGTTTTACAATTATAACAGTAGCTGCGCTTATTTCTACATTTTCAGCAATAAATGCATCGTTGTATGGAGGAAGTCGTGTTAGTTTCGAAATTGCTGAAGACGACGAGCTTCCATCAGAATTTACTAGACAATTATGGAACCAACCTATCGGGTTGTTTATAACGGCTATTTTAACGTTAATATTAACCAATACGATGCATTTAGAAAGTATTTCGACCGCAGGAAGCGTGGGCTTTTTACTTATTTTCGCAATCGTTAATTATATAGCCTTTAGATTTTCAAAACAAATAAAAGCGAATAAAATGATCCCTTTATTAGGATGTCTTTTTTGTTCCATTGCATTAGTTACGCTTATTTTTCAACAATTTACCGCTAATAAAACGGGTGTAATTGTCTCCCTTTCGGTTATTGTAATGTGCTTTTTAATAGAATATATTTACAAAACTTTAGAACGAAAAAATATTCGTTAATAACTCCTCACCTTTCGGCTTTAAAAAAACCTTAAAAACACTTACTTTGCGTCTTCAAAAATTATACTATAAGTGAAAGTTTGTATCGCCGAAAAACCTAGTGTAGCAAGAGAAATTGCTTCTGTTTTAGGAGCCAACACCAAGCGTGATGGTTACTACGAAGGCAATGGGTATGCAGTTACCTATACTTTTGGTCACTTATGCACTTTAAAAGAACCCAACGATTATAAACCGCACTGGAAAAGTTGGGATATAAACAACTTACCAATGTTGCCCGATAAATTTGAGACGAAAGTCACCAAAGATTCTGGAATACAAAAACAGTTTAAAATTGTAAAAAGCTTGTTTGATAAAGCCGATGTGGTAATAAACTGCGGCGATGCGGGACAGGAAGGAGAACTCATACAGCGCTGGGTTTTAGACCAAGCAAATTATAAAGGCGAAGTGCAACGTCTATGGATTTCGTCCTTAACCACTGAAGCTATTAAAGAAGGATTTAAGAATCTACAACCGTCTTCAAAATATGACAATTTATATTATGCAGGATTTTCGCGTGCTATTGGCGACTGGTTATTAGGAATGAATGCCACGCGTTTATACACGGTAAAACATGGTGGTTATAAGCAAGTATTGTCTGTTGGTCGTGTGCAAACCCCCACTCTAGCCATGGTTGTAAACCGGTTTAAAGAGATTGAAGACTTTAAACCACAACCGTATTGGGAATTACAAACCTTATACCGCGACACTTTATTTAGTTACGAAGAAGGGCGTTTTACCAATGTCGAAGCGGGTCAAGTTCTTGCCGACAAGGTAAAAGCTCACGATTTTGAAATTGTCTCTATTAGCAAAAAGAATGGTAACGAATACGCCCCTAAGCTGTTCGATTTAACCGGTTTACAAGTGTTTTGTAATACGAAATTTGGTTTTTCGGCCGATGAGACCCTTAAAATCGTTCAGAAATTATACGAGCAGAAAGTGGTAACCTACCCGAGAGTTGATACTACATTTTTACCTAATGATGTGTACCCAAAAGTTGAAAGCACATTGCGAAACATTACAAAATACAGTGCGTTAACTGCTCCGCTTTTAGGAAAAAAAATAAAGAAATCGAAAAGGGTTTTTGACGATTCTAAAGTTACCGATCACCACGCAATAATTCCTACAGGAGTTCAGATTAATTTGCAATACAACCAACAACAGGTTTACGATATCATTACGCGCCGTTTTATTGCTGTGTTTTATGACGATTGTAAAGTAGCAAATACAACGGTAATAGGTAAAGCAGATACGGTTAACTTTAAAACCACTGGAAAAGAAATATTGAGTAAAGGCTGGCGTGTTGTTTTTGAATCTGCCGATTCTAAAACCAAAGAAGCGGGACTGTTACCGAGTTTTACTAAAGGTGAAAAAGGGCCGCACGAACCGTCGTTTTTAGAAAAGGAAACCAAGCCACCAAAACAGTTTACCGAGGCCACATTATTGAGAGCAATGGAAACTGCAGGTAAGCAAGTAGATGACGATGAGCTCAGGGATTTAATGAAAGAAAACGGTATTGGCCGGCCGTCTACACGTGCCAATATTATAGAAACACTCTTTAGACGCAAATACATAAAGCGCAATAAAAAACAAGTCCTACCTACGCTTACGGGTATCCAGTTAATTGATATTATTCAAAATGATATGCTTAAATCGGCTCAATTAACCGGTTTATGGGAAAAACAATTAAAAGATATTGAAAAAGGGGCCTACAGTGCTGGAGCGTTCATTAAAAATATGAAGCAAATGGTAGACCGCTTGGTGTACGATGTGCGCAGTGAAACCGTTAAAGCCAATATTTCTTATACCAATAATGCGATAACGAAACTGGGTATAAAAACAAAGTCAGAATCAAAAACAACGGCAAAACCTTCGCAAAAAGGAATTGTTGGTTATGAATGTCCGAAATGTAAAAACGGACAATTAGTAAAAGGAAAAAGTGCTTACGGCTGTAATTTATATGGTAAAAGTTGCGATTTTGTATTGCCTTTTAGTTTTGGTGAAAAGAAAATTTCTTCCAATCAATATTTAAGATTATTAAGCAAGGGATCGACGGTAAATTTGAAAGGTTTTAAGGTAAATGAGGCTTTAGTTGAAGGTTTGTTGCGCTTTGATGAGGCATTCAAATTAAAACTAGAACCGAAAAAAAGTGTTTCAAAAACCACTTCAAAAGAATCGTTAGAAGTAAATAGTTGTCCGAAATGTAAAACAGGGATCATTATAAAAGGGAAAACAGCGTATGGGTGTAGTGCCTACAAAGCGGGATGTGATTTTAGATTTTCGTACGCTGCTATTCGCGAAAAAGCAAACGGACAGACATTAACAAAAGCATTAGTTTACAGTATTTTAAATGGCGCGTAAACATCAGCATTTTAAAATGTATAAACCTTACGGAATGCTTAGTCAGTTTGCTAGTAATTCTACGCAACAAAAGCGCAAACGATTTTTAGGTGAGCTCAGTGATTTTCCAGAAAATACTATGCCTATTGGGCGATTAGACGAGAAAAGCGAAGGCCTACTATTGCTTACAACCAATGGTAAATTAAGTAATTTTATAAATAGTTCGTCCATCGAAAAAGAATATTATGCGTTAGTAGATGGCGCAATTTCTGAGGAAGACATACTCCAATTATGCAACGGTGTCGAAATAGGTTTTAATGGTAAAAAATACCAAACAAAACCGTGCAACGTATTTAAACTAGACCACGCTCCCAACCTTCCTGAGAGACAAAAGAAAATTCGTGACGAGCGACACGGTCCGACCACTTGGATATCAGTAACTTTAACCGAAGGTAAATTTAGACAAGTACGAAAAATGACGAGTGCTGTTGGTTGTTCTACTTTGCGTTTGGTGCGCATACGTGTTGGCAATATTCATTTAAAAACACTCCCTATAGGTGCCGTGGAAGATTTAGATCTTACTAATTTCATAACATAAAACAACGATAAAATGCCTAACTATTTATTAAAATAATAAAAGCTTGAAGTTAGGGTGTTTACACAGTGTTTTAACTAATCTTTAAGGTGTAAAACACTATAATCTCTATAAAACGCAGTATTTTTACGTTTAAAGAATAATTTTCAATGAAAGAAACACTAGCTACTTTTTTTTACGATTACTTTATAAAATTTCATATTCCAGAAACACTGGCGTTGTATTTAAACTTATTAGCAATGATAGTTATTTTACTTTTGCTATTGTATGTGATCGATAGAATAACGCGACGCGTTTTAATTTCATTGTTTTCGCGCTTTTCTTCATCAACAAAAACCAATTTTGATGATATTTTGTTGAGTCACCACGTGCCAAGAAATTTAGCACATATTATTCCCTTTATTGTTGCCTTAAAATTTGTTCCGGTTGTTTTTTATCATTTTGACGATGCTAATCATTTCTTTTTAAGAGCTCTGTTAGTATTAGGGATTATAATGGTTTTATGGATTGTGAGGAGTATTTTGCAATCGTTAAATAGCTATTTTAAAACCTTACCACGATTAAGAGATAAGCCCATAGATAGTTACATTCAGGTATTTATGATTTTCGCTTGGTTTAGCGGAATCATTTTTGCTTTGGCCGTTGTAAGCGGTATAGATGTATGGAGGTTTTTAACGGGGTTGGGAGCTATTTCGGCTGTTATTTTATTAATTTTTAAAGACACTATCTTAGGTTTCGTAGCGAGTATTCAAGTGGCTATTAATGATATGGTCCGCATTGGTGACTGGATTACCTTCGAAAAGTTTGAAGCTGATGGGGATGTAATAGAGATAAATCTATCGACGGTAAAGGTCCAGAATTTCGATAAAACTATCACTACAATACCCACTTATGCTTTAATTTCTGATTCGTTTAAAAACTGGAGAGGAATGACAACTTCTGGTGGTCGACGTATTAAAAGGCATATGTTAATTAAGCAAAGTAGTATTAAGTATTTAACAGATGCTGATATAGAACGCTTAAAGGAAATTCAGTTAATTTCTGATTATGTTGCACAACGTCAAGATAAAATAAAATCGTATAACACCGATAACAATATTAATAAAGAGTTATTGCTAAACGGAAGAAACTTAACGAATATTGGTGTGTTTAGAAAGTACATACAAACATCGCTCGAAAATCATCCAGCTTTAAATAAAGAGATGATTGCAATGGCGCGACAGTTACAACCTACAACGCAAGGTATTCCACTGGAGATTTATGCCTTTAGTAGTGATAAACGTTGGAAAAATTACGAATATATTATGTCGGATTTATTCGATCACTTTTTAGCAGCTGTACCATATTTCGATTTAGAATTGTTTGAATTACCGAGCTCTCATGGAAGTAAAAAAATGGGACCAAGAACTGATGATGCAAAGGACGATTTTAGCGAAGACAAGACAAACGCTGAAGCCGTTGATAAAGAAAATACTAGAGATAATAAAAAAGAGAGAAAGAACACAAAAAAAGAAACGGATAAGGGCTTAGATTATAATAATTTAAATCCTCAATAATAACTATCATTCAAAACCAAAAAACCTCGATTTATATAAAATCGAGGTTTTTTAATTTATGGTTGTTATTGTTATATTTTCTTAACACGAACGGCATTTAGGCCCTTCATTCCTTTCTCTAGTTCAAATTGTACTTTATCGTTTTCAGCAATCTCATCGATTAATCCGCTAACGTGACAAAAGTATTTTTCACTATCTAGTGCATCAATAATAAAACCAAATCCTTTAGAAGAGTCGTAAAACGACACTTTTCCTTTGTGGATTGGATCTACTTCTTCCTCATCTCCTTCTTCTCTTCTAGGCACTCCTAAAACGATGTTTTTCGCTTTCACCTTTACTTTGTCCTCTGGATTTGGTGGTGTATCCGTTAGGTTACCATTAAAATCTACATAGGCCATAGGTATTCCCGAAGTTCCATTTTCAGTAGATTCAGCTTTACGAGCATCCATCTTCTTTCTTTTCTCCTCTCTCTTCTTGAGGCGTTTTTTTTCTTTTTCTAATTTGTTAAATGTCTGTTGCGACTTTGCCATTATTTTTTTTGAATATTTGTTACTTAAAATTAAAAATTGATAATCTATTATTTACAAAAGTACGAATTTGTTGCGTTAAAACGAAAAAAAATATTTTATTCGTTTTTTACGCTATCTTCTTCTTTTACAAGCGTTATAGTTGCTTTTACTCCTGTGGCTAAATTCCATTGATTTGAAGAGATCACAATTCCTTTGTCATCCAACACTTCAAACTGTGCTGTATTTGGCCCGCTAGAGCCTTGGTTTAGAGCTTCAAAATCAATAACATTTAATCCTGGTTCTAAGGTTAAAAACAATCCTTTAAAGTGTGTTTCTAATAACACGCGTTCTCTAACCATTTCTCCATTTACATATACCCGAATTAAATCGCCATCAGGGTATTGATGATCGCGATATACAATGTTAACACGCGCTGCACTGGTACTAAATTCGCCTAAATACTGCGTAACTGTGCTTCCGTTTTGACGGCGCTCATCGTCTGGTCGCAATTTTAGCGCATTCTTTAATTGGTCTTGGTATAACTCGGCAGGGTTTCTAAATTTAGTTTCATTTGTAATCGAAAAATTACGACGTCTTGCCACTGGTAGTTCTTCTTTCTTAGGGATTTTTACCTCAGTATTAGACGCGGCTGGTGTCGCCCCAAAAACAGGTTCAGGATTTATAATAAGCTCGTTGTCTTCCTTTGGGTCTTCAACCGCTTCAGCTGGAATAATAATAGAGGTGTTTTCACGATCCACCTGCGCACTCAAACGGAACGCACACACTACTATAAATAAAAAAGCAAATCTAAATTTCATTAATTAATTACATCTTTGAAACTAAAATAAACCAAAAACCATACCTAACTGTAAATAAAAACATAAAATTGGTTTCTGGCTCGTATTTTTAGGATTTATGAAAAGTAAAACAGCCTATAAATCTATATTTAAAGGCTGTTTAAAAAATTGTTTTATGTCTCGCTTTTTAATAATCTAAAAGTGCTAGTAATTCAGCTTCGAATTTATCGCGTGATAAATATTGATCTTCTAATTGATTAATAAAAGGAATTGGCGTGTCTAAACTAGCCACTCGTTTTACCGGAGCGTCTAAATACTCGAAGCAATGTTCCATTAGTAATGCTGAAATATCACTAGCGATACCACCAAAAAGCGAGTCTTCTTGTAAAATAATAGCGCGACCTGTTTTCTTAACCGATCTATAAATAGAATCGGTATCTAAAGGCTGAAGCGTTCGTAAATCGAGAACATCGGCCTTTATATTTGGGTGTTTTTCTAGTGTGTTTAATGCCCAATGTACTGCGGCGCCATAAGCAATAACGGTGACCTCGTCTCCTTCACTTAACAACGCAGCTTTACCAAATGGAATTGTAAAATAATCGGTGGGTACTTCCTGACGAATACTTCTGTACAAGGCTTTATGCTCGAAGAATAATACGGGGTTTGGGTCGTTAATAGCGGTAGCAAGTAATCCTTTAGCATCTCTGGGGAATGCTGGGTAAACAACCTTTAAACCCGGTGTTTTTGTAAACCAGGCCTCATTGGTTTGCGAATGAAACGGTCCGGCCGCAACTCCTGCGCCACAAGGCATACGTAAAACAACGTCCGCATTTTGGTTCCAGCGGTAATGCGATTTTGCCAAATAATTAACCACCGGATTGAATCCTGAGGTTACAAAGTCACTAAATTGCAGTTCGACTACACTTTTAATTCCGGCGATAGATAAGCCCATTCCCGTTTCAATAATTGCCGACTCACAAATGGGCGTGTTACGCACTCTGTCTTTTCCAAACTGTTCGACAAAACCATCGGTAATTTTAAAAACACCACCATATTCGGCAACATCTTGACCCATAATCACTAAATCTTCATGGCGTTCCATAGATTGCTTCAGACCTTGAGAGATGGCATCAATTAAGCGTAATTCTTCAGTGATTGAATTTTCTTTAAACTCCTGGTATTCAAATTTTTTATAAACATCATTTAACTCATTAGTTTCAGAAGCTTCAATTTCTTCTTCGGCTCCTGCACGCTTTAAAGCGGTATCAATTTCCGCTTTAAACTCAGCTTTTAAACGCAAGTCTACCGCTTCTGTTAAAATTTGCTCTTCAATTAAAAAATGCTTAAAATTATTTATTGGATCTTTTTCTGCCCATATATCTATAAGATCTTGTGGGACATATTTTGTACCGCTCGCCTCTTCGTGACCACGCATTCTAAAAGTTTTAAATTCAATTAAAATTGGTCGTGGATTACTTCTAATGCTTTTTGCTAATTCTGAAACCTTAGTATAGACTTCAATAATATTATTTCCATCAATAATATGAGATTCTATACCATACCCAATAGCTCTATCAGCTAAATCCTTACAATTATATTGCTCACTTGTTGGTGTAGACAAACCATAACCGTTATTTTCGATACAAAACAAAACGGGTAATTGCCATACTGAAGCGACGTTTAAAGCCTCGTGGAAATCGCCTTCGCTGGTTCCGCCTTCTCCTGTAAATACAGCTGTGGCTTGATTTTTATTTTTTAGTTTACTCGCTAATGCAATCCCATCGGCAACCCCTAATTGTGGCCCTAAGTGAGATATCATACCTACGATTTTAAATTCTTGGGTTCCAAAATGGAAACTACGGTCGCGACCTTTTGTAAACCCCGAGGCCTTACCTTGCCATTGTGAGAATAAACGGTGCAACGGAATGTTACGCGCGGTAAACACACCTAAATTACGGTGCATTGGTAAAATATACTCGTCGTCGTTCATAGCCAACGTGACTCCTATAGAAATGGCTTCTTGGCCAATACCACTAAACCATTTGCTAATTTTACCTTGCCGTAATAAAATTAACATTTTCTCCTCGATCACGCGAGGTTTTAACATTGCTTTGTATAATTCTAAAAGTGTAGCGTTGCTTAGAGACGCCCTTTTATATTCTATTTTGCTTTTCATTTCTGAAATTGTGTTCATACTAATCGTTTTTCAAATATAGCATATTTGCCGTAATACTATTAAAAGGGCGTTAAAAATATGGATTATAAACTTTGCTATGTTTTCTTTACATTTGTATTAATAATTGACATTAAAAACGAGCATAAATGAATAGTATACCTAGCGTTAATTTAGAAGATTTTATTTCGGGAGATCCTGAAAGAAAGCAGCAGTTTATAAATGAAATTGGTATTGCGTATCAAGACATTGGTTTTGTGGCTCTAAAAGGACATTTTTTAGATGAAACTCTTGTAGAGAGACTTTATGGAGAGATAAAAAACTTTTTCGAATTACCGTTAGAAGTAAAACACAATTATGAAATTGAAGGTATTGGTGGGCAACGTGGCTATGTGTCGTTTGGGAAAGAAAGTGCTAAAGGTAAAAAAGAAGGCGATTTAAAGGAGTTTTGGCATTTCGGACAATACGTGGAGGATAACCCAGAACTCGCGAATGCCTACCCCGATAACGTTTACGTAAAGGAGCTGGAAGACTTTAATGACGTGGGAAAAGAAGCCTACGGAAGGTTAGAAAAAACCGCAAAATATGTGCTTAGGGCTTTGGCTTTATATTTAGAGCTAGAAGAAACCTATTTTGACCAATATATACACAACGGAAACTCTATTTTAAGACCTATACATTATCCACCAATTACTGAAGAGCCTAAGGCAGCCGAACGTGCAGCAGCACACGGAGATATTAATTTAATTACCCTTTTAATGGGAGCCCAAGGTCGCGGTTTACAAGTAAAAAATAACGATGGCGAATGGATAGATGCTATTGCAGGGCCCGATGAAATAATGATTAATGTGGGAGATATGTTATCGCGACTCACTAATAATAAATTAAAATCGACCATTCATAGAGTCATTAATCCGCCACAAGATCAATGGGGAACATCGCGTTATTCGATTCCGTTTTTTATGCATCCTATTAGTGAAATGAAATTGGATGTTTTAGACGGTTGTATCGATGACAAACATCCGAAGCAATTTGAGAATATTACTGCTGGCGATTTTTTGAATGAACGCCTTATTGAATTAGGATTGATTAAAAAATAATTAAAACCGAAATGTAATCGCTTTTAGCAATTACAATTCACTATTGAAAATACAATGGATTTACAAGACCAATTGAAATCACTTTTTCCAGAGCACGAGGCTTCTATAACTGAAGATAAATCAGTTGAAGAATCTTCTAATATTTGGATTCAAGAGGATCCTATTTTATGTAAATACGAAAAGCGTAAAGGAAAACCCACCACGATTATAGATGGGTATGCCGGAGCTACTGAGGATTTTAAAATGTTAGCCAAAGAATTAAAACAAACGCTAAGTGTTGGAGGGAGTTTTAAAGATGATAAGATAATTATTCAGGGTGATTATCGCGATAAGATAATGTCTATACTAAAAGATAAAGGATTTAATGTAAAACGCGTTGGCGGTTAATAAATGTCAGAGAACACATTACATATCACAAATGGCGAAATCTTAACTAAATATCTTCAAAAACTTAATTTTGAAGGTGATATGTTATCGTGGGACGAAATGTTATGTGAAGGTCCAACGGTAAAAGATGTTACCTCTGCTAAGTTTTTAGACTTACGTAAAGCGTTTTTTAAAAACACGTATGGTTTCGATTATAAGGAAGACGAATTTATTTCTGAAATACACCGGTTAGACCATATTAACACTTATAAACGTGTCGTTCTTTGGTTTGAATACGATTTATTTTGCCATATAAATTTAATAGCCATTATCAGTCTGATAATGCAAAAAAAAGCGATTATTCCCTTATATCTGGTTTGTAGCGGGCGCATTGATAACGAAAAAGTCTTGAAAGGATTGTCGCAATTAACGCCACAGCTACTTAAAGAACATTATACTAATAAAATAAGACTAACGGTAGACGACATTTCACTTGCCGAAAAGGCGTGGTCCATATATTGTGGGAACAATCATAATTTGTTAATTCCTTTAATTGTTAGACCGTCTAATTTTATATATTTAAGTAACTGTCTAAAAGCACATTTAAGGCGTTTTGCAGATACAAGAAGTGGCTTAAATACTTTGGAGTATAACATTCTTAAATTAATTAATACCCATACTATCAATTCAAGGCATCACCTCTCTGGTTATGTACTGCATTATCAAGGCTTTTATGGCTATAGTGATTTGCAAATAGAACGTATTGTTAATAGCTTAGAGTCGTTTTATACAGAAACGAAAGATGAATTAATACTAAACAGAGATGGTTATTTGCTTATAGAGCATCAAAAAAATGTCTTTAATACTATCGATACAGATATGGAATACGGCGGCGTTAGAAAATGCGAATTTACCTATTTTAAAGATCAGAATAAACTTATAAAAACAACCTTAAATGCCCATTAAAGAATCAGAATTAATTTTAAATCCAGATGGTAGCGTTTACCACTTAAATATTCGTCCGGAACATTTGGCTAAAACGGTGATTACTGTTGGCGACCCCGATCGTGTCGATGACGTGACAAAGTATTTCGATAGTGTGCGTTTTAAAACACGTAAACGTGAATTTCATACGCAAACGGGGGTGTATAAAAATAAACCGATAACTGTAATTTCTACAGGTATTGGCACAGATAATATTGATATTGTTTTAAATGAATTAGACGCTTTAGCTAACATAGATTTTGAAACGCGTAAAATTAAAAAAGAATTAACGACGTTAGATATTATTAGAATAGGTACTTCGGGCTCTATTCAAAATAACATTCCTATCGATTCGTTTTTAATAAGTGAGTACGCTGTAGGGTTCGACAGCTTACTTCATTTCTATAAAAGTGATGCGGTACAGTATAAAAATATTTCTGAAGCTTTAATAGAACACACCCAATGGTGCGATCAAAAATCGAGTCCGTATGTCGTAAAATGCGATGACATATTATTTAAACAGTTAAATTCAGATAAAACACATTCAGGATTTACCGCAACCAACGCTGGTTTTTATGGTCCGCAGGGCCGAGTATTACGATTAGCCTTGCAAGATGATACTTTAAACGATAAATTAGCTAACTTTAATTTTGAAGGACAAGCCATTACAAATTTAGAAATGGAAACTGCCGGTATTTATGGATTATCGAAGCTTTTAGGTCATCGTGCCGTGTCTATGAACGCTATAATTGCCAATCGCGCCAATGGAGAGTTTACAAAAAATGCTAAAAGCACCATTGATAGTTTAATACACTATACTTTAGATAAATTAGTAGACTAATATTTAATACAGAATTCCGTAGAAAAGGAATAGACACATTATAATGAAAAAAGTAAAAATTGGAGGGGTTCCGGAACATTTTAATTTGCCTTGGTATTTAGGTTTAAAAAATGGAGAGTACAAGGACGCGGATATTAACTTGCGCTGGCATAACTATTTTGGTGGCACAGGTGAAATGAATAATGCGCTTAGAAATGGAGACATTGATATGGCGGTTATTTTAACCGAAGGTATTATCGCCGATATTATTGCAGGAAATAGAAGTAAAATTGTACAAACGTTTATTCAAACACCTCTAATTTGGGGAATTCACGTTGCCGATCAATCAGGTTTTAAATCCATAAAAGACTTAAGAGGTACTAAAGCAGCAATAAGTAGATATGGTTCTGGCTCACATTTAATGACTTACGTTAATGCGAAAAACAACGATTGGAATTTAGAAGAAGATCTAGATTTTGAAGTTATAAAAAATCTAGATGGTGCTGTAGAAGGTTTAACAGAAGGTACCGCCGATTATTTTATGTGGGAGAAATTTACCACGAAACCATTAGTAGATAACGGTACATTTAAGCGCATCGGTAACTGCCCTACTCCTTGGCCTTGTTTCGTAATTGCCGTACGCGAAGAATTTTTAGAAACCAATCGCGACGTCGTTAAAACTATTTTAGATATTATTAATAACACAACTGTAGATTTTAAAAATATCCCGAATATTGATAAAATGATTGCTCAGCGTTATAAACAAGAGATTGAAGATGTACAGCAATGGTTGTCGCTTACCGAGTGGTCACAAACGCTTATCGATGAGCCTACAATTAATAAAGTTCAAGATCAATTATTAGCTTTAGATATTATTCCTAAAAAATTAGATTACAAAGATTTAGTAGAGAAATTATAATACATTTATACTAAAAAAAGCGAGCTGCATAGTGCGCTAACAACACATAAATGGCTATGAAAATAACATCTGCAATCCTACTAACGACTATCGCACTTTGCGCGGGCCTTTGTTGCCCGGAAGAAGACGATTACAACGGTCATAATTACACCGTAGAAAATGATGCTTTACTTTCTGTGGAAGGCAACGTGAGTACTTTAAATCTAGGAGACACTTTATATTTTGAAACTGCAATTAGCGATACGCAAAGTACGACCACTAATGAAAATATTTCGATTAGCGATTTCACACAATCCGGTGAACCTATAACTTACAGCCTTTTGGTTTATAAACTAAATAGTTACGGGAATTTTGATAGGATAACCTTAAATGATGATAGCATAACAACAATTGAAGGTTCTGTCTTTGTTGTTGAAGACCCGAACAACCCCTATCTACAATTAAAAACTGTGCTTACAGAAAACACGTATAAAAATAAATTCGGTGTAACAGTGTTGGAGGCAGGAACGTATTATATTGGAGGTGATTTTAACACTTATAACGGAAAAATTGGAATCTACACAACTAACGAATTTGGAACACTAAATATCACCACTAAAATTGTGAATTCAAATACTGAAGGGCGCTATATATTTACCATCAATTAACGAGTGAACTAGTCGCAAATTACCAGTCAATCGTTGTCTTACCTTGATCTTCTAAGAGTGTATTCACTTGACTAAAATGTGAATTTCCAAACCAATAGCCACGGTTGGCGCTAAGTGGAGACGGATGACCAGACGTTAAAATAGTATGTTTGCTAGCGTCAATTAATTTAGCCTTTTTCTTTGCAAATCCACCCCAAAGTAAAAAAATCACCTTTTTATTATGTGTACTTATTGTTTTAATCACAGCATCGGTAAATGGTTCCCATCCTTTTTTTTGGTGACTTGCTGCTTCGTGAGCACGAACTGTTAACGTTGCATTTAACAAAAATACGCCCTGTTGCGCCCAACGTTCTAAATTTCCTGATACGGGGTACGCCTTTCCTAAATCGGTGTTAATTTCTTTAAAAATATTAATTAGAGACGGTGGGTGCGATACCCCATCATTTACGCTAAAACACAATCCATTCGCTTGATTAAAATTATGGTAAGGATCTTGACCAATTATAACTACTTTAACCGCGCTAAACGTACATATTTCGAACGCTTTAAAAACGTCTTCTTCCGCAGGGAAACAATCTGTTGTTGCATATTGTTCCTTAATAAACGCTATTAAATTAAGAAAATATGGCTTTTGCAGTTCATCTTTTAGAAAAAAACTCCAACTCTCTGGTAGTGTTAATTGCATAAGGTCTTCGGGTTGTAAATTATAAAACTCTAAAATAGTACTATCTTTAAAATTATAAAATAATTATTGCTTTTTATAGGGCTTTACTTTTTTAGAATTTTAAATTTGCAGATTAATTAACGACGTCGTTCTATCAGTATTTTGAATATGAAAAATATAAAATTTCCTACAGCACAAACTATTTTATTAATTATTGCTGCTTTGGTAACCTTACTAACATGGTTAATTCCTGCCGGAAAATACAATACATTAGCTTACGATTCCGCTTCAAGTACATTTATTGAAGTCGCTAAAGATGAAACGAAGACCTTACCTGCAACCCAAGCAACTTTAGACGGATTATCGATAAAAATTCCATTAGAAAAATTTACGAGTGGCGACATTTACAAAGCCATTAATATACCCAATACTTACCGAGAATTAGAAGCGAAACCACAAGGAATAACCGATTTTATTAAATCGCCTATTAGAGGAATTATTGAAGCTGCCGATATTATTTTCCTTGTTTTAATTATTGGAGGTTTAATTGGTATTATTAATAGTACCGGGGCTTTCGATGCTGGAATTTCTTGGTTAGCGCGTATTTTAAAAGGTAGAGAATTCATTTTAATCATTTTGGTAACCACTTTGGTGGCTGCAGGAGGAACTACTTTTGGGCTTGCCGAAGAAACCATTGCCTTCTTCCCTATTTTAATTCCTGTTTTTCTCGCCGCTAAATACGACGCTTTAGTAGGAATTGCTTGCATTTTTATAGGTTCTTCAATTGGTACAATGTGCTCGACGATAAACCCTTTTAGCACAATTATTGCGAGCGATTCTGCTGGAATAAGTTGGACAACTGGGTTGCCTGGTCGTGTGTTTATGTTAGTAAGTTGCTTGTCGATTTGCATTTTTTACATTATGCGTTATGCCAAACGTGTAAAAAACGATCCTACAAAATCTATAATTTACGATCAAAAGGAGCAAATTGAAGCTCTTTTTGGAGAGAAAAAAGACCACACAGTAACTTTTACATTACGTTTACGTTTAGCGCTATTAGTATTCGCGCTTTGCTTTTTAGTAATGATTATTGGTGTATCGTTGTTAGACTGGTGGTTTTTAGAAATGACATCTACCTTTTTAGTTGGTGCTATTTTAATTGGTATTATAACTCAAATTAGCGAATCTGATTTTGTTGAAACATTTGTTAAAGGAGCTGCCGATTTATTGGGAGTTGCCTTAATAATTGGTATTGCACGTGGCGTAACAGTCATTATGGCCGATGGTTTAATTAGTGACACGATGTTGTATTATGCCAGCGGTATAACCGAAGGAATGTCTAAAGGTTTGTTTGCCAGTGTTATTACTATTATTTACGCCGGGCTTTCATTTTTTATCCCGAGTTCCTCTGGGATGGCGGTATTAACTATGCCTATTATGTCACCTCTTGCCGATACCGTAAATGTTGGTCGTGAAATAGTGGTTAACGCTTACCAATATGGATTGGGTTTATTCTATTTAATTAACCCAACAGGATTAATTTTAGCGTCTCTAGCGGTTGTAAAAGTGGGCTTTAATAAATGGTTAAAGTTTATTATGCCGTTATTTATTGTTTTAATTGTATTTACTTTAGTAGTAATGACGGTATCGGTGTATCTATAAAACATAACATTTAAGAAATCTAATAAAATGGAGAATATGGAGGCTAAAACTAAGTAAAGCAAACTGTTCTAAAAGTGTATCATTTAAATAGGAATACGTAACTTTGTTATTATTTAAAAAAAAGAAATTAACAAAGCGAATGTACCGCATATGCGAAGAAACTAATGATAAGTATTCACGAAAAAACATTACAAGATTTAGAGTTTTCAACGGTTTTAGAACAAGTGAGCGAGCACTGTGTTACGCATCTGGGTCATTTAAAAACCTTAGATATTGCGCCGTTTAAGAACAAAGAACAGCTTCTTAAAGAGTTACAAGTCACCAACGAATACCTCTCTTCTTTTTATAACGATAATCGCATCCCAAATCACGGTTTCGATACCATTTCTAAGGAATTACAATTACTTAAAATTGAAAACACATTTTTAGAACCTCACAGTCTTAAAAAAATAGTTTCCATTTCGCTTACGTGTAACGAGATTGTAAAATTCTTAAAGAAGTTTGAAATTTACTATCCGGGGTTAAAAGCCTTTTCCTCTCAAATAGAAATCACTAAAGCGCTTATTGAATCTATAGACGCTGTCATTGATCGATTTAATGATGTTAAAGATAATGCGTCGCCATTATTAAACGCTATTCGTCAAAATATAAATAAGCTTAAAGGTAAAATAAATTCAAGTTTTACATCGGCTTTAAATATGTATCATAATCTTGAGTATTTAGACGATATTCGAGAATCTGTAGTCGATAATAAGCGTGTTTTAGCTGTAAAAGCAATGCACCGCCGCAAGGTGAAAGGCGCTATTATGGGTGGAAGCAAAACGGGTAGTATTGTTTATATAGAACCCGAAACGACTTTACTTCATACGCGAGAATTAAACAATTTAGAATATGAAGAAAGCGAAGAAATCGTCAGAATTTTAAAGCAATTAACGAACTTTTTACGCGATTACTTACCTCTAATTGAAAATTATCAATTGTTTCTAACTGAGATGGATGTTATTTCAGCCAAAGCGAGATATGCAAGGTCTATAGATGGGATTTTACCCGAAATTACCGAAGAAAAAAACGTCTATCTTCGAGATGCTTATCACCCACTACTCTATTTAAACAATTTAAAGAAGAAACAGAAAACGTACCCGCAAACTATAGAATTAGACCAAGAGAGTCGTATTATCGTAATCTCTGGCCCAAATGCAGGCGGAAAAAGTATCACGCTTAAAACGGTGGGATTATTACAGTTAATGTTTCAAAGCGGACTCTTAATTCCGGTTCATGAACGTAGTAAAGTGAGTGTTTTTGATCGTATTTTAACCGATATTGGCGATAATCAATCCATAGAAAATCAATTAAGTACCTATAGCTATCGATTAAAACAGATGAATTTCTTTTTAAAGAAATGTAATAAAAACACTTTGTTTTTAATTGATGAATTTGGAACCGGATCCGATCCTGAACTCGGAGGGGCTTTAGCTGAAACGTTTTTAGAAGAGTTTTATGCTAGAAATGCTTTCGGTATAATTACTACCCATTACGCTAATTTAAAAATTCTAGCCAGTGAAAAGCCAGAAATGATTAATGCAAATATGATGTTTAACGAGCGTACTTTAGAACCTATGTACCGTTTAGCTTTAGGGCAACCCGGTAGTTCTTTTACCTTTGAAGTCGCACAAAAAAATGGTATTCCTTATGGCTTAATTAATAGGGCGAAAAAGAAAATTGAACGGAGTAAAGTACGTTTTGATGCCACCATTGCAAAGCTTCAAAAGGAACGTTCGCGTTTAGAGAAAACCTCGGAATCCTTAAAAATTAACGAAAAGAAAAAACAAACAGAAGCTGATAAACTAGAAGGTATTAATGAGAAGATTCAGAAAAAGTTAGAAAGCTATCAAGAATTATACGACGATAATCAGCGTTTAATTTATTTAGGTCAGAAAGTAAATGATATTGCTGAAAGCTTCTTCGAAAACAATCGTAAGAAAGAACTAATGGGTGAGCTATTTAAATTAGTTCAAATAGAAAATTCTAAACGCAAGAAAGTAACAGCCAAAGAGAAAAAAATTACTAAAGAAAAAGTAACACAAGTAAAAAAGGAAGCAGAAAAGAAAGTTGACGTTATTCGTGAAAAGAAAAAGAAAGCTAAAGAAAAAGCCATTGTTGTAGAGAAACCAAAACCCATTTTAAAAGTAGGCTATCGTGTAAGAATGCAAGACGGCCGATCGGTGGGTAGTATCGATAGGATTGAGAAAAATAAAGCCACTGTTAATTACGGTTTATTTACTACGATTGTTAGTATGGATTTATTAGAATTAGTTGAAGCTGTAACACTTAAAAAATGATATCAATTCCTAAACATAAACAACTTATCTTATTTGATGGTGTTTGTAATTTGTGCAATACTTCTATTCAATATGTAATTCGTCGTGATAAAAACAATACCTTTCTATTCGCAACGCTACAGAGCGATGTTGGTAGAGAGATGATAACGAAATTTAATATAGACCCTTTAAAAACCGACTCCATATTACTATATAGTCCAGGAAAGGGAATGTACACAAAATCTACAGCCGCTTTACGAATTGCAAAACATCTTGGTTTCCCTGTAAATGTGTTACCTGTCTTTTTAATTTTCCCCGCTTGTATTCGCAATATGGTTTATGATTTTGTTGCAAAAAACAGATACAAATGGTACGGTAAAAAAGAGCAATGTATGATACCTTCTCCCGAATTGCAATCGAAATTCATTGGAAAAACTAACGCATAAAAAAAGCCTGAATTATTAAAATTTAGGCTTTTCTTATTATAGTTTACTTAGATTGGCACTATTTTATAAACTAACTTATCTTACTTTTTCTTTTTTGAGTGGAAATCATTTTTATGTATGTAGACTTGTTGTAGTTCTCAATATCGATCTCTTCCATAGTCTTAATACCTCTAACACTAATTACAACTGTATTACTTTTAGCGTCGCTAGCTTTTTCAGTTTCAATAGAACTATTACTACTATTCAAATCATTTGGTGCATCTTGAGCTGAAGCGAAAGAAACAAATAATAAGAAAAATACTGTCGATAATAATTTCATAAATACAAGTGTTATTGTTGTTTAATACTGCAAAGATATGGGCGTTCTACAAGAGGATACAATTTAATCGTTGAAACACAAAACTATTTGATTAACCCCTAAAAAATGCAGATTTAATCGATGAGTTACATTCTGATAAACAGATTATCTCATCCTACAAAAAACTGTTCGTTCGTTAAAAAAAAGCATAAAATAGTAGTCTGAAACAAGAGGTGTAGAAGGTTTTAAAAAGTATTTACTTAAAACCTTCTACACCTTACGTATTAACTGATATAGTTTACGAAGTATAACTTTGTAATACTTATATTTACCATTATATTAACCCTATCTTAAAGTATTAAAGTCTCAAAACACCACTAATTAGCTTAACCCTAATTTCTATTAATTAGGAATGAATTAAGTTCTTATAAAGATTGTAGTCTACTCTTTATAAGGTTCAAATCATTTTTATTTGAAAAAATTATGTGATGTTTTGAGACTTTTTACTTTACAGCAAAAAAGACGTTTACTGTAGACTGTAGAAATAGCTGTAGCTACAGCTTTGAAATGATATTGCCTTTAGTAGACAATTAACTATTCAGCTTTAATAATTTTTTTAAGCGTATTAAATATCGTTGTTTCAATACTATGTTCGTCACCATCTGCAAAAATCATCAGTTTAATATCAACGAACAAATCGCGATAATCCGCTCTAAAATAATCGTGCGATTTGATACTTTTTAATATTTTCTGAATGCACTGATAATCGTTATCCGCTTCAAACTCTTTATGGATATTTTTAAAAGTTTGTACGTCAATTTTATTCAGAATAAATTCACGTTCGTTGCTAGATTCTTCTAAATCGATATTTGCGATATATAATAGAATATAAGCTAGCAGTTCTTTTTTTGACCAATTGTTAGGTGTTATCATAGTCTTTATTGTGTTAAAGTGCCATATTCGGTCCACGAACCGTCGTACACTGTTGTGTGTTTATAATTTGCAACATTTGCTGCTAAATCTAAGATGCAAGCAGTTAAGCCGGATCCACAACTAAAAACGACTGTGTTTTCTTTTGTAGACAACGCTTTAAAGGCTTCTTGGAGCTCTACTTTAGGCTTTAATTTACCATTCTCTAAACATACCTCGAACGGCATATTTTTAGAATTTGGAATAGTACCGCTTCTTAGGCCCGCTCTAGGTTCTGGTATCTGGCTATAAAACCTAGCCGCACTTCTTGCATCTACAATCGTGTGTTTCTCACTATGCGATAGCTTTTCTAAATCCTTAAAATAAGTGACATTATCTGGGTTAAAATGTGTTTCAAAATCACCTATTGGTTTTGCATTACTATTCGACGTTTCCGTAGGATAATTTTGTGCTAACCATTCTGGCAGGCCGCCGTCTAAAACAGCAATATTATTATGTCCAAAAGTTTTAAATAACCACCACACGCGAGCACTAGAATAAATACCTTTATCATCGTATACTACAATCGCGCTGTCCGCATTAACGCCTAGTTTCCTAGCTTCAGTTTGAAATTGTTCTGCTGAAGGAATCGTGTTAGGAAACGCACTAGAAACATCACTGAAACACTCTTTTAAATTGAGAAATTGAGCATTGGGTAATTGAATGTCTTTAGAGACAGTATTATTAGTCTCCGTAATTTTAGGAATGCTGGCATCAAAAATAATGAGGTTTTCAGCCTTTAACTGCCGGTAAAGCCAATCTACTGAAACGACAGGTTCGGAAAGTGTTACTTTAAACATAGATACTCTGTGTGATTTTATATTAAAAACAAGCTTATGCCCTACTCTAAAATACTAAATAAATGGGAATTAGTTGGCCTTCTTAGTTTTTGGATAATGGTCATCCCATTCTTTAGGTTTAGGATCTTTTAATTTCCCTAAAGACTTAGCAACTAGCATCGATACGGTTGCATCTCCTGTAACATTCACTACTGTTCTGCACATATCTAAAGGTCTATCGACAGCGAAAATTAAGGCTAATCCTATAGGTAATAATTCCTTAGGGAACCCTATAGATTCTAGTACAATAACAAGCATTACCATTCCTGCACTAGGTATCGCAGCGCTACCAATAGAAGCTAATAGTGCTGTAGCAACAATAACCAGCTGGTTGGTAAATGTTAAGCCTTCGGGCCAAATAACCTGCATTATAAAAACAGCGGCAATACCTTGGTATAAACTGGTACCGTCCATATTAACCGTCGCTCCAACCGGTAAAACAAATCCAGAAACCTCTTTATCGACGCCTAAATGCTCTTCCACGCGCTCCATTGTAACGGGTAAAATCGCGGCACTACTACTTGTAGAAAAGGCTAGTAATTGCGCAGGACTAAAACGACTTAAAAACCACATTGGTGATTTTTTTGTGTAGATGTATATTAATAAAAGGTAAAAACCAATCATTAAAAGCAATCCTAATAGTACACATCCTGCATAGAACAATAATTTTACTAAAATTTCTATATCGTCGAACGCTATAATAACATTGGCTAATAAAGCAAAAACGGCATACGGAGCAAAAAGCATTATTAAGTCTACCATCTTCATAATAACCTCATTTAGGGAGTCGAAGAATTTAATTAATGGTTTTGCTTTTTTCTCAGGGATTAACAGAAGGCATATTCCCATAAACATTGCGAAAAAGATAACTTGTAGCATTTCTGGTTTAGAAAATGCATTAAAAATATTACTAGGAAAAACATCTACCAAAGGTTGCAATGGTCCCGCTTCTTTTTGCAAATTAGCCTTGCTAATCATAATATCTGCGGAACCTTGATAGCTCGTTTTAATTTTCTCTATCGTATCCTGTGGCATTCCTACACCAGGTTTTAAAGTATTAACAATAGTTAACCCGATAACAATTGCGATAATGGTTGTTCCCATATAAATACCTATGGTTCGCAGTCCCATTTTTTTAATTTTAGAAATATCTTTTAAATCTGAAATCCCTTTAGTTAACGACGCTAAAATTAAAGGTACAGCAATAAGTTTTAGTAGATTAATAAATATGGTACCAAACGGTTTTATCCAATCAGTAACAAAATCTTTTCCCCCATCGATGGTATTCATAAAAAACCCAAAGAGGACTCCTAAAACCATTCCAATAATTATTTTCCAGTGTAATGCTAATTTCATATGTGTTTTTAGTGTTTCTTTGTAGTAGTTGTAATCTTCTATTTATACATTTTGTTAAGTAGGAAGTAGTCTGCTAAAACGAGGGCTGCCATTGCTTCTACAATAGGAACAGCTCTAGGAACCACACAAGGATCATGTCTGCCTTTACCTTGAATGGTAACGTTCTCACCTTCAGCATTAATAGACTCTTGTGGTTGCATAATGGTGGCTACAGGTTTAAACGCTACACGAAAGTAAATATCCATTCCATTACTTATACCACCTTGTATACCACCAGATAAATTGGTTTTGGTGCTGCCATCGGGATTAAAAATATCGTTATGTTCGCTGCCTTTCATTTTTGCACCACAAAAGCCGCTACCATATTCAAAGCCTTTTACCGCATTTATAGATAGCATTGCTTTGCCTAATTCGGCATGTAATTTATCGAATGCAGGTTCTCCTAATCCAACAGGGACATTTTTTAATACGCAAGTAATTGTACCGCCAATGGTATCGCCTTCTTTTCTAATCTCTTTTATGCGGGTAATCATTTTCTCTGCAATGGCCACATCTGGACACCGCACATCGTTAGACTCTATTTTTGAAAAATCTAAGTCTTGATACGGCTTATCTATAAAAATATCACCGACTGAAGAGGTAAAGGCATTAATTTGAATACTCCCTAGCATTTGCTTTGCTATAGCACCTGCTACAACGCGACAAGCCGTTTCTCGTGCCGAACTACGACCACCACCGCGATAATCGCGATGACCATATTTTTTATCGTAAACATAATCGGCGTGACTTGGGCGATAGGCGTCTTTTAAATGCGAATAATCTTTAGATTTCTGGTTGGCATTTTTAATACTAAAACCAATAGGGGTTCCCGTTGTTTTACCTTCGAAAACACCAGATAGAAACTGAACCGTGTCGGGTTCTTTTCGCTGGGTTACGATGGAAGACTGCCCAGGTTTTCTTCGATTCATTTCATTTTGAATCGCTTCAAGATCTAATATAATGCCCGGCAAACAACCGTCTATTACTCCGCCAATTGCTTCACCATGAGATTCGCCAAAAGTCGTAATATTAAATAGTTTTCCAAAGGAATTTCCAGCCATAGTTTATTTTTGTGCTAATGTAATTGTAAAATCACAGAAACAAAAATAGTAGTTTAATTTTATGAGATTCTTATTTTTTATTATAAATTTAACAAATTCTAAAAAATAGACTGATATGCCTACAAAAACACATTATTTTATACTTTTTATTGCACTATTCTTGGCTACATCCTGTTCCGACGATGATAATACGACTGTTGATACTACTGAGAATTCGTCCATATATGGCAATTATTTTCCGACATTTTTAGATAGTTATTGGAATTATACTGTAGAAGCACAAAGTTCTATAACGACAGATCCTATCATTTCAACCGACGAACTTACTGTTGAGAGTATAAATAATAACAATTTTACGCTTACTGCAAACGATGGCTTACCTGCAAACGGTACAATGAGTGGCATTTTAGTTAGTGGTACTTTAACAAGTTCTAATACCACATTAAGCTTAAACGGAACCTTAGAGTTACCCGCTGGAATAACTGATTTAATAGATTTTGATATCGCTTTAAACTCTGCTATTTTATATGATATCAATGCTTCAAATAATACTAATTTATTTTCTGTAAGTGAGCAAGTTACCCAAGATATTCAGGGTTTTCCGGTAACCATTAATTATGACGTCAATACAAAATCTTTAGGTTTTTATAATTCGGTAACAGTTAATGATGAAACCTATACTAATGTCGTAGCGACTGAAATTGTTTTAAGTCTTGGTGCTGCAACGTCTATCGATTTTGGAGGCATCCCAATTAACGTTGCTATTTTAGCACCGCAAGACCTGTTCGTTGTAACGAGTTATTATGCTGAAAACGTTGGGTTAATAAAAGCAGAATCTTACTTTAACTACGAAATTAATGCCACGGCTATTGCTGCTTTGGCTAATTCAGGAATAGATTTAGGCATTCCTGCTACTGGATCTTCTAACAACATACAAGAATTAATAGGATTCGGTTTACAATAATTAAGAAGTTTCTATTATTTAGCGCATTTATTAAAGAAGCGCTTCTTTTAAAATAGTAATGGGATGTTTAGCTATGCGCTGTGTTCCATCTTTTATTTGATGTCTACAACTGGTACCATTTGCTGCTATTTCAGTAGTTTTTGGTGCTTTTCGAACGGCTGGAAATAGCGTTAGCTCTCCTATTGCCATACTCACATCGTAATGTTCCTTTTCATAACCAAAACTACCTGCCATACCACAGCAACCACTAGGAATTAAAGTGACTTTATAATTCTCAGGAAAATTTAAAACATTAAAACTGTGAATTTGATTGCTCATAGCCTTTTGGTGACAATGGCCGTGAAACTTAATAGTTTTAGGTTGTGAGGTGAATTGATCTGCTGAAATATTACCTAAAGTGATTTCCTGACTTAAAAACTCTTCAATTAAAAAGGTTTTATCGGCGATTTTTTTTGCTAAAACACGATCGTCAGCAAGCTTTAAATATTCATCTTTAAAGGTTAAAATCGCCGATGGCTCGATACCAATAAGCGGCGTTTCTGCAGTAATAATATCCTTATATAAAGCAATGTTTTTATTAGCAATTACTTTGGCTTCTTCAAGAAACCCTTTCGATAAAAAAGTCCGACCAGACTCTTCATTTTTAATAAGCTTTACGTCGTAATGCAACGCTCTTAAAAGTGTTACTGTGTCGCGACCAATTTCGGTGTCTAAGTAATTAGTGAATTCATCATTAAATAGATAAACGGTTTTAATACATTTAATAGCAACACTCTTATTTACAAGAGATTGATACTCTTTATATAAACTCTTTTTTGATAGTAATGGCAGAGACCTTTTTTGAGCAATACCTAAAGCGCTTTTAATAATTGAAGACGTTATATAATTTGAGAACATAAAATTTGTGACGCGATAAAACTGTTGCCCTATTGCATTATATTTTGTGTTATAAGCAAATAATTTTGTCCTTAAATCTACGGGATTGTCTTTATTATATTGGTATAAAAATTCAGCTTTTAAACTAGCAACATCCACACTACTTGGGCATTCGCTAGCACAGGCTTTGCAGCTTATACATAAATCGAAAACTTCTTTTAGTTCCTTGTGATTAAATTTATTTGGTTTTGTAGATGTGGTTAAAAACTCACGTAATGCATTTGCTCGTGCTCTTGTGGTGTCTTTTTCATTTGAAGTCGCACGAAAACTAGGGCACATTGTACCACCAAACTCAGACGTTTTTCTACAATCGCCAGAACCATTACATTTTTCAGCTTCACGTAAAATGCCTTGCGATGCAGAAAAATCTAAAAAAGTCTCAATCTCAGGTTCTTCCCTATTGGTTTCATAACGTAAATTATCATCCATTGTAAAGGCATCTACTATTTTCCCGGGATTGAAAATATTATGAGGATCGAAAGCGGTTTTAAGACCTTTTAATATGGCGTAATTCGCCGCTCCAATCATAATAGGGATAAACTCAGCTCTTACAATGCCATCGCCGTGCTCACCACTAAAAGACCCTTGATATTTCTTTACTAAATTAGCAACACGCGTTGTAATTTCTCGAAATAGAACAACATCATCCGATTGCTTTAAATCTAAAATTGGACGTAAATGTAATTCGCCGGCACCGGCATGTGCATAATACACAGCGTTTTGGTTAAAGTGCTTCATTAACGCTGTAAAATCTGCTATATAATCTGCTAAATCGGTTATAGCCACCGCAGTGTCTTCAATACAAGCAACAGCTTTTTTATCACCTATAATATTTCCTAGCAAACCTAAACCAGCGCTTCTTAAATTAGCGGCTTTGTTTATAGAATCACCGTATAAAACACTATTGGCGTAACTTAATTGTGATTCTTCTATGGTTTTAATGAGTGCGTCCGCTTTTATTTGTGCGGCTTCAGGCGTTTCGGCTTTTATTTCACAGAGTAAAATAGCGATTGGGTCTCCTTGTATAAAAGTTCTATTTTCTGTTTGCGTTTTATTTTGTTTAGTACACTCTAAAATGGTTTTATCCATCATTTCACAGGTATACAATTGGTGTTTCATAACAGGAACCACAGCGTTTAAACACTTTTCAATACTGTCAAAATGTGCCGCGATGACAATAGATTCTTGTGGGGGTAAATCATTTAATTGTAACGTAATTTCTGTTGTAAAGGCCAACGTGCCCTCACTTCCAGTTAATAATTTGCAGATATTAAAAGGGATATCAGATTCTGAAAACACTTCCGTTTTAATTAACTCATCAAGAGCATAACCGGTATTTCTTCGGTGTATTTCAGGTTTTGGAAACTGAGATAGTATGTCATTTTGTACCGTTTCAGAGTGTAATTCATTATAAATTGATAGATAAATAGCGCCTTCTAACGTTTGTAACTTACATTTAGTTTCAAATTCTTCCGCAGTCATATTAAAAAACTCAACAGCACTTCCATCACTTAATAGTGTTTTTAACGCTATCACTTTATCTCGGGTCACTCCGTATTGAATAGACGTAGTGCCAGAGGAATTGTTTCCTACCATTCCGCCAATCATACACCTATTAGACGTCGATGTATTCGGGCCAAAAAACAAATTGAAAGGTTTTAAGTAATTATTCAGCGTATCGCGAACTACGCCGGGCTGCACGGTAATTGTTTTTTCAGTCTCATTAAAACTGATGATTTTTGTAAAATATTTAGAGACATCAACCACGATGCCTTTACCCACGCACTGCCCTGCGAGCGACGTACCAGCTGTTCTTGGTATTAACGAGGTGTTATGAGTTTTAGCAAAATAAATGAGTGACCTAATATCATCTTCCGTTTTAGGAAAAGCAACAGCTAAGGGTAACATTCTATAAACAGAAGCATCTGTAGCGTACAAAACGCGCATTAACTTATCGTAATGTAAATCGCCTTTTAATTGCTGTTGTAATGTATCGAGAGCTTTGTGTATCGTTCCTTCCATAATTAATTTACCACTACGAATATCGTAGTTTTTCTTCAGTAATTACCTAACTATTGTTAACAAAAAATTAGTAGTAATTTCATAACAACCAATTACTTTAAAGGTTAAATTTGATAGACTAATTTTAAAATCAACTTATAATATGAAAAAATTAATTTTATTAACTGTTGCTGTTTTAGGGTTTGGTTTTGCTGCTTCTGCACAGACCATTTCAAAAAATGCAATAGGTTTACGTTTAGGTGATAGTGATGGGTTTGGGGCTGAAGTTTCTTATCAGCGTGCGTTATCAGACAATAATAGATTAGAACTTGATTTAGGTTGGCGAGACGGAAACTACTACGACGGTTTTAAACTGGCTGGTATTTACCAATGGGTTTGGAATATTGACGGTGGTTTTAACTGGTACGCAGGTCCTGGCGCTGGTTTTGGTGCTTATAGTATTGACGATGATTACAAAAAATACGATAAGTACGATGACGATAGTGACACTTTTGTTTTCTTAGCAGGTGATATAGGTATCGAGTATAATTTCGATTTCCCATTATTAGTGTCATTAGACTTTAGACCAGAACTTGGGTTTGGAGATGACCGTTTTGATAATAACGACCTCGATTTTGATATTGCGCTGGGTGTGAGATACCAATTCTAAAAACAGAAAATACAGATAATTAAAAAGCACTTCAATTGAAGTGCTTTTTTTGTGTCTTAAACGTAATAATTGATAGCTTTACTCTTTACAATTCCTAAGTGTTTCTTCGTAAATCGCTTCATATTGAGGAACGATATTAGCAATATCAAATTTCCGTGCTTGTTCTTTAGCATTATTTTTGAATTGTTTTAGCGTAGTTTCATCTTGAAGAATTTTAATGGCATTTTTACTCATTTCTTCCACATTCCCCACCTCACTTAAGAACCCTGAAAAACCTTGTTCATTAACTTCCGGAATACCTCCCGTGTTACTTGATATTACGGGAACGCCCGAAGCCATAGCTTCTAAAGCCGATAACCCGAAACTTTCGGTCTCACTTAATAATAAGAACAAATCTGAAAAACATAAAATACGATCGATTTCATTACTATTCCCGAAAAATACGACATTATCTGTAATACCTAATTTTCTGCATAAACGTTCGGCAGGTTCGCGCTCCGGCCCTTCTCCAACCATCATTAATTTAGCTGGAATGGTTTTTTGAATATTATAAAAGGTTTTTATAATATCTAATATGCGTTTAACCGGTCTGAAATTACTAATATGGGTGATGATTTTTTCATCTTCGGTGGCCATCATACCACGCTGACAGTCGGTAAAAGTATGATCGAATTTATTTAAATCTATAAAATTTGTTATCACTTTAATATCATTCTTAATATCAAATAACCGCAAAGTATCTTCTCTTAAGCTTTCTGAAACTGCCGTTACAGCATTCGATTTATTGATACTAAAGGTGACCGCTGGTTTATAAAACGGATGACTCCCAACCAAGGTGATATCGGTACCGTGAAGGGTGGTAACAAAAGGTATATAAATACCGTCTTCTTGCAACATTTTTTGCGCCATATATGCTGCATAAGCGTGAGGAATAGCATAATGTACATGAAGTATTTCAATTTTATGTAGTTTCACCATATCTACCAATTTGCTTGATAAAGCTAACTCGTAGGGCTGGTAATGAAACAATGGATATTCTGGCACATTCACTTCATGATAATGTACATTATTACCTAAGAGCTCTAAACGAACTGGCTGATTGTACGTTATAAAATGAATATTATGGCCCCGCTTAGAAAGCTCTAAACCTAACTCTGTAGCAACTACGCCACTACCTCCAAACGTTGGATAACATACTATTCCTATTTTCACCTTTTTTAATGTTTTTTATGTCTAGTATCTAGTTAATCGCCTCGTAAATAGCTTTTTGAATGTCTGTTCTAATATCTTCTCTTAACAACATATTTTTTGCTTTCGAACTTGGGTACGTTCTATTGGCTAAAAACACATAAACTATTTCTTCATCTGGATCTGCCCAAGCGTAAGTTCCTGTAAATCCTGAATGCCCAAAGCTTGTCATAGATACACAGCCACACGTTGGCCCTTCTTCTCCTAATTGGGGTTTGTCGAAACCAACGCCTCTCCTTACATTTTTCTCACAGAAATAACAGGTATTAAACTTATCGATAGTTTCTGGTTTTAAATAACGCACACCGCCGTAGTATCCTTTTTGTAAATACATTTGCATAATTTTAGCAATATCATTGGCGTTACTAAACACACCCGCGTGTCCGCCAACACCGCCTTGCATTGCCGCTCCCATATCGTGAACATAACCTTGTACCTTTTGAAATCTGTAATAATCGTCTACTTCCGTTGGCGCTATTTTGGTGTTCGAAATGGTTTTATAAGGATTATATAAAGTATGATTTGCGCCTAACGACTTATAAAAGTGATCTTGAGCAACCTCATTTAACGGTCGGTCGTAATGTTTTTCTATGTATTGCTTAATAATATAATACGCTAAATCGCTGTAACGGTAGCGTAAGTGACTTAATAACTCGGTGTCTTTAATAATTTTAGGAATAGAATCTTGGTAACTGTCACGCATAAATAAATTTGGTGCAATTTCCGTAGTAAATCCTGGCTTTCTGGATGTTCTGTAGTATTTGCTTGATGGTTTATTAGTGACCGAATCTAAAGTCGCATAATAAAAAGGTATCCAAGGTTTCAGTTGGGCATAATGGGAGAGCATTTTTTTAATAGTCATATTCTTCTTATTCGAATGCTTATAATAAGGTAGAATATCAGATAACTTGCTATCTAAAGACACAATTCCTTGGTCTTCCAACTCCATTAACAAAGGTAAAGTAGCTACAATTTTAGTAAGTGAAGCGATATCATAAATATCGTCTGATTCTACAACTTTGGTACCATCGTAAGTGTGTTTTCCAAAATTTTTATTATAAATTACTTTTCCTTTTCTAGCCACTAGAAGTTGAATTCCAGGCGTCATTTTTTGATCTATGGCATATTGTGCGATAGCATCTATTTTATTAAGTTTTTCTGAATTCATACCCACCCGTTCCGGAATAGTATAGGCTAAACGATTCAAACTATTTTTCTGAATCCCATCGCCTACTGTAAAATACGGCCCTGCTGATACAGGTAAAGTCCCTTTTGCCGGAAAGGCACCAAAAATAAGTTGTGCTGATTTCTCTTGCGCCACTTTACTGTTTTGGTAACTCACCACAACGCTCTCTATATTCGTTATAGATTCCAAATCTAATAAGGCATAAGGACGCGTAAAAATGTTTAAAATTACAGTGTTTGTTCGTGCTATTTCATAGAGCCACGTTAGTTCTTTATTGGTGAACTCGTAGCCTTTCCAAGGATTGTCATTAGATTTATGAAATCCTACAATCACCGTGTTATAATTTTGAAGTTTTTCAATTAAAACATCTAAATTGTTATCTTCTATTTTATGTACTTTCCCATATTTTTTTAATTCCTCGTAAAATGGAGTGCCATCATCATCGCCTAAAGAAACATACGCTATATTTTTAGTTTCTAGATGTCTTAGAGGTAATAGTTTTTTATCGTCGTGAGCCACTGTTATAGCTTGCTCCATCAACGTTTCGTAAAGGGCGTAATCTTTAATACGATTTAAGTCTTCTACTAAATTAGCTGTACCAATAGGTTCGTACTTATTTAATCCTACTTTATATTTTGCAAGCAATATTTTTTTTACAGAAAGTTGTAATCGTTCATCTGTTATCGCACCGCGTTCGTAAGCTTCAGCAATTTTATTAATGCCTTTTTCAACATCTTCAGACATTAGCATTACATCATTTCCTGCTAAAAAAGCTGCTAAATCAATTTCACCACCAACATTCACTGATCCAGAATTTACGCCGTCAAACGTAGGTTTTACAAAATCGGCAACACCTTTCATAGTCAGCGCATCGGTAAAAATCAACCCTTTAAACCCTAATCTTTCTTTTAAAATATCTGTGACAATAGTTTTTGACAATGATGAAGGATATCCGTCACGAGCCTCTAAACTAGGCACGCTTAAATGCGCAACCATAACACTCGATAGCCCTTCTTTTATTAATTTTCTATAGGGATATAATTCAATAGAATCTATTCGTTTTTTATTGAAGGTAATTGTAGGTAATGTTTTATGAGAGTCGCTTGCCGTATCGCCGTGACCAGGAAAATGTTTTGCACTAGCCAATACACCTACACTTTGCATTCCTTTCATTAAGGCCATCGCTTTTTCGGTAACGTTATCTCTATCTTCTCCAAACGAACGATTTCCAATAATAGGATTTTTAGGATTGGTATTAATATCTACCACAGGAGCGAAATTAAAATGAACACCTAAACGTTTACTGTGTTCTCCTAATTGGCGACCGGTTTGTTCTATAAGTTTGGGATCCTTAATGGCTCCTAAAGTCATATTCCAAGGAAATGAAAATGTAGAATCCAATCGCATACTTAATCCCCATTCGGCATCCATACCAATAAGTAAAGGGGTTTGTGAAGCTGCTTGTAGTACGTTGTTTAATTTAGCTTGACGTACAGGGCCTCCCTTAGAGTATATAATGCCTCCTATTTTTTGGTCCTTTATAAGTCCGATTATTTTATTTTTATTAGCTTCTGACTGATCAGAAAACACTTGAACCATATATAATTGCCCAATCTTTTCTTTTAAAGTCAAGGCATTGTACACACTATCGACCCATTGTTTTTGACCATTTACATCTTTTGCCAAAAGCGGATTACCTGACTGTTGAGCAGATAAAGAGATAGAAAAAATAAAGAATATGAGGGAATATAATAGGTTTCGCATAAAATAATAATCTATAAAGCTGTTACAGAAGCGCAACATTTTAGACAACGACAAATTAGTGTATTTCTTATTATTAAATAAAGACTTTAAGACAGTTTTATTAGTAAGTGGAGAAAAAAATTACTGCCAATAAAAATTAGCAGTAATTATATTATTTTAAAAAGCGATTATGCCAGCTTTCGCTCGCCGGAACTTCCCAGTTCTCGTTAAATTCGGCAATATTGGTTACCAAGTTATTAAAAACAATCGTTTTTTTAGAGACGGCTTTATCTTTCGCCATTTTTCTAAAATCGGTTAATGTTTTATAAGCAACGTATTCACCTTGTTTATAGGATACGTTCATTTTATCCATTAAATCAACATTGTATTCTTTTTCTAGTTGCTGAATAAAATGCACCGAACTATCCACACTACAACCTGTTGCTGCTTGTACTCCTTGGTCTACCGCTAAAATGATAAAGCGTTTATACTTTATCTCGAAACCCGCTTGTAAATCGGTACCGTGCGCAGCCCAATTAGAAATAAAAATTTTTAATTTCTCTTTTATTTCTTCTAGTTCTACATCAGAAAAAGAACGATTTGCTTGGTATATCCAAATTTTTGAGGTCTCTGGTAATGTATTAAAATCTACTAACATTGTTGTGTTTACGTTTTTTTTTAAGTGAAAGATTACTTTTTGTTTTTACGCGCTTTTCGTAATGAAAAGTAATTTATAGCTGCCATAAAACCGCCAAAAAGGATGAAGTTCATTAAAAATTTACTAATTGAAAATAAAATATCATCGTTATAATCGAAAGCCGCCATAACACCCGCAAAAACTAAACCAGCAAATGCTCCGGGATACAAATACTTCTTCTTATCGATTGGTTCCATCTTATAAATCTTGAGCATTAGCGATAAGTTCGGCAATATCCATTACTTCTACATCACCTTCTTTATCTTTACCTTTTACGCCATCCGTCATCATAGTATTACAAAACGGACAACCAGCTGCAATAATTTCCGGTTTCGTTTCCAGAGCTTGTTCGGTACGTTCTATATTTATTTCTTTATCGCCTTTTTCAGCGTCTTTAAACATTTGCGCACCACCGGCTCCGCAACATAACCCACGAGATTTGCAGCTTTTCATTTCTACAAGTTCGGCGTCTAACTTTCTAATTAACTCTCTAGGTGCTTCATAAACATTATTGGCACGACCTAAGTAACACGGATCGTGAAAAGTAATGCGCTTTCCTTTAAATTGTCCACCTTCAATGGTTAAACGTCCGTCGTCCAAAAGTCCTTTTAAAAACTGGGTATGGTGCACCACTTCGTAGTTACCACCTAATCCCGGATATTCGTTTTTAATAGTATTAAAGCAATGCGGACAAGCGGTTACTATTTTTTTAATTTCGTAAGCATTCATTACTTCTATATTAGTAACAGCCTGCATTTGAAATAAAAATTCGTTCCCCGAACGCTTTGCAGGATCTCCTGTGCAACTTTCTTCGGTTCCTAAAACTGCGAATTCTACATTGGCCTTATTTAATATTCTAACAAACGCTTTTGTTATTTTTTTTGCTCTATCGTCAAAGCTTCCAGCGCATCCTACCCAAAATAAAACCTCTGGGTGCTTACCTTCTGCCATGTATTCTGCCATTGTTGGCACTTTAAGTTGTTCGCTCATATCTATGAGGTTTAAGTTTTATAAATGTTAAGCCGTAAAAACGGATATAATTAATTGTTTACTTCTTATCGTTAAAGACTTGAATTCTTACTTTTTTCTCTATTAAATCTGTAAACTGTCCTTTATATTGTGTCGCTTTCACCAAATGATTATCTATCCAATGGTAATTGCCACCACGGGGTTTCCCCATTAATAAACTATGAAATTTAAAACCGTGTGTATTTAACCATTGGGTTGTTACCGCTCTGTGATCTTCAAGTCTAGAGGTAAAAAAACAAATCATATGGCCTTGTTCGTACCATTTGTTGCATGTTTTCAAGGCATCCAGGTAGGGTAAGCACGTTTCCATTCGCTCTGGTTCTTCATTTGGGATATCGTCTGTAATGGTACCGTCTATATCTATTAAATAGTTTTTTACACCTTCCGGTAATACAGGGCTTATTTTTTCTCCAGCTGCGACTTTCTCGTGTAAAAACTGATCTGCATCTTCTCTTTTCATCATTTATCGGTTTCTGTCTCTGGTACAATTGAAGCGAAATCGTCTTTCGAAATCCTTATATAAACAGCTAATTTTTTATAGCCATTTTTTAATCTGTTTTGGGAATCGTATTTTTCGAGGTCTGCACGTCGTAATGCCTCTTCCCCTATTTTCTGTGTCTGAAATTCTGAACAGTAATCGCAAAACACTTTTTTTAAAGTGATATGCTCTGCAACACTTTCTATAAACTTTATTTCGGTATACGCTTTTATTTGTAATGAATCTTCAGTGTACGATTGTGCTTGACTTTTGCCTAATCCAAAGAGTATGAATAGTATAATTAGAGGTGCTATGTTCTTCTTAAATATATTCATTTTCTATTTTGAAATTAAGAGTTATTCATTCTGCATATTATTATCTACTCATTTTTAAAACGGATTTTAATCCTTCACTCAGATTGAAATACTATTCGTCTTTCCAGTTTAATCGATCCATTTGATTGTAAGGCCAAGGTGCACCGTTATTTTCAACATTGGTCATCATATTATTGAGTTCCATAGGTGCCGCCGATTCTTCCATTACTAAATAACGACGCATTTCCATAATAATATTTAATGGATCGATACTTACAGGGCAAGCCTCTGTACAAGCGTTACAACTAGTACACGCCCATAATTCTTCGGGCGTAATATAGTCGTTTAATAATTGCTTTCCATCATCTACGAAAACACCTTTATTAGCATCGATATTTTTCCCTACTTCTTCCAGACGATCTCTGGTATCCATCATAATTTTACGCGGTGATAACTTTTTACCCGTAATATTTGCAGGACATTCGCTTGTACAACGACCGCATTCGGTACACGTGTATGCGTTTAGTAAATTCACCCAACTTAAATCCTGCACATCGCTCGCTCCAAATTTTGCAGGCGTTTCATCTTGCGCGTCTTCGGCTGGAGCTGCAAACGGATCGGCATCTGGATCCATCATTAACATCACCTCTTTAGTTACGGCAGCATCATTTTCGAACTGTCCTTTTGGATTAATATTACCGTAATAGGTGTTTGGGAATGCTAATAAAATATGTAAATGCTTAGAGAAATAGAGGTAGTTTAAGAATATTAATATACCAACAATATGCAGCCACCACGCAGAACGCTCCACGATATGTAACGCACTCTCTGAAAAATTACTGAAAAACGGTGCAATGTATTGACTAATTACATTACCAGATTCCGTTTGTTGAAAGGTGAGGTCGGTAGCATTCATAATTAAAAACAATGCCATTAAAACCATTTCGAAATACAGAATAATATTTCCATCGCTTTTTGGCCAACCTTTCATTTCGGCGCTCATAAAACGTTTAATCTTAATCACATTTCGGCGTATCCAAAACACTACAACAGCTATAAAAACTAGCGCTGCTAATACTTCAAAACTTCCTATAAGAACACCATAAACGCTTCCTAAACTAGAGAATATACGATGCGTGCCAAATAGTCCATCGATAATAATTTCTAAAACCTCAATATTAATAATTACAAAGCCGACGTAAACAATAACGTGGAAGAAACCAGATACTGGTCGTTTTACCATTTTACTCTGCCCAAGAGCAATCATTATTACGTTTTTCCAACGTGCAGGTTTATTATCGTTAACCTCTTTAGCTTTTCCTAAATTAATGTTACGAATCAGTTTTCTTACATTAAACGCAAAATAACCGAGACCTGCTATTAGTACGAATGCAAATAAAATATTTGGTATATAATCCATAGTTATGATTAGTTAGTTGTAATTGGTCTTTTAGTTATTCTCTAGGATCTTCTGGCTCTGTGTACTCTTTGGCTTTTTTACCAAAGACAGACACATGAATATAACGTTTAGGATTGAGTTTAAAATCTTGCAATAACTCTCTTAATTGCTCTGAAGCGATCTCAAGATTGTTATATAAATCTTCATCTTTAAGAAGTTTTCCCATTGAGCCGTTTCCGTTTTCTAAACCGACTAGTAAGCCATTCACTTTATTTAAAGTTTGATCTAAATTACCTACTGTTTGAGCGATATCAACTTCTTTTAAACCTCCAGAAAGCACCGATAAATCCTCACTAATTTTATTAAAATTTGTAATTGCTCCGTCTAAATTCTTTTCGTTGGTCGTTATTAATCTATTAAAAGATGCGGATAGCGTTTGAAAAGATTTTAATGTGCTATTAAATTCTCCTAAGGCATTTTTAAGACCTTTATCTGTATCGTCATTTACAATAGTATTTAAGTTAACTAATAAAGAATCGGCAGATTTTAGAGCGCCATCTAAACCGGTACTAATATCTGAAAAGTTTTTTGTTAAACTTGTAATTAGTCCTTCTTCAACTTCAGAAGCAATAAAATCGCCAGACTCTGCAATTTCACTTCCTTTACCTTCTACAAGGGCCAAAGCGTTTCCGCCCATTAAACCCGTTTCATATAAACGAATTTTACTATCTTTTGGAAATCTTAAATCGTTGTCTATAGAAATTTCAACACGTGTTTTTCCTGTTTCAAAATCATATTTAATGGCGTCGATTTTACCTATTTTATTCCCTCTAATAGTTATAGGGGAAGATAAAGTTAAGGCATTGTACTCGAAATTGGTGTAGTAAGAATTTTTAGTTTTAAAAATATTTTCTCCTTTAAGATAATTAAATCCAAAAATGAAAAATAAAATTCCTAAAATAACTAAAAGGGCTGTTTTAACTTCTCTTGATATTTTCAAAGTAAATTTAGTTTAATTTGTAAGAAACAAAAATAAAATAAATTTAGAAAGAATACTCTTAATTATTGTCTTGTTTTAAGGCTTTTTCTAAACTAATACGTTTTCCATCTCTGTAAGCCACGACAAAACCAGATTTATAGCCTTTTTTCTTTGCTTCAGTTTCCAACAGTCTTATTTTATTATAGTCGGATGTATAGCCGTAGAAATATTTATAAAGGTTATTCTCCTTTTCTCTTGCAACATCTTGAAGTCCTTTAAAATTATACGGTTTAAGTTCTAAAATTTTAGAACTCGCGGCTATTTGCACTTTAAAAACAGTATTGTTAATTATTTTTTCTGGAATGGCTAACGACACCTCGTCCACTTCTTTTATAAAATAGGTATCTACAAAATTCTTTTCGATGGCATTTTTATAATCTGCAATAGCATTACTCATTGCGGTAGCTAACTCTATTTGACCTTTTAACGAGTTTAAGTAGCGCCCTTCGCTTGTATTCGTAATAAAACCAGTTTCAACCAATACACTAGGCATGATCGTTTGGTGTAATACAATAAATCCAGCCTGTTTTACGCCTCTATTTTTTCTTTTTAACGAATAGGTGAAATTATCCTGAATACGTTTTGCTAACTGAATACTTTGGTCTAAATATTCCTCTTGCATAAGGGTTAAGCCTATAAAAGATTCTGGTGAATTAGGATCGAAACCTTCATAGTTCTCTTCATAATCATCCTCTAAAAAAATTACTTCGTTCTCGGCTTTCGCTACATTAAAATTAGTGTCATTTCTATGTGTACCTAAAACGTACGTCTCAGAACCGTAAGCTTGAGAAGTATGCGCATTACAGTGTACCGATACAAATAAATCGGCGTGCGCTTTATTGGCTATTTTACCCCGTTTAAATAAATCGACAAAAATGTCTGTTTTTCTGGTATATACGACCTTAATATCTTTATTCTTTTCTAGTTCTTTACCTACCGCTAAAACAATTTTTAACGCGATGTCTTTTTCCTTAAAACCGTGTTTAGAAGGTTTACCAGGATCTTTTCCCCCGTGGCCAGCATCTAACACGACTACAAATGTGTCATTATTATGCTGTGCATTAGCAGTAGAGAACACAAAAAGTGTTAATATTGTTATAAGAGATACGAAAAATGTTTTACTGTTCGTTTGCATATAAATTGTAACCTATTTTTAAAGCTTTTAGTATAGTTTCTTAAATTTTATTGAATAATAAACAATTCATAAAAAATATATGTAGTTTTGGGAATTCAAAAACCGAGCCATACTTTAGCAAAAATACATTTAAAAGCATTGCATACAAATAGATTTCATATACTTTTTGCCTTAAGTTTTACAGTGTTTATTAACACGTTAAGCTTTGCACAAGATAGACCCGGTTCGGGAATACCTATTACCCCTAAACCTGAAACTGCAACACAGCAAGCCGATAACGATTCGATTCCTGATTCTGAGGAAGTGCTTATTATAGACGAAAAAATTTTAGACTCTACTATAACCGATTCCACAAAACAGAAAAAAGGCCTTCTCGAAGGCATTGTAAGCTATAAAGCGAAAGACTATACTTCTTTTAACCAAAAAGATGAAAAGCTATACCTCTATAATGAAGCAGAGATTATCTATCAAGATATGCAGATTAATGCCGGAACAATTGTTATAGATTATAGTAAAAATGAAGTTTATGCCGGACGCATAAAGGATTCGTTAGGAGAATATACGCAGCGACCCATTTTTAAACAAGGGGAAAGTATTATCGAACCCGACTCTATTCGGTTTAATCTGGACTCAGAAAAAGCATTGATTTGGAATTCGAGAACCGAACAAAACGGCGGAACAATTATTGCCGAATTAACAAAAAAAGAAAATGATTCGGTCTTTTTTATTCGTAATGGGAAGTTTACAACCTCCAAGAACTTAGACGATCCCGAATACTATTTTTTATTGCGTAAAGCAAAAATAGTGCCTGATAAAAAGGTTGTCACTGGTTTAACAAACCTTTTTATTTACGATGTTCCAACGCCTATAGGTATGCCTTTTGCCTATTTTCCGTTAACCAAAAAACAAACCTCAGGAGTTATTTTTCCAAGTTTTGGAGAACAAAATGAGCGGGGGTATTTTTTACAAAATGGGGGCTACTATTTTGCTATTAGCGATTATTTTGACCTCGCTACTTTAGGAGATTATTATACCAATGGTAGTTATGGTTTCCGTTTGGAATCTAAATACAATAAACGTTATAATTTTAGTGGTAATTTTGGGTTTCGATACGAAAATATTATCAATAGTGAACGTGGGTTTCCTGACTATTCTAAGAATACAATTTATAACTTACGGTGGTCGCATGTACAAGATGCCAAGGCGAACCCAAGTTCTCGTTTTTCGGCCTCTGTAAACTTAGGGAGTAGTCAATATTATCAAGAATCGGTTAACCAAGTAAATGCAGCTAGTTATTTAAACAACACGTTGTCATCTTCCGTTTCTTACTCTAAAACGTTTAAAGGTGAGCCGCAAGTAAATACAAGTGTCACCGCAACACATTCTCAAAATACGCAAACTCAAGAAATTAATATGACACTTCCAACCTTTCAAGGAAGTGTAGGAAGAATTTATCCCTTTGCGCCTTCCGATGGCACTAAAAAAGGAATTATAAAAAACATTAACTTTCAATATAATCTAAGAGGGGAAAACAGAATTAGAACAACAGACACTTTATTCTTTAAAAAGGAGATGTTTGATGAGGCTAAAATAGGATTGAAACACTCGATTCCGTTAAGTACCAACTTTAAGGTTTTTAAACATTTTAGCGTTACCGCAGGAAGCAACTTTGAAGAAAACTGGACCTTTAAAAGCTTCGAGCGTAGCTACGACCCCTTAGAAGAAGAGGTGGTTATTACCGAAAATAATGGTTTTGATGCCTACCGTACTTATAATTTTAATACAAGTGTTGGTACCACTATTTACGGTTTATTTAATTTTGATAAGAATAACGAAGGAAAATCAATACAAGCTATTCGCCATGTTATGAGACCCTCTGTTAGTTATAACATCAACCCATCTTTCGATAAGTATTATGACACCTATGAAGTAATTGATGCGGACGGTACCACGCTAGATGAAGTAGAATATTCTCGTTTTCAAAACACCTTATATGGCGCTCCTAATAAAACGTATAGAAGTAGCGTCGGTTTCGATTTATCCAATAATCTTGAAGCAAAAGTGCGCGATAGAGATACCACACAAGTAGAGGCTAAAAAGATAATTATATTAAATAATTTAAATTTTTCTACATCTTACAATTTAGCCGGTGATTCTTTAAGGTGGGATCCTGTAAGAGTAACCGGAGGAACTCAAATATTCAATAATAAAATGAATATTAATTTTGGTGCCATTTTAGATCCTTATGCTTTAGATAATAACAACAAAAAAATAGATAAATTTAACGTTAATAACGGTGGGAGTCTATTTAGAATGACTAGCGCTAACTTAACTATGGGATATAGTTTTAGTAGCGATGGTAAAGGAGATGACACCAGCGATAGTAGCCGTAATGAAACCCTACAAAGTGGTGGTCGTGACGATGATTTATTTGGACGTTCCCAAGATTTTGCAGACGACCAATTTAATGCCTACGATGAGGACGATGACGAAGAAGATGAAGAAGAAACACCGGGTAAATTATATAATTTTTCAATTCCGTGGAATGTACGCTTAGCCTACGCCGTTAACTACAGTAATAATGCAAGACAAAACGAAATCTCGTCTCATTCACTAATGTTTTCTGGGGATCTAGAAATAGCACCACGTTGGACGATTGGAGCCTCTTCTGGATACGATTTTAAAAATAATGGATTCTCTTATACGCAATTGCGTTTTCAAAGAGATTTATTGAGTTGGAAAATGAATTTTAGTTGGATACCCTTTAGTGCAAGAACCTCTTGGAACTTCTTTATAGGTATAAAATCTAATATTTTGCAGGATATTAAATATGAAAAAAGAAGACAACCAGACGACCGTTTGTAGTCGTATTTATCCTTTTACTGACCTGCTCTTTTTATAATTATTAATTTAATCTGAAACTCTTTATTACAATGAAAAAAATAATTAATACAACGGATGCGCCTGCTCCAATTGGACCGTATAATCAAGCTATTTTAACCGGAAACACTTTATATACTTCCGGACAAATAGCACTCGATCCTAAAACCGGCGCGCTTATTATTAGTGATATTGTAGCGGAAACAGAACAAGTAATGCAAAATATGAAAGCTGTCTTAGCTGCTGCCGATATGACTTTCGAAAACGTTATTAAAGCGTCGATCTTTGTTAGCGATATGGGCAATTTCTCTAAAATAAACGACGTTTACGGTGCTTATTTTAATGAAGCAACGGCTCCTGCGCGTGAAACTGTAGAAGTTGCAAATTTACCAAAATATGTAAATGTTGAAATTAGTATGATTGCCGTGAAATAATATGTAATTATTTCTTAGTATGATACGCCACCAACCCTTCGATAGGTCGCTTTACAAAGCGGCCTGTTTTAAAACCAAATTCTTTGGCGACTATTTGTATTTCGTCTTGGCAATAATAAGCTAACGAGCCCGCAAAATGTACAGGATATATTTTTAGTTCTTCCTTGTATTGTAAAATCATAGTTTCAGCGAACAAACGCATTCCTTTTATAATAAGGTTATTGCAGTAGTCAGTGCTTTTATTATTAACCATAAACTCCGCAAAATCTGCCAAATAAGCATTTGGATTTGGTTGTTTATAAAGATTAAATTTAATTGTATCTGGTGTGATATCGTAGGTGTTTTTAAACACCTCTTTTAATTCTTCGGGCATACTATTAAAATAGTAATCGCGCAATAATTGCTTACCATAATAATTACCAGACGCATCGTCCATTAGGGTATAACCCAACGACGCTATTTTTTGGTGCACACTATTGCCATCAAAAAAACTACAATTGGATCCCGTTCCTAAAATACAAACGATACCCGCTTCATTTTTAGTTGTAATTGTAGCGTAAACAGCAGCCATTGTGTCTTCATTAACACTAACAGTCGCTTTTATATATACCGCTTCTAGAACAGCTTTTAATAGCGCTTTAGGAATGGCTGTTCCGCAACCTGCACCGTAAAAATAGATTTCTGTAACAGTGCGCTGTAAAGCCTTTAAAGCTTCGGAGTTATTAAGTATTCCTTGAAGATTTTCCGCATTTAAAATCGCTGGATTTAGCCCTTTGGTTCTTATTTTTTGCACTGGTAAAACTCCTGTTTTATCTACGGCAATCCAGTCACATTTAGTCGATCCGCTATCGGCAATTAAAATCATAAGCGTTATAAAATATTAAAAATAAAAATGATCTAGATGGTATGCCTAGATCATTTTAAAATGGTATTCAAAAATAACTGAAATCTTTTATAAACTGTGAACCTTTACAGCTAAATCTACTAATTTGTTAGAATATCCAAACTCATTATCGTACCACGCCACTAATTTAAAGAAATTGGGATTTAATTCGATAGCAGAATCGGCATCAAAAACAGAGGTTCTAGCTTCTCCCACAAAATCTTGTGACACTACGGCATCTTCAGTATAGCCCACAATTCCTTTTAAGGACCCCTCGGCCGCTTTTTTAAAGACCGCTTTAATTTCTTTAAGCGACGTTGCTTTTTTTGTTCGCAAAGTTAAATCTACAACAGAAACATCTACTGTTGGTACGCGAAACGCCATTCCTGTTAATTTTCCATCTAACGTCGGGATTACTTTACCAACAGCCACCGCTGCCCCCGTTGATGTAGGGATAATATTATTTAAAGCGGAGCGACCCAATCTGTAATTTTTCTTTGATGGTGAATCGACGGTGAATTGTGTAGAGGTTGCGGAGTGTATAGTCGTCATTAAACCTTCTTCAATCCCGAAATTATCTTCCATCACTTTTGCTAGTGGCGCTAGGCAATTTGTAGTACACGACGCATTAGAAATAATAGTATCTGTTGCTTTTATATCTTGATCATTAACGCCCATTACAAACATTGGCACATCGCTACTAGGTGCAGAAACCACTACTTTTTTTGCCCCTGCTATAATATGATAATTTGCCTTTTCGTGTGATTTAAATAGACCGGTACATTCAGCAACAACATCGACATTTACCTCATTCCATTTTAAGTTTTTAGGATCTCTTTCAGCGGTTGTTCTTATTGTTTTTCCGTCTACAATTAAATGACCGTCTTTCACTTCGATAGTCCCGTCAAAACGACCGTGAACCGAGTCGTACTTTAATAAATACGCTAAATGATTAACATCTAATAAATCGTTGATAGCAACGACTTCCACATCTTCTCGTTTCATAGTCGCTCTAAATACCACACGACCTATTCTTCCAAAACCGTTAATTCCTAATTTTAATTTCGACATATATAATTTCTTTTAAGTGGTCATAATATCTGACACACGCATTAATTCTTTATTTATTTCAGACTTTCCTTTTACCGCATTCTCCAAAGGCGTTAATTGAATTTTATCATTTAGTAAGCCCACCATAAAATTCGTTTGCCCTTCTAAAAGGGTTTCTACCGCCTTCACTCCCATTCTACTCGCCAAGACGCGGTCGAAACAAGATGGCGAACCACCACGCTGCATATGTCCTAAAACAGATACTCGCACTTCGTACTCTTCCATATGTTCTTCAACGTAGTCTTTAAGTTCGAAAACGGTTTTTCCTATTTTATCACCTTCAGCAACGACTACAATACTAGACGATTTCCCAGATTTCTTACTGCGTCTTAAGGAGTCTAATAAGCGGTCTAAACCTATATTTTCTTCAGGAATTAAAATCTCTTCTGCTCCTGCTCCAACCCCCGCGTTTAAAGCGATATGCCCCACATCTCGACCCATTACTTCAACAAAAAACAAGCGATTATGAGAACTTGCCGTATCACGAATTTTATCGATCGCTTCCACCACTGTATTTAGTGCTGTATCGTAACCCAATGTATGCGTAGTACCAAAAATATCATTATCTATAGTTCCAGGAATACCCATTACTGGGAAGTTAAACTCTTTATTAAATTGAAGTGCTCCCGTAAAGCTACCGTCTCCACCAATAATCACCAATGCATCAATATGAGCTTCCTTAAGTGCGTTATAGGCTTTTTGTCGTCCTTCAGGAGTCCTAAATTCTTTAGAGCGCGCTGTTTTTAAAATTGTACCGCCCTTGTTGATGATATCTTTTACACTTCGAGCATTAAACGCCTTAAAATCGCCCTCAATTAATCCTTGAAAACCACGGTAAATGCCAGCGCATTCCACATTATAAAAAGCACAGGTTCTTACTACAGAACGAATAGCCGCATTCATTCCAGGAGCATCTCCACCAGAAGTAAGCACCGCGATTTTCTTTATTTTATTAGTCATCTATGTCGTATTGTGAATAGTAAATCTAATAAAGAAAATCTATATAGCGTAGTGTTTAAGTGAAATTTATGAAAGGTTTTTATAAAAATCGAACACTTTAAAAAAGAAAGTATAAAAGTATGAATAGTAGTAAGACCCTGTTTGTATTCTATAGAAACTAAAGGCAGTTATTCTTTCTTTTTCATCCCCATTCCTTCGGGAAGTGGCGCCGTTTTAGCTTCCAAGTTTTCTTCATCCTCTTCAATTATAGCCTCTTCTTCTTTTTTAGCGAAGACTTTTCGAATAAGCTCGCCAAAAGTATCAAAATCCACAGAGTAAGAGACTCCTAAACCTTGCGTATAGCCTATTTCTTCACCAAAGTTACGAATACTATTTTCTCTATTAAATACGGTAGCAGTAAGCGTTCCATCGGCATTTAAAAGGAAATCGATTTGCACATCTCCAGCAATAACCGATTCTGAAGCGCCACCAACTGGCACCCCCACTTTACCGTTAATAAGTACGCGATCGGTGATTTTAGTTTGTAGCGTTACCCCCAGACGATCATCCGACTGATAATCGGGGCTGGTTTGGCCTGCTTCGTAATTTAAACCAATGTTTATTTTACTATCACTATCTGAGAAAAAGCCATTAACCAATCCGTTTAAACGCTCGGTTAAGGTTCCGGTGACATTAAAATCTTTAAATTGTCTGTTAAAACTACCCGTTGCCAACAAATATAACGCCTGATTGTCTTTATCTTCTTTAGACTCTAATCGGTAACTTAATTCTGACTTTAAAGTTGAGCTCACGTTAGGAAACTCAAACTCAAAATTGGGTTCTGGCTTTTCTAATTCTCCGGTTAAATTAATCTCTAAATCGACTGGAATAGTTTGAGAAATAGGATTATCTAATAACGCCGAAGGATTCGTTCTTGTTTTATAAATCGCTTTAATATTTATCTGCGCGTTTAGCGGGTCGCCATTCCATTGTAACGAACTTTCGTAGGGTTTTACAGTGAACTCTTTTTGTACAAATCCGCCAAATAAGAAGTTGTAAGATCCTTCCCAAACCACGAAATCGCCATACATATTAAATTTTCCGTTGGTATTAATATTAAACAGTAAACTCCCTACGCCTCGACCTCTAATAGAACTCCCCGTTTGTCTGTCCATTACAATTTCTATTAAGGCATCATTAGTAACATCGAGCTCAAAATCTAACTCTAAACCCGTTACTTTTTTAGCTTTAACGACATTCCCTTTTTGTTTTTCAATCTTTTCTTCGGGCGTTAAAAAATGAATAAACGAGTTATCTCCAAAAGACTCTAAATCGTTAAGCGGGATATAAAACTCTGTTCCTTTTTTAGTTTCTGCGACCGCGCTAATACGAAGTGCTTCGGTAGGGCCTTTAATTTCAGCATAACCACCAATAAAACCAGTACCGTAATACAACGATTCTTCGGTGTATTTGGTATTAAGAATTAAAAGTCGGTCGGTACTTAAGGTTAGGTCTAATTTCCATTTCGAAAAATTTGTATGGCTCAACGTACCATCTATAATCCCTTTTGTTTGGTATTCTGTATCAGAAATTTTTACCGTATTAAATACAAAACTTTGATCTTTTAAGGTAACAGACGCTGTGTTTTTAAAATCGAAATCTACATTCAATTCTGAAATCCCTAAACCACCATTACTAACGGTGACATCACCATTAAAACTAGGCTGTTTTAAATTTCCAGTCACGGTAGCTTTACCAGACATATCTCCTCTTACATTATACAATACAGGCTCTAAAAGTGGGGATAAAAGATTTAAACTGAATTTATTAAAAAGCAACTCTAAATTGATTTGCGAATTCTCGCCCGAAAAATCGATATCTCCAATGGCTTCAAAAGAGTTAGAAACATCGTCTTTAATTTTCGCGTTTACTTTATAATTGGTTAATGAGTTATTTCCGGTGATTTTAGCATCAAAAGAGCCTAAATACTGTCTGTTTATTTCTAAATCGTCTATAGTAATTGTAGAATTTGGCAAATAGACACCATCCTTTTGAAGCAAATCTAACTTCCCATTTACGGTACCTGCCAGTGATAAACTATCTATTCGTGGGGTGATTTTTTGTAAATCGACGTCTTTAAAATTCAATTTTAAATCCTTATAGGTCGAATCTCTTAAAACACCCGAAAGTTTAATTTCTTCATTGAAATGGTTCATCACCAATTCTTCGATTTTAATGTTTTTAAACCCGTTATTAAATTCTATTTTATTAAGGCTATTACCTTTTTCATTTATGTTCCAACTATTGTTTTTAAATACAACAGCACTCTTTTTAAAACCAACTACCGAGTTATCCTTCTCATTAATAGTATGGTAAAAACTTAAATCGAATTTGTCATCATTTCTCGTCCCTCCCTTAAACTCGGTTCTCATAAAAAGCGTGTCGTTGAGCGTCACGTTAATTAAATTAAACTTTGAAACATTATAGAATTTGGTGTTTAAACTATCTATTTCTATATAGGTATTAAATAGGGGGTTTTTATTATCGACTTGCACTTCAATATCGCTGGCAAAATAATCTAATATTGATATTTTAGGTGATTTAAAAGTAAATTTAAACTCTTTCTCATCATTTTCTACCCGACCTTTTATAAAGGTATTTGTCCCCAAGTTTAACTCTGGATAAAACACTTCTACAATTTTATTATAGATTTTAAAATTAAAATCTATGTATTGTTTTGTTTTAATAATATTTGGAGGTGTACTTGTATAAATACTTTTAATAGAATTTTCGAATAAGTTATCGATATCACTTAATTTAAAAACACCGCTCAATGATCCTTCAATAATATCTGGAGAATTTACACGGATGTAACGTTTTTCGTCTACAAAACGAGAACTGATGGCAAAATCTTCAAAGTAATAATCTTCAACTTCATTTTTATAGGTGGTTTTGTTAAATAAAATATCTCCCACGGCATCGTCTAAGGTGGTGCCTTTCATTTTTATATCTACAGTACCAGAAAATATAGATTTTTCGTCTTTAGTATACAGATTTAGGGCACTTAAATTGGCATAATCTACCATTGCCACAAAGTCGAATGTTTTAATTTTTTTAGACAAATTTGCCAATCCGTTAAACTCTAACTTTAGGTTTTTATCTTTCGAAATTAATTTACCATTAAATACATTCTTTTCATATTTACCATCGACCGCAATGTTTTGATAGGTGTATTTATTGTAGTCTAAAGCATAGATATCTCCCTTTAAACGCGACTTAAGGTTATCTTTTTTAAACCCAACACCGTCAACATCTAAATTAGAGGAGATATTACCTAAATTTTTATCATCTAAAAACGCACCTATTTTAAATTCATCAAAAATAATGTTTCCTTTATATTTTGCAGCATCAATATTATTTACATTAGCAATTTTTAAATTCGATTTTATAAAACCTAAATCGGTCGTAATATTTAATTGGGCGTTAATAATAGTAGGTGTAATATTCGTTTTACCAGTAATAACAAATACACCTAACTTATCGAAAATAGTGGGAAGAGAAGCGCCTAAAACATTAGGCAACAAAGCTTTTAAATCTCTATACGTAGATGTAAGATTGGTAAAATCGCCCGTCATAGAAAAATTGTTTTCATCGCTATTAAACAAGTTCTTAAAGTTTAAATCGCCATAAATTTTACTGCTTCTACTTGTTTTTAAACGCAAATTGGTAGCCGTTAAATCGTTTAAAGTTCCAGAAAATTTGGTGCTAAATACCGCGTGTTGGTTATCTCCAAATTCATTGTAAAACGTGTTTAACTCATTTAAAGCAATATCCGAATCTTTAAAATTTGCGGTAATCTTTACTTTATCGGCAAACGAGGAAAAATCCGAGCGATCATAATCGAAGCGTAAATCGCCATTTAAAATAGAATGTTGGGTTTCAATTTCTAAATCATCAAAAACCATTTCGGTTAACGTGTATTTAAAATTGGTCGACATATTTTTCATCACCAAACCACGACTATCTACAAAACCTAAAGTGTTTATTCGCGCACTAACATCACTTCCGTTTATTAAAAAATTAGTTGCATTAATATCTAGGTTATTAAATTCTAATATTTTTTCGGTGTCTTTATTCTCATCTAAAAACCGAAATGTACCGTTATAGATAGACACATCGCTGGAAGACATTAAAAAACTGCTTTTGGTTCTCGGGTTGTCATCGTCAAAACGTGCAACAAAAACATCTAAATTTGTTTTCTCTTCTCCTTTATAGGTTTTAATATTAAAAATTAAATTTTCTAAACCAATATCTCCAAAATTAAGTCGACCATTAATAAGATTTCTAAAACTTAAAATGGAAGTATTAATTTCTGAAGCACTAATTAAAGTGTCTTTTTTATAATCGCGAATTAAAATTTCTTTAAGTTCTACATCGCCATTAAACTGAAGTCCAATTTTACCAATGTTTATGTTGGTTTTAAAATCGTCGTTAAGGCGTTTGGTAGCATAACTTCCTAATTGGGTTTGAATAGCAGGAATAGACAGAAACAGCACCAAAATGATGAATAATAGCACTAGAGTTGCTATTAGTTTTCCTACTATTTTTAGAAATTTTTTGATACTAATTTTAAATTATAAAATTCTATAGAATAAATTACCTTTGTATTACGCTAAAGCATCTTGTTTAGATGATTTAGTTTTCAAAATTAACAATAATTATGCCTAATCTTTTATAATGTCTTCACAAAATATTTTTATCCTTGGAATAGAATCTTCTTGCGACGATACGGCGGCTTCGGTAATATGTAACGGTCGTGTTTTAAGTAATGTGGTGGCGAGCCAAAAAATACACGAAGAATTTGGTGGTGTTGTCCCGGAACTCGCGTCTAGAGCTCACCAACAAAATATTGTACCTGTTGTGGACCAGGCTTTAAGCCAAGCTAATATTAAAAAATCTGATTTAAATGCGATTGCTTTTACACGTGGCCCTGGCTTAATGGGATCGCTTTTAGTAGGTACCTCGTTTGCTAAATCTATGGCGTTTGGTTTAAATATTCCTTTATTGGATGTAAACCATATGCAAGGCCATATTTTAGCGCATTTTATTGAAGAAGATGGTTTTAAAAAACCTCCCTTTCCCTTTTTGGCGATGACTATTTCTGGCGGGCATACGCAAATTGTGAAAGTCTCTCATTATTTTGATATGGAAGTAATTGGCGAATCTATAGACGACGCCGTTGGTGAAGCTTACGATAAAAGCGGAAAAATTTTAGGTTTAGGCTACCCTGCCGGCCCAGAAATAGATCGTCGTGCCAAATTAGGCGACCCAAAAGCGTTTCCGTTTACAAAACCTAGAGTCGCAGGTTTAAATTTTAGCTTTTCAGGGTTTAAAACGGCGGTATTATATTTTATTCAGCGGGAAGTAAAAAAGAACCCGAATTTTATTACCGAACGTTTAAACGATATTTGTGCCGCGATACAATATACTATAATTGGTATTTTAATAGATAAATTAAAACTAGCCACTACACAAACCGGTATTACTCATATTGCGATTGGTGGTGGAGTATCTGCAAATTCTGGTATTCGTGAAGCACTTAAAAATGGCGAACAAAAATTTGGATGGACAACGTATGTTCCTAAAATTGAATACACCACAGATAACGCTGCTATGATTGCGATTGTTGGCTATTTAAAATATTTGGAAAAGGATTTCGCTGAAGATAATGTTATGGCCTCAGCCCGATTAAAAATTTAATAGACTGCTGCGTTTTACTTACTAAACTCAATATAGTTCCAAAATAATCCGAAACTTTATAACAACGAAATGAGCTCGAGCGTTAATAACTGTCTTAAATAATTTTTTAACAGTACTTTTTTTCGTTTTTTTGTTCCAATCTAATCATCTTACACTTATAATGAAGAACGCTTTACTCCTATTGTATCTTTTTAGCTCTTTGTCGATTTTTGCTCAAGAAGCGGATAAAGACATCAAAAACATAGTAAATATTGAAGATGCCGAACTCTATATCGAAAAAAGCACTTCAAAGAGAAATAAGTTAATGGCTTTTAACGAAGAGAAACACAAATCTACTTTAGCGCAAACCTTATTGGCAATGCCTATAGGGACTACTAAAACGGTACCGTCTCAGTTTAAGAAAACCGTTTATAAAATCATTGAAAAATCTAACGATCCACACTACAGAATTAGTTATATTTATTTCGATGAAAGCAAAGTAGATATTAGTGCTATTTATAATATGCGTAAAACCATTTTATATAAGTACGAAAACGATGTCCCCTTTGAGGATTTAGCAAATCGCTATTCTATGGATGATAATGCGCTACGTGGTGGTGATTCTGGTTGGTTTAAGGATAATGAAATGCCTATAGAAATTGAAAACGAAGCCGCTAACTTGCAACATAGTGTAGGCGATATTTATACCGTTTCTGTGGAGAAAGACCGCGGTTATTATATTATTTTAAAAACACACCGAATTAAAACCATTAAAGAAGTTTACGTTTTAAAAATTGAAGAGAATTTATAATGCAATTATTCTACAACCCAGAACTCACCGAAACTACAAAACATTTTCTTTTTAATAAAGAAGAGAGTAAGCATATTGTAAAAGTTTTACGTAAGGAAACTGGAGATACTATGCATATTACTAATGGCAAAGGATGGCTTTTTACGGCAGAAATTACGATACCCAACCTTAAAAATTGTGAAGCTGTCATTATTGCTAAAGCGCTAAAGGCAAAACCAAATTATAATTTACACTTAGCGGTGGCACCCACGAAAATGAACGATCGGTACGAGTGGTTTTTAGAAAAAGCGACCGAAATTGGTGTACAAAGCATTACCCCTGTTATTTGCGCCCATAGCGAGCGGAAAGTAATAAAAGCAGAACGTTTTGAAAAAATAGTACAATCGGCTATGAAACAGTCTTTACAGTGTTATTTACCGACTTTACACCCCGCGGAATCCTTTAAATCGTTTGTTGGCAAACAACATAGCGACACTTTGTTTATTGCCCATTGTGAAGAAACGGACAAAAAATCTTTAAAAAACGAACTCAAGCCGAATACCGATATTACTATTTTAATTGGCCCTGAAGGTGATTTTAGTCCAGAGGAAATTAAATTGGCAGTAGATAATGGCTTTCAATCTGTAGCTTTGGGGAATACTAGATTACGCACCGAAACTGCTGCAATAGTAGCCTGCCATTCAGTGGCATATAGTAACGAATTATGAAACATCACGCTTTGAAATCTTTATACGTTATAGCAGTAATTAGTTTTGCTTTGTTGTGGTCTACAACAAGTTTTGCGCAAGAAATTGCAGTGCTCAAATATAAAGGTGGTGGTGACTGGTACAGTAACCCAACGTCGTTACCCAATTTAATTTCATTTTGCAATGCAAATATCGGTACAAAAATTACGAACAAACCAGAAGTGGTAGAAACGGGTAGCACAGACATTTTTCAATATCCTTTTTTACACATGACGGGGCACGGAAATGTCTTTTTTAGTGATGAAGACGCCATAAACCTTAAAAACTATTTAATTTCTGGTGGTTTTTTACATATTGATGACAATTATGGAATGGAACCCTACATTACTAAAGAATTGAAAAAGGTGTTTCCTAATCAAGAATTAATTGAGCTTCCGGCGCATCACCCTATTTTTAATACCCCATATAATTTTCCCGAGGGATTACCTAAAATCCACGAACACGACGGAAAACGCCCACAAGCTTTTGGACTTTTTTATAACTCACGACTAGTAGTATTATTTACGTACGAATCTGATTTAGGTAACGGTTGGGAAAATGCAGAAGTACATAACGATCCCGAATCGGTGAGAGAAAAAGCGCTTAAAATGGGCGCTAACATTTTAAAATACGTATTCGAAAATTAAACTTATTTCATTTTAATTATGTCTAGTGTGCAACTTAACCACGATACCACCCCATTTAAACCTAAAACATTTCCTATTACTGTTGTGTGCGAAAATGTAACAAATGCTCCAAATATTGGCAGTTTATTTAGAATTGCAGATGCTTTTGGTGTTACGGAGCTTATCTTTTGTGGCTCAAATATTCCTTTAGGTCGTAAAATGATGAAAACATCGCGAGCGACAGAAAAAGTAGTGCGTTACCAATTGTGCGATAACGCTTCAGAAGTTGTTAAGCAGCTAAAAGCACAACAGTATTGTATCATTTCATTGGAAATCACCAATGAAAGCACACCCATTCATCACTATAAATTTCCAACAAATCAGCCCATTGCCTTAATTATAGGTGACGAGAATTTTGGAGTTTCAGAGACGAGTTTAAAAGAAAGTACGGCGGCAGTTCATATTACTATGTTTGGCCAAAATAGTAGTATGAATGTCGTGCAAGCCACTAATATTGCACTATACGAAATTACGAAACAATTATTATAAGTGCCATTTACATTATAATTAAAAAATGTCTAACGCAATCTGTATATTTACGCTATGAATTCTAAAACGATCTCTAACGGTATTTTAAGGTCACTAGCTGTAATTGCAGGAGTAATTATAGGACTTTGGTTTATTTATAAAATTCAAGCCGTAATAGTATATGTTGTTATTGCCGGAGTTATTTCATTATTAGGACGACCTATTGTTAAGGTTTTAAGGAATCGTTTTAAGTTTCATAATCTGGTAGCCGTTATTATTACCATGCTGTTTTTCTTCGCGACGATAGTGGGCTTAGTCAGTTTATTTATACCTTTAATTATTGAACAGGGTCATAATCTTTCTCTTTTAGATATTAATGAGCTACAAATTACTGTAGAAAGTTTGTACTTAGAAGGTATTAATCACTTCGGATTAAATACTGAGGATGTAGAAGCGTCTTTAAAAGATTCGAAGTTAATATCGCGACTTAATTTTAGTGTTATCCCCGACTTCCTAAACTCCATTATTACTGGATTTGGAAGCTTTAGTTTAGGTCTTTTTTCAGTGTTATTTATCTCGTTTTTCTTTTTGAAAGACAGTATGATGTTCTCTGATAATTTAGTCACTCTATTTCCTAAATCTCAAGAAAAACGATTAAAAAAATCGTTTGCGGAAATTCGCGATTTATTATCTCGTTATTTTGGTGGTTTACTTTTGCAACTCATTATACTATTTACTATTTATACCATAGTTCTATTAATATTTGGTATAGATAACGCCATTGTAATAGCATCTTTATGTGCCTTATTAAACGTCATCCCATATGTAGGGCCCATTATCAGTGCGTTTTTAATTGTTCTTTTAACGATGTCTAGCAACGTTGGAGAAGATTTTAGTACTGTTATTTTACCGAAAACTATTTATGTGATGATTGGCTTTATAATCGCGCAATTAGTCGATAATTTTTTCAGCCAGCCTTTTATCTTTTCAAAAAGTGTTAAGTCTCATCCTTTAGAAATTTTCATTGTAATTATTATAGCGGGATTACTTTCTGGAGTGGTAGGATTAATTATTGCTATTCCTGCTTACACGGCATTAAAAGTTGTTGCCAAAGAGTTTTTATCTGAATATAGGATTGTTAAAAGACTAACAAAAGGATTATAATATTGCTTTGAATATATCTATTTTAAATACTAAAAACCAAGAGTTTATAAATAATAACTTAAATTCTAATATTACGTCCTTACTTTTAAAAGAAGTTAAAAACACCTCCTTTGAAATTAAAGAGCTCATCGCCCAGATTGAAGCTAAGAAGAAAGCAGAAAAAAAATTACCAACCTGGTTTTTGGCTGAAAATATATACTATCCGAATAAATTAAATATAGAACAAACCTCTTCTGAAGCTACGGCTTTATTTAAATCTCATTTATTGTCTGGCCATTCATTAATCGATGTAACCGGGGGTTTTGGTGTGGACTGCTATTATTTTTCAAAACGATTTAAACATGTTACGCATTGCGAAATTAATACAAGTTTATCTCACATCGTAAAACATAATTACAATGTTTTAAAAGCCGATAATATAAACTGCGAACAAACCGATGGTATTGCTTATTTAAAAAATAACACGACAAAGTATACTGCAATTTATGTCGATCCTTCCCGCCGAAACGACAGTAAAGGAAAAGTATTTATGCTAAGTGATTGCTTGCCAAATATTCCAGAGCATTTAGCGCTGCTTTTTAATCGCACTGAAAATATACTTATAAAAACCTCTCCTTTATTAGATTTATCTATCGGAATCAACGAATTAAGACACGTTAAAACGATCTATTGCGTGGCTTTAAATAATGAAGTTAAGGAGCTGTTATGGGTGCTTGAAAAAGACTATGAAGGAACAATTGAGATAAAAACAATTAATATAACGAAAGCTAAACCTCACACTTTTAATTTTATTTTACAAGACGAAGCGCTTATTACTGTAGAATATAGCGCGCCACTCACCTACTTATACGAGCCTAATGCTGCTATTTTAAAATCTGGAGCATTTAATAGTGTGGCTAACCAATTGCAGTTAAAGAAACTTCATAAACATTCCCATTTATATACTAGCGCGCATTTAATAGATTTTCCTGGTCGTTCGTTTAAGATTGAAACCGTTTTAGACTACAACTTAAAACAATTTAAAAGAGTTTTCAAAGAAAAGAAAGCGAATGTTACAACACGTAATTTTCCAGATTCGGTGAGTACTATTCGTAATAAATTAAAATTAAGCGATGGCGGCGAAAATTACTTGTTTTTCACCACCAATGATAACAACAAAAAAATAATTATTTTGTGCAAAAAAATCACTGCTTAGATATAAAAGCGAATAATATCTAAAAAATTTAAACATAAATTTCATTTCAAAAAATTTGATAACATAGTTTAAATTTAATTATATATATCAACATCAAAGCGATATATTTACACTTAGTTATAAAAAATATACAACTATGAGTAAACTTTACATGTCTTTAATGTTAATTTTAACATTATCTTTTGGGGCCGAGGCCCAAGTATATCCTACCACTTCTTGGTCGGATAACACAGATGTCACTTGGTACGATGCCACGCAAAATCAATTTACAATTAGTACTGAACAGGCACTTGCTGGACTTTCAATGTTAGTAGAACAAGGTACTACTTTCGATGGAAAGACTTTAAACATAACGGCAGATATCGATCTGGATGCGCATTTATGGACACCAATAGGCACTGGAGTAGACTTTCCTTTTTCTGGAACTGTAGATGGAGGCAATTTTACTATCAGTAACCTTTGGATTAATTTACCTAATGATGACTTCGTTGGATTATTCGGACAAACAACTGGAGCTTCTTTTTTAAACATTATTATTGAGAATTCTAATATTCTTGCTGAAGATACCGCAGGTACTTTAGTGAGAAATTTATCACTAAGTTCTAATATGGATAACTGCCACGCTAGAAATATTTCTATAACAGCGTCCAGTTACAATATTGGTGGTTTAGTGGGTGGTGTTTTATCTGATTCGCATATGACAAAATGTTCGATAACGGGAGATGTTATTGGCGTAAATCAAGTGGGTGGCTTAGCAGGAACTGCTTGGAATAATACGACTATTTCTGAATGCTACAGCGAAGGAACGGTGTCTGGTGGTTTTTTAATTGGTGGACTGGTAGGTTATTGTACGTTTGCGTTTACACCTAACACACAAAATAGTATTAATAATAGTTATTCTAGGTCTATTGTTTCTGCCAATTCCGGTCGTGCAGGTGGTATTTATGGTGGTTCGGACGACACTTTAATATTAAACAATTCGTATTCTACAGGAACGGTTACTTCTCCAGAATATGCAGGAGCTACAATTGGTGCGTATGGTACAGGAAGTATTACAATTGGAAATACGTATTTCGATTTAGATTCATCGCAAATGACTAATGGTGTTGGTGGATATTTAGGAAATACTGCTTCTCCAGATATTAGCGGTAGAACAACTCCAAATATGAAAAACTCTGCAATCGTAGATCTTTTAAATGCCGGTTCTTCAAATAACCCTTGGACGAGGGATGCTACTATTAACGATGGGTACCCTATTTTAGAAAGTCTTTTATCGGTGGATCAAAATACAGTTACAGTGTCTGAAACTGTGGTTTACCCTACAGTTTTTACAGATCGTATTACCGTGTCTTCAACGGCACAACTGAAATCATTTTCTATGTACTCTATAACGGGTGCTTTAGTTTTAGAAGGTGACTTGTCTCAGAATAATACAATACAACCACAAACGCTTTCTGCTGGTGTTTACATTTTAAACATTACAACAGACAAGGGAATGATTACTAAAAAAGTGATCAAGCAATAAGAGCTATTAAAAGCACTAAATTTCTACTGTTTAGTTTTAAACTGCTTCGCTATTATTTTAGAGAATCCTTTTAAAACTTCTTCCACGTTTTCTGGGTCGGTAACATCGGCCTGAATAACACCAACTAATTGCTTGTTTTCTGCTAAAGACAAATCGTAAACAACAGCTTCCAAGAAATAAGTTTTAGACCTCTGCACAATGGTCGTTTCCGGAGTTTCTAAAGCACCTAGTGTTGGTACCCCTTTATAAAAATCAGCATTGTAAGCTCTAAAAGAGAGAAAAGACTTGTTACTTTCATTGGTATAAGGAGTATAACCACCCTCCGTTATAACTTTAGTCTTCGTTTTTACATCTTTCAACGCGACCACGATAATTCCGCTTATACCATCTGCTTTAAATCTATTTTCAACAGCCTTAATATCCTCTCGTTTTTTTAATTTATGATCGCCTATAGCCGGGTATTTAATGTAAAGTTCAACAGCATTGATCCCTTTATCTCGTAAATGATTTGCGATTTCTCTCTCGTAAGATTCGCTTATTGTTCCCTCTTGAGATTTAGATACGACTATAATTTGTTTATTAATAACTGTGCTAAAATCATCCGATTTCCATACATCTCCCACCTTAACTGAGGCGCAACTGGTAAAGAGAGTTATAATTGAGAGTAATAAAAATTGATTGGCTTTTTTCATTGTAATTTTCGATTTAGTTTAATATTTAGTTTAATATTTAGTTAGTTAATAATGAAGTAGTCACTACATTTTTAGTCGCTATTGGATTCAATCCGTTGTTTATATAATACCATTGCCGCTACTGATAGCATTCAAAAATTAATACCATCTTCAACATATATTATTTTTAAGGAATCAAGTTATAGCCTTTGTTCTTAACAATGTACTAAGGTCGTTGTGGCACGTAATGACATTTCAAAATAGCTATTCATTGCTGTTTCGAGAGTGTTACCGTTTTGCGCTAACAACTATCCACAAATACAAAAAGTTCTGCACCATTCTTTTAAAGATTTTAATAAGTCCACATTTTTATTGGAATTCTCAAATCGCAATTTATAGGTCTCATTGGTTGATACAAAGGGAGTCGATTTTTCAAAGAGCCGCGTTCACGCCTTTTCCTTCGAAGTTAGAATTAATAACAAAAATTAATTTATACTCTATATTTTTATCAGACTGCAATTCAGCTACTTGGTAACATTTTATTTTCCGTAGTCTTTACTTACAGGATTAGTCCATTCTTGAGCTTCCAGGAGTGTGCTATATCACAGAAGTAAAAAAAACATATAAATAATTTCATTAGTTCTGGTTTTGAGCTCTTAGTAAATATAAGGCATTTTAAAATTAAAAACTGTAATCTATTAAAAAGAACTAAAACATATTTTAACAAAAAAAAGGTGTCTATCCATTAAGACAAACACCTTTCAAATTTTTATAAATTTCAGTAAAACCCTTAAATCGTTTCTTCACGAGGTAGATCTCCTTCTTGCGAAGCAGTGGTTAAATCCCTATCCATTTCATATAAACTTGTGTTACCTTCAATCTCAGTAGATGCCAAATTATACTTATCTATAATACTATTAAACAACGTTTCTTCTTCAATTTGCTCCTCTACGAACCACTGTCCGAAATTAAAGGTCGCCCAATCTTTTTCTTCGTGGGCCAAATTTACTATGTCATTAATAGCCTTAGAATTATCTATTTCATGTTGTAATAATTTCTTTAAACAATCACCAATATCTTTTGGGTTTGCTGGTGCTTCTTTAATAGCTTCTATCTTGGCTGTTCCACCTCGATCGTTAATATATTTTAAAAGTTTAAACATGTGCTCGCGTTCTTCGTGCATATGCTTGTATAAAAACGCCCCTATTCCAGCAAAACTATTAACTTCTGCCCACGATCCATAAGCCAAATACACTTGCGCCTGATAAGCTTCTCGCGTCATTTGTTTATTTAATAGCTTCTCCATTTGATCTGAAATCCTTTTACTTGCCATAGTTGAATTAATTTTAATTATTGGTTAAATTTAAGCCTGAGTTTTCACAAAAAACAGTCATAAAACTGACGTTAACTTGCTTAATTACTTAATACCTTAAAGTACTACATTTTAATCTCTAATAAAAATATAGGCGTGGTATTAGCATTTCATTAAGAGTTTATAGGCGTACAGTTATTAAAAAAGTGAGAGTAATAATAAAAAGCGTTTAGACGACTTTAATTAAAGAATAATTCTTTAAGATCCTTATCGTCATTTTTTATAGATTCGTAAGGTTCTGATTGTTTTAATAAATACCACTTTACGGGCCTTTTAAAAACAGAAGCCGCTGCTTTTTTTAAAGGAGAAATTTTAGCGTTTTCTAATGCGAAATAATCGTTTAGTGTATGTTGTCTAAAATTAAGAATAGCTTCTAAAGTGTCTCCATCCTCATAGAAACCACAATGGAAATTCTTTTCTGCGAATGCTTTATCGGGAAAATTTAAGGCTCCCAATCCAAACATTTTAAATGAGCGCTTTAAAAAACCTTCATAAGAAATACGACAACTCTCCCCGCCACCCAAATTAAAAATGCGTTTAGAGACTGCCGCTTGTTTATTAATTGCTTTCACAAAAGCCCGTGCCGTATCTTGTGGAGTTGCTATTTCTAAAGATGTATCTAAAGGTTGGTGAAACATTAATTTAGACATTTTATGTCCCCCCATAATAGCGGCCAATCTAAATATCGTCCAATCTAAATTACTATTTTGAATAATTTTTTCCGCCAAAATCTTTGTTACAGCGTATGCGTCGCCCTTACTAGGGAGTAATCGGTCTCCTACGTTTATGTATGGTGTTTTTAGTCGGTCGCCATACACAGAAATTGATGAACTGTAAATAAAAAAGGTATTTGGAGACTGGAGTTCAAGTTGTTCAATTAAAATACGCGTGCCTTCTGTATTTACTTTTTTTGCTAACTCTGGATGCTCATCGGCGATAGGCGGTATAATCGCTGCTAAATGAATTACGGCATCTTTATTTGCTGCTATTTTTTCAACATCGACGGTATTTGTAATATCACCGTAAACTATTTCTATCCTATCCGAAAAAGGCGATAATCGTTTAACGGACATTTCATTTTTTTTATCGAAAACAGTTATAGTATACGTATCTCTCTCTAAAAGCTGCAAAAGTGTTTGGTAACCAACTGTACCAGAAGCTCCTGTTAAAAGTATTGCCTTTTTTATCATTTAAAAGATGTGCGAAATTATTATTATTTTACGGCTTCAAATACTGCTAAAGGAGCACGTCTTCCAACGTTAAGACTTAATTCGTCTCCATTAATGGTGTAATTGTCTGCAATTTCAAAAATCTTTAAAAATTCTGCCTCATTGACTTTTACATCGGGACACGCCATCATCGTGGTAGCCACGTTTGTAAACGTAATTCTGTTACCTTGCTCTAAAGTGTAACTTCCTGTTATAGAATTGCAACCTGCAAAACCTTCTACTCTATTTTCAGTCGACTGCAACATAAAATAGATGTCTTTGTCTTGGTTCTCAACCCTAGTAACCTCTTTTCCTTGTAAAGTCTTTAGTTTCCAGTGTTTTTGAGTAATTGGTTGACTGTTTAAATCCGATTTAGAAAACACTGCTAAAGGTGCTCTTTTCGCTTTATTCAGCATTAGTTTATCTCCTGATACCGTATAATTATCCGTCATTTCAAAGACACTTAAAACATTTTTTTCGTCAATTTTAGCATCGGGGCACGCCATACGCGTTGTTGCCAAGGCATTAAAAGAAATACGATTACCCTCCTCTATAGTATAGTTTCCTGTAAACGTATTACATCCTGCAAATCCGCTAACGCGATTCCCTTCCGAAACTAGTGTAAAATGTATCACTTGCCCGTTCTGTTCAGCGTTTTCTAAGTCAGTACCTTCCAAAGTCATTAAGGTCCATTGTGTATCGGTAATATCAACCATTGAAGTGTCTGGTGATGACATTTCAGTAGCGTTTTTTTTATCAGATTTACAACCCATAATCACTGTGGCAATGAGCAATACTGTAAAGATTTTAGTTTTCATATGTGATGGTTTTATTTAAATAATGTGTTACGTAAAGCTAATATTTCTACGGAATAAAATAAAGTAAAAAATAGTAAAGTATTGTTAAATTTAATAGTTTCAATTCCTTTTTTATGGGTGGCTAAAACCATAGTATTCGAGTGTTTTTTAAGTGTAGATAAAACACACAGTCTTTTTAAATCTCACTATTTTAAAAGGCTTTATACACCGTTATTTTCCTGATGAGATAAAAAAAAACCTGTTATTATAGCAATAGAAAACTCAAGGCTTATGCCAAAACCTCGAATAAATAGGAAAGGGACTCCGTTTAGTAAAGTGTATTAGTATAGAATTACTCCTCCTTAGATTTAGATATAATCTCTTTTAATCGCTCCTTACGCAGCTCTTTTGAAGATTTTAGCTTGTTCTTTTTCTGGGTCATTAGCTTGGTGTGCTTAGACTTATTTTTTGTATTCTTAGGGTGTCCTTTTTTAGACATTATATACTGTTTTTTTCGGACGCAAGATACACAAAAAAAGCGCCCCTAGTAAAAGTGAAGGGCGCTTGAAACAGTTTAATATACTCTTTTTACTTTAGTGAATACAAGAATTCTATAAATTCAGGATCGCTATAGTCGGCCATACCGCGGTGTGTTAATGCTAAATTACCTTTAGCATCTATAACATAAGTAGACGGTATAGAGTTGGTGTTATACATTTCCGGAATAGCATCTGCCGGTGCATATATAGGGAAACCGTACCCTTTGCGTTCGTTAAAAGCTTTTGCCGTTTCAAACTTTCTATCTAAGGACAACATTACAAAAGCAACATCGTCTCCCACAGTATCGTAGAGTGTATTGATACTTGGCATCTCGGCAATACACGGCGGACACCACGTGGCCCATAAATTTATAAAAATCACCTTTCCTTTTAATTCCTTTAAAGAGGTCACGTTGCCGTCGCTATCCAATAAATTGAAATTCATATCAGCTTTTGTAAGGTTTGGTGCATCGGTCGTGTTTGCAGATTCTTGAGCCATAACCAACTCTTTAACATCTGGATTCATTACCCCCGTAGCCAATAGCCCGCGTTGTGCAAAACCAATCACTTCGGTGTGTAAACCAGTAGCGTAAAGTGTAATAGCAATAAGGGCAAAAACACCATATTGAATCCACGTTTTCTTAGTTGTATTCTTATTATTAGTTTTCATTTGAATTGTTTTTTTAGTTGTTCTGAATTAATTTTAATACCCTGAATAAAGCACGGTCACTATAAGCTTATACTTTTATAACCGTGCTTCTGAAGCTGAAAGTTATAAAGAATACCATTTTCTACTATTTTCATCGCTTTCGGCACTTTTGCAGTATCGATTTTAAATTTCTGTAACGAAAATCCGCAAGCAATCAGTTCCACACGGGCAGCTTCTGCCCTTTTAATATAATCTTCCATATTTTCGTTGGTTGTAATCTCGCCAATATCTTTTCCGCAGATAATCACTTTAAAACTCCCAAAATCGCGTCCATCTTCTACTTTAAGCGCTTCCGCAGTTAAAATTATAGGGGTTAGTTGTGGTAGCTTCTTGGTGAGTACCACATAGTTTTGGGTGTTAAGTTCTTGAGCTTTTTGCGCTCGTAGTGTTGTGCTTCCAAAAAGTACAGTAAATAATAGTAGTGCGTTTAAAACGTATGTTTTCATATATAAATTATTTTAAGAGTGTTTCGGTGTCGTTCAGTATAAAAAATAGAAGTCCGCCTAAAATTGCTATGTTTTTAAATAAAGGGCCCAGCGTGGTAATTTGTCCCACTTGAACCGTTAGTGTAATGGGGATTAAAACCGCCATCAAAATAAGTGCCGCCCATTTTGTTTTATACCCCATTAAGAATATAAAACCAGCCGTTAGCATTACAATACCCGATAGAATAACTAGCCATTTGGGGTCGCCAAAAAAATAAGCGAGACCTTTAAAACTAGCGCTTTCTACACGCTGTACTGTTTTGTCGATGTGTAATAAATGATTCGTTCCTGCAACCAAAAAAATACCACTAACAAAAACACGTAATAACTGAATAGAGCGACGACTAATTGAAATTGTTGTCGTCATTAATAAATAATAAATGTTTAAATAAAACTAAAAGTGTGTAGTTTAAGCCCGCGCTATACTGCTAATTCTCGTAGAAAAGGGATTCCTCCCTAAATTATAGGCATGTTTTAAATCATAAAACGTTTAGGCAGCGCACGGAGGCGGTGAAACGCTATCTAAATACATATAGCGTAATTTAGAAGTGAGATAATCGTTGTGCACCATAATTGAAAGCGGTTGTTTCGCCTCCCAAGTAAACAATTCCAATTTAAAGGGCGTTGTACAATCGCTATTTAAAGCAATCACCTCCAGACTAGAGACTTGAGCGGTAATAACCGGCAGTTTTACGGTTTTTTTATGAAACCCATTGTCTTTTTTACAATGAAAATTTACAAAAGCAATCCCACTATCATTAAATAGAAAGTTGAGGCCATTAGCATTTACGGCGGTAAATTTCGCCATAAAAACAGTAACCATAAATAATGCTATGTAACCTTTAATACTCATAAGTAGCAAACATAACGAAAAGGAATAACCCCGTCTGTAACCTTTGTTACAGTTTTAACGGTATTGCCCAGAAAATGCTGCTGTTATTTTAATTTTTATATACTTTGTTTCTTTATATTAGCCCCGCTAACTAATTAATAAGCGCACCACACTAAAAAGGTGCTAAACCAATAGCTTTTTATTAATGATGCTTAATAGTGCTTTATGACCTGAATAAGGGTTATGGGTGGTGATTTGGTGTTGTTGATATTTGGTATTTAAGCAAGTATAAACTAACGATGCACTTCGAGTAATTGATTTCTAAAAAACTAATGAAGATGGAAAAACAGTTAAATATTGAACTAAGGAGCAGGATACTTATATACTCTCTATTTATTGAAAAGATAATCAATGATTTAGTTCTATTAAATCTTGGGATTTATGATGAAAAGATAAAAACAAGATTATTCAGTAATAAAGGTAAAATCAGTTTTCAAAATAAAATTGATTTACTGTATGACATTGAAGTTTTATCAAAAGAAGAGAATTCAGAATTTGACCTTTTAATGATTGTAAGAAATAAGTTTATGCACGATATTGAATGTGACTCATTTCAGACTTTATTGAACCAACTTGATAAAGGAATAGTAAACAGATTTAAAAAATTTCTTGAAGAGGGTCAATCGATTTCTGATGAAGAAGCTTGCAGGAAAGCAAGTTATCAATTATTTCAAAAGAATATAGAAACAATAAAAAATAAGATTGAATTAAATAAAGTTACTAAAAATAAAAAGCACGAATTATTCCAGGTTCAAAATGAAAGGATAATTTATTACATAGATTTTATTAAAGATTTGATGAATAAAGTGTCAATAGCAACTGAAAATTCAGAATTGGAGAATCCAAAAGTTGCAATTTTAGGAATGGAACTGCTCCAAATTTTAGAGGAATCCAATCGCAAACTTAATAGTGAGACAAACCCAAATATCTACGAAGAGTTTTTTAATTCAGATGACAACCTTAAAGCAACTTTCGGGGTAAAAGGAAATCTAAAAGATTGGCCAAAATGGGAGGATTTTAAAGTCCCTAATATTACTAAATCCAAAATCCAATGACGTCATTCAACAAAATAAAATCTCAATATAACCAGTTCATCAGAACATTAAATCCTGATGAGTTAACACCTTATGAAATAAAGTTGATTAATTTAATTTCAGACAATTTTGTTTCAGTTGCTAGTGTTGGCACCGCAGCCGGAAAAAGAGCTTTATTGTTAAATGATTTAATTAATCAAAATAGAGATAAACTAAGCAAAAGTTTACCAAAAATAGAAGATGAAACTAAAGCCAGTACTAATGATATTACGAGAATAAATAGCATTGAAATAGAAAACTTCAGAGGATTCGCATCTAAGGAATTATTTAACCTTGACAAACCCAAAGTCTTGGTGTATGGCCCAAATGGAAGTGGAAAAACCAGCTTTTGTGAAGCATTGGAATATTCACTACTTGGCTATTTGAGTGAAGCGGACGCAAAACGAATAGACGTAAAACAATATATTACAAATCTTCATACTGCAAAGTCTTCGCAACCTGTATTGACAGGAGCAAATTCAAAAGGAGAAATAGTTGACATCAAAGTTAGTCCAGACAGTTATTATTTCTGTTTTATTGAGAAGAATAGGATTATCGATTTTGCTCGATATTCTTCTAAAACCCAAGGACAACAAGAGAACTTATTAGCTACCCTATTTGGTTTGGATGAGTTTAACTCATTCATTAATGGATTTACAGAAAATATTTCGGGGAAAATTCCTGTAGAATCATTAAAACAAAAAGAACTTGATGGAAAATTCCAAGAATTAACAGGTCAAAAGCAAAATATAGAAAGCTCAACGGAAAAGAAATCCGAATTTGAAGGGCAAAAAAAATCTATTGCAGAAAATAGCAAACTGAATAAGACTTTTGATGAATTAGATTTATACATCAATGGTAATCAAGATGTAAAAGGCAGGATTGAACTTATTGGTGACGAATTGCAAAAACCAAAAGGGAAATTATTTAATCATACAACTACAAGCGAATTATTAGAATCTGTTTCAAAAATTGAAAAAACCATAACTCTATTTGAAGAAAACAACACAAAGTTTGAGCAAGAGAAGGATAAAGTAAGCTTTGTAGAAATTTTTAAATTGGTTCAGAATTTTGAAGAAACGATATCGGATAAATGTCCAGTATGTGAAACGCCTATTGAGCAAACAAAGGTAAATCCATACAATAATGCAAGAGTCAAGTTAAAAGAGCTTAAGGGAATTGCGAAAATTCAGCAAGACAGGGATAATGCTTGGAGTAAACTTGTTTCTGATGTTTATAGCTTTTCAAATGACTTTGAAAGTCGGAAAAAAAGTGCTTCTGAATTACAAGTGCAAGTTAATGTAGAAGTTCCAGAGCAACTTAAAGATTTTCAAAAGGAAAAGTCCGAGCAAAAAGATTATATACAGGATGTGAAAAGGCTTTTTGCGAATATAAAATCACAAAAAGATTCTTTGCTTGTGTTTGACCAAAAAACCAAGGATTCAAATACAAACACAAATAAACATCTTGAAAATCAAAAAGTCTTAGAAAATGAAAAGACCGCTTTAACTAAATTAAAAAAAGAAATTGACGGCCTAAAATCAAGTATAAAATCTCATCAGGAAATAATTAACACAGCAAAAAAAGCTGTAGCAGATTTTGACACCAAGAATAAAGCTTTAATTGATGACATAGCAAAAGAGAAAATAATATTAGAGGATAATAAAAAGTTCATTGAAGCATACAGCACGTTACTACAGAAACTCAATAAGTACAAAAGAGAACTACCCTTATCACTTGTAGAAAACTTGAATGAATTAACCAAAGAATTTTACAACTTCATAAATCGAGGGGACAGTAAATTTGAGTTAATTGAACAAATTGTTTTGCCATCTAATGCAGGAGATAGAGTAAAAGTTTCTTTTCAGGATAAGCCAGAAGTTGAATTAGATGCAATGCATATTTTAAGCGAAGGACACACAAGGTGTCTTGGTCTATCAATATTACTTGCGAAAGTTGTTCAAGACAAACTTCCATTTATAATCTTTGATGATATTGTTAATGCCATAGATGATGATCATAGGGGCAGAATAAGAGAATTGCTTTTTGATAATCCAGTTATTAATAAAAGACAAATTATTATTACTTCTCATTCAGAAGAGTATATTAAGGATATTGAAAATATTCATTTTACAAAAAAAGGATACAAAGATGAATGCAAATTGTATACATTTTTAAAGCCAATTTCAAAAACCGTTCGAAAAATAGAAACAACGAAGAAATATTTAAATAAGGCTTCTGAACATATTGAGGAACATTCTTATAGGGATTGTTTAATGGAATGTAGAAGAGCTCTTGAAAATTTGAGTAATGATTTATGGCGTAGAGCTTCAAAAAAATATGTTTTTCAAATAAGCTATAAAGTAAGAGCACCATATTTACCACCTGACTTAATGGGAATTGTCACTTCATTAAGAAAAGAATTAACTGCCTTAAAAGTATCTGATTTTGAAGAGAGTTTAAACATTCTCACGTGGTTCACTGGTCTTAAAACATCTAACAATCAAATTTGGAACTACCTTAACAAGGGGACACACGAGGAGTCAGACCGAGATGATTTTGATTCATTAATTGTGGAAGAAGTGCTGAATAATCTAATTCAGTTAGAAACTGAATTACATAAACAGAAATAATTACGATAGCTCCGGATAAAAAATTATTAGCAACTTGAGTAAGAAAATCACAACTTATTACATTGAAAGCTTCTCACTTTATAAATATTTTGATAAAAAATTACTTATTTGGATGAAGAATCTTAATCGGATATTAGTATCCGAAAGTAAATCGAAAATAACTAACCATTGACATCACATAATATTAATTAATTACTTGGCTCGCGCTTAATCCGCAACTAACAATAAACACACCAACACCCTAAACAACACCCTAACTTAAAAAACACTTATCTCAACATTAGTTTATAAATTTTATATCTAACTTTATGAAAAAAATAGTATTAACCCTAGCGCTTTGCGCAATCACTTTTATTGGTCACTCTCAAAATGCGAGCGTGGAGAAATCTGTTTATGGAATACAAACAGGTTTATTAGGCATTTGGGTGCATAATGAGGCGAAATTATCTAACCAAATCGCTTTAAGAAGTGAGATTGGACTTGATACTGGTATTTATGGTAGTGATGTTATAGAGGGGTTTCTACTAAGTCCAACCATTACACTAGAACCGCGTTGGTATTATAATTTAAACAAAAGAGAAAATAAATCGAGAAGAACAGATGGTAATAGCGGGAATTTTATTGCGATAAAGACGACATATCACCCGGATTGGTTTGTAATTTCTAACGAGCAGAATATTAATTTTATTAGTGATATTTCGATTGTGCCAACCTGGGGAATAAGACGAAATATTGGTAATCATTTTAATTATGAAACTGGAATTGGCGTTGGTTACTTACATTACTTTAACAAGGATAATGTCGTTTTAGTAAGTGAACCTGATGTGGCAGTGAATTTACATTTAAGAATTGGGTATCGCTTTTAATCTAATAAAAATCTAGACTCTAGTACCACTATATGTAACTAAAAAAAGGGGGTACCCTATTACAAAACACACTTTCAGATTCTCTATTTCATATTTATTTGCTAACTTTCGTTCTTAACCAATTGGAAACACCCCAGATACAAAACTGTTGGTTACATTTAAAACGAAGGAGATAACACTATGAGGAACGTCGGAATTATTGGTATTGGGCCCAGAGGTGGCTATGCTTTAGAACGGTTAATTATTGAATTGGCTAAAGAGAACGCTCTTACCGATATTCATATAGCACTCTTTGGAACGACTGGTAATTTTGGCAATGGAGCTATCTATGATTTAGACCAAAACCCATCAAACTGGATTAATATTACAGAGCGGATTTTAGAATTAGACCAGCGCAAAGCTATTAATACTAAAACCTTATACATTGAGTCTTTGCCCTCCTATAACTTCGACGATATAATAAGTCTTAGAATGGATAAAGACGGAAATTTAAAATGGGCTAGAAACATAAATAAAAGACAAACAGGTTTAAGTAATAGCTTTTACACCTCTATACCTGTTGGTGAAGATTCTTATTTCTTCATTAATTGCTCAGATAAAATCAAAAAATTAAGTGCCAATAGAATTGCATTTAGACAGACTAACGCTAAAAAATCCAATTTATTTATGGTTAAAATTAACAAGGATGGAGATTTTGACTATAAGAAATTAATTGATAATAAAGAATCAAAGGTTTACTACAAAGTGAATAATGGAAACGTTAACAATCAAACTGTAATTTTAATAGGAAAAAGAAAAAACAAAACAAGGATTTTAAAACTGAAAATTTAAATCAAAAAAGCCTCCAATGAAGAAAATCTCTCTAATAATTTTACTATTTCTTATTTCGAATCAGTTCCTTAACGCACAATGTTGGCAATTAATTTCAGCGGGACAGTATCATACGGTTGCCATTAAATCTGATGGAACATTGTGGAGCTGGGGAGGAAACGCTATTGGTCAATTAGGTAATGGAACTACCAATAATGAATCAAGTCCTATACAGGTTGGAACCGATACCGATTGGTTAAAAGTGACTGCGGGCGACTATCATAGTTTAGCCATAAAAAGGAATGGAACTTTATGGAGCTGGGGAGGTAATTATTATGGTCAACTAGGTAACGGAACAAATAGTAATGGTACAGTACCTATACAAATTGGAGACTCAACAAATTGGTCTATAATTATTGGTGGAGATTTTCATAGCTTTGCTATAAATACTTCTGGTAAATTATGGGCATGGGGTAGAAATAATTATGGACAACTTGGAAACGGTGACACAACTAACAGTAATATTCCTATTCAAGTTGGTACAGACACTAATTGGCAATCTATTGGCGCGGGTTACGCTCATAGCACAGCATTAAAATTAAACGGCACCTTGTGGACTTGGGGCGCTAATTATTTCGGCCAACTTGGTAATGGAACTACAACAAGTTTAAATTTACCTATGCAAATTGGAATTGATAATGATTGGCAAAGTATTGATGTTAATAATGAACATTCTTTAGCCATAAAAGCAAACGGAACTTTATGGTCTTGGGGCTTAAACACTCCTTCATTTTTAGTAAACAATGGAGAGGATTACTTATATATCCCTACGCAAATAGGGAGCGATACAGAATGGAAAACAATTAAATCTGGTGATTTTTTTGCAGTAGCATTAAAAAAGAATAATACAATATGGTCTTGGGGAAGTGGTTCTTACGGACAATTAGGAAGCGGCGCATATAGTCACATATATCCTCCAACTCAAATAAACACTTTTACTAATTGGCAAACCATAGCATGTGGAGACTCATCTACTTTCGCCATAAATATGGATGGCAATCTATGGTCTTCTGGAAGTAATATTAGTGGCCATTTAGGTGACGGAACGACTATCAATAAAACTGTTTTTACGTCAATTAGTTGTATGTCTTTAGGGATAGAAGAAGTAGCAATAGAGCCATTTACAATCTATCCGAATCCTGCCAATAATTACATTTATATCTCTAATAAAATTGAAATTTCAAAAATGGTAGTAACTGATATATCGGGTAAAGTAGTTTATAAAACTTCCACAAATTTCTCAAAAATAAATGTCGAATGTTTTCAATCAGGCGTTTATATCTTACAAATATTTAGCGGTAATGGTAAACGTAATTTTAAATTTGTAAAAACTTAAATTCCTATTTCTTCCAAAGAGACTAAATATTTACAGCTTATCTTCTAAACTCCATTTCTTGTATTTCATATCTCAAAAGTATTATTTGAAATTTAAAATAGCACTCCGAACTTTTAATGGGCTAAACTACCTTCAATTCCAAGCGTATCCAAAATTATTCAAGGAGTCGCTATTAAAGAGATTAAAGTATTCAATAGCTAAAAACTATAACAATCCCACCCAAAACACCAATCAATAAACAACTACAAAAACCCGCGTAATATTTTCTGAATATCCAAATTATCCTTTTGTTGGATTAAAAACGACTCTAAGGCATCTTCAGAGTGTATGGTTTCGTCTTTATCTATAAAACCATATCCAAGATACGTTCCGTTTTTAATAAGCACAAAAGCCTCTTCATTTAGCGTGCGCCCTTGTTCTTTTATCACTTTAGATTCGGCAGTCGTTTTAATAGCGTCTATTGCCACTGCTACCCTAGCGTTATAATCGCTGGCGGTTTCCTCGCCTTTGCAAACACCTTTACACGTTTTTATACTGTAATGCGAACACTGCGTAACACCTTCTTGCAAGTGACAATATTTAGGACACAGATTATAGTGCAGGCAGATAGATTCTAAAAACGCGCGACATTCTCTAATACTCTGAAACACTTGTATTGCATTTGGCGCCCCTTTAATGGTATTATAAGCCAAATGAAGAATGCCGTTGCGGTCTTCGAAACTAAAAATACCATACTGCTTTGTTTGGCGTTTTGCAACTTGGTTAAATTTTGGGTAATGGTGTTTTATGGCGGCATCTTCCATTAAAAGGGCAATGAGTTCGCTGCCCGATAATTCGAAATCAATGTCTTTAGTCTCGCGACACATCTCTAAGGCTTTCTTAGTTTTACTATAAAAATGACTCAGCACCCGTTTTTTTAAATCCTTGGCTTTCCCTATATAAATAATCTTTCCCTTTTTGTCTTTAAAATAATAAACGCCAGCAGCGTTTGGGATGGCATTAAAGACAGCCGTTGGTAAATGTGATGGCAATGTGGCTTCCTTTGAAGATTTCTTCATAAAATCGCTAAAAACAGTATCGGCATCGTCTTGTTGTAAAAGGATTTCGAATAACACCACAGTAGCTTCAGCATCGCCTTTTGCACGGTGCCTGTCGGTAATATTAATATTCAACTCTTTACACAGCTTACCTAAACTGTAAGACCGGTAGCCTGGCAACAGCTTTCGGGAAAGCCTAACGGTACACAGTTTTTTTCTTCGGAAGTCGGTATCAATCGCCTTAAACTCATTTCTAATCACATTATAATCGAAATTAACGTTATGCGCCACAAAAATGGTGTCTTGCGTTATGTCTAAAATAGCTTGTGCGACTTCGCTAAACGTAGGCGCATTGGCAACCATCCCATTATCAATTCCCGTTAAAGCAGTAATATAATCTGGGATTTCTGTCTGCGGATTCACCAAAGTGGTAAACTCGTCTACAATTTGGCGCCCATCGTATTTAAAAATAGAAATTTCGGTAATCTGATTACTCCTACCCGTGGTTTCAACATCTATAATAGTGTACATCATTATTTTAAATGATTTTCTAAAGCTTTCAATTCTATGCCTAACTCGTTAAATAAACCGAGAATACTGCTTATTTTTAATTCTTCAACCGAATATTCCTGGGTATTAATACTACACGTAAATTCCCATAACTCTAAAACTTCGTCAATAGGAATACTATAGTCGTTGTACGTTTTATTATCCGACATTAAAAGTAGCGATCCGTTATACTCAATATTATTCATAACACGTTTATAAACCATCCCTTCGTTAAGCGTAACCAGCACATAGGTTCGTCCTGTTTTTATATCACTCCGATCCTCAATAAAACGCCCTATTACAAACGAACCATCTTTCATTGGCAACATCGAATCCCCTTTTATAGGAAATGCGCGGTGCTTGCCGGTAGGTAAAAAAGGCAATTTTATTTTTTGAAGCTGCTCGATATATTCCGGATCGTCGTAACCGGCTAAATACCCAGCCGATGCTTTTATAGGTACAATTTCAATTAAATTCTCATTATCGCTATCTACCATAATCGGGAATAACACCCGCTGATTTCCTAGCTCGATAAACGCGGTGCCGTTCGACTTACTTAAATCGTGACGTAGCAAAATATCTACGGGCACTTTAAAGAAATCGGACAAGCCTAAAATCATCTCCACATTGGGTTCTGTTCTATTGGCTTCGTGCGATGTAATTCGCGATCTGTGTACGCCCAACTCTTCAGCTAAAGCCTCCTGAGATAACTTTTTTAAGTTTCTGAGGTATTTTATGTTTTTTGATAAATTATTCATAATGTTACAAAATTAAACAATCAATGTTCGATATACAAACTATTTTTGCATTATGCAGAAGAATATTTTACATCTGGATTTAGACACCTTTTTTGTCTCTTGCGAACGCCTTATCGATAGCCGTTTGCAACAGCTACCATTACTCGTTGGTGGCGTTGGCGATCGTGGTGTTGTAGCGGCCTGCAGTTACGAAACGCGCGTTTTCGGGGTGCATTCTGGGATGTCGATGAAAGTGGCCAGGCGCCTCTGCCCCGAAGCAGTGGTTATAAAAGGAGATTCTAGTATTTATACTAAATATTCGCATCTGGTAACAGAAATTATAAAAGAAAAAGTGCCGCTTTTTGAAAAAGCAAGTGTCGATGAGTTTTATGCCGATTTAACCGGAATGGATAAGTTTTATGGTTGCTATAAATATGCTTCGGAATTACGACAACAAATAATGAAAGATAGCGGTTTGCCCATATCTTTTGGATTATCAGCAAATAAAATAGTCTCTAAAGTAGCTACTGGCGAGGCAAAACCCAACAATCAGTTAAAAATTGATTCTGGTTTCGAAAAATCGTTTTTAGCGCCTTTATCGATTCGGAAAATACCATCGGTTGGCGAAAAGACGTATCAAACACTGCGTAATTTGGGTGTTGATAAAGTGGCGGTTGTACAACAAATGCCGGTTGAAATGATGATTAGCGCTTTGGGTGCCAACGGCCGCACCATTTGGAAACGTGCTAACGGTATCGATAATCCGCCAATAATTCCTTTTCACGAACGAAAATCCATTTCTACAGAGCGCACCTTTACCAAAGATACTATTGATGTGTTGCAACTGCGCACCACCATTTTTGCAATGGCAGAAAGTTTGGCCTACCAACTACGGAGAGGCGAAAAACTAGCCGGTACGATAAGCGTAAAAATCAGGTATTCAGATTTTAATACGTATAGCAAACAGATAAAAATCCCGTATTCTAGTGCCGACCATACTATTATCCCGAAAGTATTAGAGCTGTTTGATAAACTGTACCAACGCCGACTATTAATCCGTTTAGTGGGTGTGAAAATTAGCGATATCGTGACTGGTAATTATCAAATTAATTTGTTCGACGACACCGAAGAAATGTTAAACTTGTATAATGCTATGGATAATATTCGCGGGCGTTATGGCGAGTTGAGCGTAATGAGAGCCTCCTCGATGGGCGCAAAAACGATTGGCAGATTTCAAAATCCGTTTAGCGGAGAACCACCCATTTTATTAGCACATAGAAAACACTAATCTATAATGTATTGTAATTGCCACTCTTATTATTCTTTGCGTTTTGGAACGTTCTCTGAGGTTGACTTGCTAAAGTTAGCCCAAGAAAATGGGATCCATACCTTGGCATTAACCGATATTAATAATACCTCTGCGTGTTTAAATTTTATACGAAAAGCTAAAGATTTTAATATTAAGCCCGTTATAGGCATCGATTTTAGACATGGTGCACAGCAGCACTTTGTAGGGATCGCGAAAAATAATGAGGGTTTTAAAGAACTGAATAGTTTTTTATCGCAGCATTCTGAGCAGAAACTAAAGCTTCCCGAAACCGCTCCTCCTTTTAAAGACAGTTTTGTTATTTATCCGTTTGAAAAAGTGCTCCAACTGAATAAAACAACATTCTTAGATTCTGAATTTATTGGCGTTTCTGTTGAGGAATTACGAAAATTACGTTTTTCTAAACTGAAGACCTATACCGATAAGCTCGTCGTGCTTCAGCCGGTAACCGTGCGATCTCAAAAAGATTTTAATGCCCATCGTTTATTACGCGCCATCGATAATAACACGCTTTTAAGCAAATTAAGCACGTCCGAAGAATGTAAAATTACAGACAAAATGCTTTCCGCGGAAGCGTTAAAAACCGCTTTTGAAGATTTCCCACATATTATAGAAAACACCAATCGCCTGCTAGAAACCTGCACTGTGCATTTTAATTTTGGTGCCGACCGCGTGTCACAGAATTTAAATTTATATACTCATTCGGCTGAAGAAGATTACACCCTTTTAGAAAGCTTATGCCAGCAAGGCCTAAAAAAACGCTATAAAAACCCCGACGACAAAGTGTTTGCCCGTTTAAAAACAGAGTTAGATACCATTAAATCTTTGGATTTCGTATCCTTTTTTCTTATCAATCACGACATTGTTTCCTATGCTAAAAGTCAGGGTTATTTTCACGTGGGGCGTGGTAGTGGCGCCAATAGTATCGTGGCCTATATTATTGGTATTACCGATGTCGACCCTATTGAATTAGATCTGTATTTCGAGCGGTTTATAAATCCGTTTCGCGCGTCGCCACCAGATTTCGATATCGATTTCTCGTGGAAAGATCGCGAGGATGTTACCGCCTATATTTTTAAACGTTTCAAGCATACCGCACTATTAGCGACTTACAACACCTTTAAATACCGCGCCGTGGTTAGAGAATTGGGTAAAGTGTTTGGGCTGCCAAAAGAAGACATCGATAAATTAAGCAAAGGGGGCATTCCCGAAGCTAAGCTCGACGACGTATCGAAACTCGTGTTGCGTTATGGCAAATTAATTGAAGGCTTCCCAAATCATTTGAGTGTGCATTCGGCAGGGATTTTAATTTTAGATGCTCCCGTTCATTGTTATTCGGCAACCGATTTACCGCCAAAAGGATTCCCAACCGTTCAGTTTGATATGATTATCGCTGAAGACGTTGGCGTTTTTAAATTTGATATTTTAGGACAACGCGGCTTAGCAAAAATTAAAGAAGCTTTAGAGATTATAAAAGAAAACAGGCCCGATCTTCCCCCCATAGACATCACAAATGTGGAAGCGTTTAAAAAGGACAAGAACATAAATAACCTCTTAAAATCTGGCGGTGCTATTGGTGCATATTATGTGGAGTCGCCAGCAATGCGCGGTTTAATGCAGAAATTGCAAACGCAAGATTATTTGGGTTTGGTGGCCGCTAGTTCTATAATAAGACCAGGCGTTTCGGGGTCTGGAATGAAAGAGGAATTTATAAAACGCCACCGTTACCCAGAACAGCGGAAAAACGCGCACCCCATTTTACTTGAAATTATGCCAGAGACCTATGGCGTTATGGTGTATCAAGAAGATGTTTTAAAAGTTGCCAATCGGTTTGCGGGACTCTCACTTGGGGAAGCCGATGTGTTACGACGTGGAATGAGTGGTAAGTTTAGATCGCGAGCAGAATTTACTGCCGTAGAAGATAAATTTCTCGCTAATTGTAGGGCCAAAGGCTATAAAGACGCGCTTACTTTCGAGGTTTGGAACCAAATTAAAAGTTTTGCCGGCTATGCTTTTGCCAAAGGACACTCGGCGTCTTATGCCGTAGAAAGTTACCAGAGTTTATATTTAAAATGTTATTTTCCGATAGAATTTATGACCGCCGTTTTAAATAATGGTGGCGGATTTTATAGCGTAGAGCATTATCTTCACGAAGCCAAGCAGCAAGGTGCAACCGTTTGTTTGCCGTGTATTAATACCAGCGATCACCCTAATCGTTTGGTTGGTACCTCTATTTATCTGGGCTTTGGATATTTAAAAAATGTAGAATCGTACACCGTGCAGCGGTTGTTAACCGATCGCCAACTTAATGGCGAGTACAAATCGTTAGACGATTTTATAGACCGCGTAACTATTAGTATTGAGCAATTAACCATACTTATAAGAATTGATGCGTTCCGGTTTACCACGCACACTAAAACCGAATTATTATGGCACGCCACCTTTAAACTAAATGCCGACGGTGTGAAATCTAGCCAATCTAAACTCTTTAAAATTCAGCATAAAGCGTTTACAATCCCTAAACTAAATTCTAACTGGGTGGAAGATGCTTACGATGAAATGGAGCTGTTAAGCTTTCCGTTGTGCGATTATTTTAAATTAGCTAATCAAGAATTAAGCGGTGGTGTTTTAGCTAAGAATATGAAGGATTTTATAAACAAAGAAATTTTAATTTACGGAAGTTTAGTTACCACCCGATACAATAAAACGGCGCAAGGCAAATTAATGCGACTAAGTACTTTTATAGACCAAAACGGCGATTATTTTGATGCCGTTCACTTTACAAATGTGGTAGACCACTACCCTATTAACGGACTAGGTATTTACGCGTGCTACGGAAAAATTACCGATAGATTCGATTTTTACAGTATGAATATTGTTTGGAGTAAGAAGCTAGGAATTCTTCCCGATCCTAGAGAATGTTAACTCTATTGTAGACCTCTTTTAATAGTATTATACGTTGTTTCTAAATTGGCTGCTGCTTTCTGGCTGCGTTTGCAAGAACGATAATAAAGATATACGGGTTGACCTTTGTTAGGCTTTTCAAAACCTATTTTGAAATTTTATTGTTGGAAAAAATCAATATTTAAAACAGTTTTAACAGCTTATTGGTTGAATTCTTTTGACGATCTTACTATAACCAATTGACCATCATTATGCTCTATTGTTTTTTAATGCCGAAATTGTTAAGATTTTATAGCGTCCTATTTTGTGCAATGGCACCAAATAGTGAACTGAAAAGTATGTTGGTTAAAATTATATTTTCATTGATTGAATTTATTTCTTCTTGTAAAATCAATAAGCAATTTGCTGAATTAGCGTAAACTATGCTATCAGAACTAAAAAAAGCGACGATTACTCGCCGCCTTACTACTAATTAGCCTTAACTAAAAACCAACGTCATTGATTACAATGATTTTTTTGCAAGATAGAAATCCACTTTTTCTAAACTTTTATCAGCGATACGAGCATTCATCTCGTCTAATGTTTTTGGTGGTGGCACAATTACTAAGTCGCCTTTTTTCCAATCCAAAGGCATTGCTACCCCGTGTTCGTCTGAAATTTGTAAGGCTTCTAAAGCTCTTAAAATTTCATCCATATTTCTACCTACATTGAGTGGGTAGTACATTATTAAACGGATTTTTTTTGATGGGTCGATAAAGAATACGGCACGCACGGCAGCGGTCTCACTTTCATTAGGTTGTAACATTCCGTATAGTTTTGATACTTTCATATCTATATCGGCTATGATAGGGAAATCAAAATACACTCCTGTTTTTTCACGAACATTATTAACCCATCCTAGATGTGAGTGAATACTATCAATACTTAAACCCAAAAGCTCTGTATTTAATGCGGTAAATTCATCTTTACGTTCAGCAAAACCACTCATTTCAGTTGTACAAACGGGTGTAAAATCTGCGGGATGCGAGAACATCAAAATCCATTTATCCTTGGCAAAATTCGCCATCTGTATATCGCCTTTGGTTGTTTTGGCTTTAAAGTCTGGTGCCTCGTCGCCTATTCTTGGCATTGAATAAACAGTATTTAATTCTGAATTTTCCATAATAATTATTTTAATTTTATCTTATATAAAGATACTGAATGTTATTTATAAACACAGTAACAAATGTTACTGAAAAGGTAAAAGGTTAGAAAATTATAAAAACGGACAATTGTATTCTAATATTTTTTAAAAATATGGTCTATTAGAAAGTTTAAGTGTTCTTTTTCAATAGAATAGCATTACATCTTCAATTAGCAAATTTAAAAAAAGCTATAGAATTGGATAATTGAAAAGATCCCAAAAAAATGAAGAAATTGAGGTTATAGAGCTTTTCTTCTAAACTCCATTTCTTATATTTCATATCTCAAAGGTATTAATTGAAATTTAAAATAGCACTCCAAACTTATTAGGGGCTAAACTAACTTGGAGGCTTCAGTTATTACATTCTAAAATTGTTAAAGAGTAACGATACTTAAATTAATACAAAATTTCAAAAACTTTGATGTGGTTAATATTCTAATTTAGAATTTCAATAAAAAATATCAAAATTAGATAAATAAAACGTATTCCTATTTAGCAAACTGCCTTTTGGCGCGCATAAACCTTATGTTTTTTTTATAATAGAGCTACAAAATATGTTGTTTATTAGTGCTAACCGAAAACAGACAAAAATGAAAGCAATTTATATCACAAAATCTGGAGGGCCGGAAGTATTACAACTAAAAGAAACGTCAAAGCCGAAACCAGGAAAAAATCAAGTCTTAATAAAAGTGAAAGCTGCGGGCGTAAATCGTAGCGATGTTATAACTCGTAAAACTACTACTGAGTCTTTAATACCGGGTTTGGAAGTTTCTGGAGAAATTACAGAAATTGGTGATAACGTCACCGATAAAAAAATTGGCGATAATGTCTGCGCACTTATTGCCAGCGGTGGTTATGCAGAATATGTAAATGTAGAAAGCTCTCATTGCCTTACCACGCCTGAGGGCTTAAGTCTCACAAATGCTGCTGCCATTCCTGAAACGGTATTTACTGTGTGGTTTAATGTATTTCAATTAGCAAAACTTCAACCTAATGAAAAGTTGCTAATTCACGGCGGCACTAGCGGTATTGGTACTATGGGTTTACAAATGGCTAAAGCGTTGGGCTCTGAAATATACACCACTGCAGGAAACGATAAGAAGATTGAGTTTCTTAATAAAATGGATCTCGGCAAGGCGATAAATTACAAGAAAGAAGCCTTTGAAGACGTTTTTAAAGATAAAAAAATAGATGTTATTTTAGATATGGTTGGTGGCGATTATACACAGAAGAATCTCGATATTCTCAATAATAAAGGACGTCTAGTTAATATTAATGGTATGAAAAGTAGTGAGGTCTCTATTAATCTGCGAACCATTATGAGCAAAAATCTAATTTTAACCGGTAGCTTTCTAAAACCCCAATCGGCTGCCGTAAAAACACAAATTGCTAAGGAGGTAGAAAAAAATATTTGGCCATTATTCCATTCAAAAAAAATACAGCCTGTAATTTATAAAACGTTTCCACTAAAAGGTGCTGCCGAGGCACATAAACTTATGGAAAGTAGCACACACATTGGGAAAATTTTACTTACGATGGATTAATAGCATAATTACAAACTTCATTCTAAAGAAAGTCACAACATCTTAAATTGACATGCCTATTTTCAAAAACTATCATTGAGACACTTGGCTAAAATTAAATAATCTATACGCGCTTTTAATACTTTGGTAAAAGATTTTAAAAATGTAAATTTATGTCTTACTAAAACCACGTGACTATGAAACAAAATAACGACCCTCAAATAAAATCAGAAGATCATCCCTCCTTTCAAAAGAAAGTGTTTATTGTTACCAAAACTTTAATTCTCACGCTCATTCTTTTGTTAATTTTCGAAGCTACTTTCCGCATTTTTTTATTGGTTTTAGCAGGGTCACTTATAGCTATATTTTTTAGAGGTTTTAGTGCTTTAATACAACGTAAAACAAATTGGAAAGAATGGGTTTCTGTAACGATTTCTGTTTTAAGTACTTTGTTAATTGGTGCAGGATTATTTTGGTTAATTGGTGCTAAAGTACAAGACCAAATGGCTCAGTTAGTGCAAACATTACCCGAAACTATTGAAAATGCACAGGCGAGATTAAATAACAGTACTATTGGTGAGATTATTGTTGATAGAGTGTCTTCAAAAAGTTCTATGGATAAAGCGCAAGTGTTTGCGGGACAATTTTTTCAATCTTCATTCGGAGTATTTGGTGATATTTATGTGGTATTATTTATTGGTATTTTCTTTACCATTTCGCCGAAAACGTACACGAACGGTATAGTACAACTAATACCAGTAAGAGGACAACAAAAAGCAAAGGACGTATTAGATAAGTTAGGAGAGCAATTACGCAAATGGCTTAAAGGAAAGTTGTTTTCTATGTTTGTTGTCTTTATTCTAACCGCCATAGGTTTAGCTATTCTAGGAATGCCTCTTTGGCTTGTTTTGGCGCTATTGGCTGGGTTAATAAGTTTTATTCCCAATTTTGGCCCCATACTAGCATTAATACCAGCGGTGTTAGTGGCGCTCTTGCAAAGTCCTACAATGGCGGCTTTGGTGGTTGGTCTTTATATTTTAATTCAATTTATTGAGAGCAATTTTATTACCACACTCGTTCAGAAAAAATTGCTTAATATGCCTCCCGCCCTAATAATAATTGCGCAATTATTAATGGGCGTACTCACTGGCGGATGGGGATTAATTTTGGCAACACCACTAACGGTTATTGTCATTGTACTTGTTCAGAAACTATACCTTAAAGACAGACAGTCTTAAGTACTGCGATACCCGTCGAAACAGCGCGATTTAAGTTAGAGTAACATCACCTAAAAAAAGATCAAAAAAGACCTCTGGAACAATCAATTTAATCACGCTATGTAACCTAAGTTGCTATATTTACTTATATTATATCATAATTTTAATTAATATTACACTAAAGTATCAATTATGAAAATCAAACAATTTGAATACAAACCGCTAGCCCATTATTCTTACGCCATCGTTAGTAATGGAAAAATGGCAATAATAGATCCCGAACGAAATCCGCAACAGTATTATGCTTTTGCAAAAGCTAACAGCGCCATAATAGAGGCGGTTATAGAAACCCACCCGCACGCAGATTTTGTGAGTTCGCACTTAGAAATTCACAAAGAAACCGGAGCGATCATTTATAATAGTGAAAAGTTAGGTGCCGGTTATCCGCACCAATCCTTTGATGATGGCGATAGTATAACTTTAGGAAACGTTATACTTAAGGCTATTAATACACCAGGCCATTCACCAGACAGCATCACTATTGTGGCTTCGCACCGTAAAGAAACCGTTCTTTTTACTGGAGACACTTTATTTATAGGAGATGTCGGTAGACCCGATTTGCGTGAAAAGGCAGGTAATATGAAAGCCAAACGTGAAGAATTGGCTGAAATGATGTACGATACCATCACCACTAAATTTAATAATTTACCAGACGATGCCATTATCTATCCAGCACACGGAGCAGGTTCGCTGTGTGGTAAAAATATTAGCGATGCTAGTAGCAGCACGCTGGGTAATGAACGTATAGGAAATTGGGCATTTAAAAACCAGTCGAAAAAGGAATTTATAAATACCTTACTCGCTGGTCAACCATTTATCCCTTCTTACTTTGGATTCGATGTGGACTTGAATAAAGTTGGAGCTCCTAATTTAGAGCCGAGTATTAAGGATATTCCGTTTAAAGGTAATACAAGTGCTGAAGGCACAATTGTAGATATTCGTGATGAAAGTATTTATAAAAAAGGACATTTAAAGGGGAGTTATAATATTCAGGCGGTTTCTGAAAATGCCAAATTTGAAACCTGGTTAGGCTCTATTATAGAACCTGAAGAAGCATTTACTCTTGTTATTGACACTAAAGAAAATAAGGATAACATACTGCAACGTGTGGCAAAAATAGGCTACGAAAGTCAGCTGAAACAAATCATTACCCTATCTAGTGAGTATCTTGAGCAAACCAAAAAACTAGACCTAACAGATTTTAAAAATAATCCTCAGAAATATACTATTGTAGATATACGCAATACAAGCGAAGTTGAAGAAGGTCAGATTTTTAATGACGCCATTTCTCATCCTTTAAATGCACTAAGAAATACAGCCAACACTATACCTACAGATAAACCAATAGTGGTGCATTGCGCTGGGGGCTACCGTAGCGCTGCCGGAAGTAGCATCCTTCAGAATAAACTAGAAAACGTTATTATTTATGATTTAAGCGATGATGTAACGGCATTTCAAGAGTAAAACAGGATCATTCTCAAAAGTTGTGTGTGAATTGAAATAAAACGTCGACAATTATCTTGAATTACTCAAACTTATTCTTCCTGAATTTTTAATTAATCATTTCGATCTAATAAAAAATACTAAAAATGGTGATGTAATGCATCTTTATTTTGAAGAGCGCAATGTGGTTCCTAAAGAAGAGAAATCCAAAATCCTTATTGCCCACGGTTTTCACAAAGAAGTTACTATTCAAGACTTCCCTCTACGAGGTAATACT
>NZ_VSKN01000070.1:0-1516 GCF_008086185.1 Bizionia gelidisalsuginis
GGTAGCTTCAATTGGTGTAAAGAGCAATTGTTGAGATGAACGTTGAACCGCCGTATACGAGACCCGTACGTACGGTGGTGTGAGAGGCGCACTGGCAATCATTCGATTGTCAGCCGTCTACTCGATTGTGTGTAGTTTTTATTCTTGGTTTATCAGTTTATAAAATTCCGTGTCGTCTGGTTCATAATATTTTTCGTAAAAATCATTCGATAGGTCAATTCCAAAATCCCAATTTCTATTCATTCCTAACATCAAACGATTCCATATTTCTTTTTCGTTTTTCAGTTTTATCCAAAAGTCAGAATCTATTTTTAGTTCAAAACCTTTTTCAGGTTCATCGAGTACTATTTTAATTTTGCTATCAGATTTATAATAAAGAAGAATTTCAAATTGGATAAAATTCAGTTCGTACATTCTTTTGAGTAAGTCAATGGATTCACTTATCGCATCTATTTCAGAAAATCCGAAGTCAGATATAAAGAGGTTTTTTACATCTCCTAAATGAATAGGAAATGGTTCAGTCAGAAAATTAATTTCGTATTTGTTCAGTTTAATATCGTTCATTTTTCAAATTACACACAACGTTTGGTGTAAGAATAGTTGCGTGGTTTAAACACCTAAAATAACAAAAATTGACCGAGCCTGTGGAAATTCCGCAGGAATTTACAAGTAGGCGAGAACTAGCAATTATTTTTACACAGTGTTGTAAAACGTTTTTTATTAAGTTCCAAGTCCTTCGACAGTATAGGATTCCGCTAATAATTTTATTTTTTCAGAATCGCCTTTATTCAGTTTAAAGTCAATTTGCTTTATTAGTTTCCCTTTATAAAAATATAGTTCGGTATTTGTAATTGTATCTAAGTCTGTTTCTTTGTTTGAAAATTGTAGGGCTTTGGCAAAAATCAATTTTTTCTGTTTATAGTAAAATTCAAAATATGCTGTTGAGTCATTTGGTTGAGCTGTTTCGGTTATTATTCGGTAGAGCTTGTTTTTTTTGTCAGTTAACTCATATGTTGATGTTCCACCAATAATTTCTCCGTTTAAATTCTCTGTATTGAATTCTGTTATAGATTCATTTAAGTCAGTTCGATTTTCTATTTCTTTTACGTAATTTTTGATTTCAGAAATTGTTTTATTTGCTGAACAACTTGTCAGAATAATAAAAATTAATGATATGTAGATTGGTTTTTTCAAATGTTTTACAACGGATTTGTATAAGAATAGTAGGGCTGAAAAAAAGCGACTACCATTCGGTTAGACACAAGCCGAATTTTTTAATTTTTCTTATTATCTTTTTTTCTCAATAAGATAAATTTAAAAATTTGGCGACCTCGAAAAAGTGCCTTTTCCTTTGGTTTTAGGACTCATTGCCCTATTATTTTTATACGCTGTGTGTGCCCAGTATGGGCATCTTTTACTTACAGCAAAGTAAGTAATTAATCTAGAGGGTGCAAGTCCCTTATGCGCTGGGGTAACGCCTAGAAGCATTAGTAAGTCGCAAGGGTGGTAACTGTGA
>NZ_VSKN01000071.1:0-1506 GCF_008086185.1 Bizionia gelidisalsuginis
GTGCTACGCCTACTGTTTCTTTTACAGATGTAACTACAACTGGAACTTGTGATAGTAATTATATTATTACTAGAACTTGGACAGCAATTGATGCTTGTGGAAACACAACAACTCAAGAACAGACAATTAATATTGAAGACACTACGGCGCCAACCTTTACGGTTCCTGCTGCAGTCACTTTAGAATGTGATCAAGATGTAAACAACTTAACGTTGACTGGTGATGTAACTGACGAAGCTGATAATTGTGATACTAACACATTAGAAGCGACGTATACTGATGGAACATCGACTGCCGGATCTTGTGCTAACGCGTCTTCATTTGTAAGAACTTGGACAGTAACCGATGCTTGTGGAAACGATAATACGCAAACACAAACCATAAACATCGAGGATACCACGGCACCAACCTTTACGGTTCCTGCTGAAGTGACTTTAGAATGTGATGAAGATGTAAACGACTTAACGTTGACTGGTGATGTAACTGACGAAGCTGATAATTGTGATACTAACACATTAGAAGCGACGTATACTGATGGAACATCGACTGTTGGGTCTTGTGCTAACGAATCGTCTTTCATAAGAACTTGGACAGTAACCGATGCTTGTGGAAACGATAATACGCAAACACAAACCATAAACATCGAGGATACTACGGCGCCAACCTTTACGGTTCCTGCTGCAGTCACTTTAGAATGTGATCAAGATATTACCGACTTAACAGTAACTGGTGATGTTACCGATGAAGCTGATAACTGTGGAAACGCTGCTTTAGAAGCGACGTATTCTGATGGCGCTTCAACTGCTGGGGCTTGTGCTAACGCGTCTTCTTTCATTAGAACTTGGACAGTAACCGATGCTTGTGGAAACACAACAACTCAAGAACAGACAATTAATATCGAAGATACTACGGCGCCAACCTATACGGTTCCTACTGAAGTGACTTTAGAATGTGATCAAGATATTACCGACTTAACAGTAACTGGTGATGTTTCTGATGAAGCTGATAATTGTGGAAACGCTGCTCTAGAAGCAACATACACGGATGGCGCTTCAACTGCTGGATCTTGTGCCAACGCGTCTTCTTTTATTAGAACTTGGACGCTAACGGATGCTTGTGGAAATGATAATACGCAAACACAAACCATAAACATCGAGGATACTACGGCGCCAACCTTTACGGTTCCTGCTGCAGTGACTTTAGAATGTGATGAAGATGTAAACGACTTAACGTTGACTGGTGATGTTACCGATGAAGCTGATAACTGTGGAAACGCTGTTTTAGAAGCGACGTATTCTGATGGAACATCGACTGCCGGATCTTGTGCTAACGCGTCTTCTTTTATTAGAACTTGGACAGTAACGGATGCTTGTGGAAATGATAATACGCAAACACAAACCATAAACATCGAGGATACTACGGCGCCAACCTTTACGGTTCCTGCTGCATTGACTTTAGAATGTGATCAAGATGTAAACAACTTAACAGTAACTGGTGATGTAACAG
>NZ_VSKN01000072.1:0-1490 GCF_008086185.1 Bizionia gelidisalsuginis
GGGATACAAATGGAGGCCAAACCAATAACGGTGGTAGTGGTGGTTCATCAAGCAATGGAGGCGTTACAACACCAACAACACCTTGTAGAGGTGATGATTGTCCAGAGGAATTGGAGATAGAGGAAGAAGAGGATTGTTCATTAAATGCAACAGTTCCTGAGCAACTAAATTGCTTAATATTTGACAATCCTTATTTATTACTTGAAATAGACTGTAATCAGATACAGAGCTGGCAAACGTTAAGTCAACATACCGCTCCGCAGAGTGTACAAAATAAAATAAATGATCTTCCAAGTTCATTAACAAACGATTTTGAAATTCAAGCATTAAGTGATGCGAGCGGTACAATGGTCAATCTTGATTATTTTTCAGTTAATGTGACAAATTTACCTAATAATCCTAATTCAAATACTCAATTTACTGCAGATGAATTATTAGATCACATACGTATTAATTTCAATAACTTTGTTGAAGGATCTACATTTGATCCATATTGTGAAATATCCTCAATGTGCCAAACAGAAACAGATCTTTGGAATTCTAATAACCCATTGGGTAGCATTATATATATAGATATCCCGTTTGATGATGGCGTTGTTGTCTGTACGGAATACTCAAACAATTATTGGTACTTTATGACTATAAATTCGCCTTATGCCGGTAATCATCCTGTTAGTGGTACAAGACAGTTTGGTTATGAACAGAATTTAGAGGGGTCTTATAATTTTTTTGTAAGAGGTGTTGATAGGTTTGACTCTAACATTGTCGAAAATGTTTCGTATGGATTAGATGGTTTTGATAATGCCTTTCAAGGCGCAGACGATTTATGGTCAAGTTTTCAAGAAAGATTAAATAATTTTATAAATAACCCAATTAATGGAGGCTCCGCAACTATTTCAACACCTACAAAAAATAGACCAGATTGGAATAAGGTGCAAGAAGTTTTAAATGGTGAAAGGCCAATTAGTGATTTAGGGTGTGAATAAAATCAACAATGAAATTATGCTTAAAAAAATAAATTTAAATAAAGTGTTTATAATAATACTTCTTGCTAGCGGCACTATCTATTCATTACCTTCAAAAGTATTAATTGGTGTTTATTCACCAAGTTTACTAGGGTGGTTTTTAGTTGCCTTTTTAGTTCCGTTAATGTTTATATTACTTATTTGGTTATCAATTATAGATTTGAGAAAAAATAGAATTAAGTTACTACTTGAAAGATTGTTAATTTTAATTATAGTTTTAGGATTAAGTTTAGGTTTTAAATATTTAATCAAATTTTTTTAAAAAAATATATTGACAACATCGATAACGAAAATTTATAATTTGACTCCAATTACGGTTTTTACCGTAATGAAAAGCACAAATAAGTTGTAGTTTTCGATGAATGGTACTAAAAGGTATTGTGAGATTGTTATTATTATACACTTGGTTTTTAATAGTTAAAATCACTAATTTTTAAAACCAACCAAACGATTGAAAAAAAGAAA
>NZ_VSKN01000073.1:0-1424 GCF_008086185.1 Bizionia gelidisalsuginis
AAGGTATGACTTAGACATAAAAAAAGAGCCGAATTATAAAACTCGGCTCTTCGACATATAAGTAAACTATTATTTATTTTTTTATAAAGATATTAGTGAAATACCATTTTCCTTGTTCATCTTTCTCTGCAGACACATCGAAATCGGTAAAATCTCCTTCAACATTACCTCTATGCCCATCACTATTTAACCACGCATTAACAACAGATTCTGCATTTGAATATCCATATGCTACATTTTCTGCTACTTGAACAGCATTTTCATAATCTTGCAAATAATACTTTCTAGAGTAGAAATTATCATGTGATACATTATTATTTACAATCATATAATCAGTATGAGAAAAGGCTTGTCCTTTTATTAATTCATTGTGATTAAGCGTGTTTAAACCTATTTTAATTCTATGGGCGTTTATAAGCTCCATAATAGTAATTTCGATAGTTTTAGCTTCTGGTATAGTGATGTTATCACTGTAAGTTGCTTCAAATTCCTCGCCATTGTCTGTTGAACATGATGTTGTAAAAGCTAATAGACAGGTTACAAATAGTAGGTTAAATAATTGTTTCATAATATATTATTTAGGTTCGGGGACTTAAATATACTATGAGCGTTACTTAAAATATGTTAATGGAATGTTAAAATCGATTAAAAACACGTATTTCATCCGATTTTTTGGTCAAACACCGTTTAAACGTACTTAGTGACGACCTATTCGGGTGTTTTGACTGATTTAATATGTCGTTCGTCGTTGTTTTTTAAATTGTACTAATCCTTTTTTACTATGGCGCTAATTGGCTCTTATTCCACTCATAATTCTCACCTAAAACATAATCTACACGATCGTGTAATCTATTAGGTCTGCCTTGCCAGAATTCTATTACGTTAGGTTTTATAATATAACCACCCCAATAGACTGGACGCGTTAAAGTTTTACCCTCGTATTGCTTTTCTAAAGCGTCTACTTTACTTTTTAAGCTTTCTCTTGATGCAATAACCTGACTTTGATTGGAGGCCATCGCTCCCAGTTGGCTGCCTCTTGGGCGCGTATTAAAGTAGGCATCACTTTCAGCATCCGATACTTTTTCAGCTATACCCCGAATAATCACTTGCCGCTCTGCTCCTTCCCAGAAAAAAGACACACTTACTTTCGGGTTTTTAGCAATCGCCTTTCCTTTAGTACTTTCATAATTAGTATAAAACACAAAACCATCCACTGTAAACTTTTTCAATAAAACAATTCTGTTTTTTGGATATCCATCGACACCTATTGTCGAGAGCGTCATAGCATTGGTTTCGTGATCTGGAAAACACAGATCTACATCGTTAAACCATTCTTTAAATAATTGAAATGGATTGTCTGGTGTGTTTTCAATTAAGAGTTCACTTTTTGTATAGGCCTTTCTATAGTGTCCTAAATCTTTTTC
>NZ_VSKN01000074.1:0-1422 GCF_008086185.1 Bizionia gelidisalsuginis
TTGCAGTTACCACCCTTGCGACTTACTAATGCTTCTAGGCGTTACCCCAGCGCATAAGGGACTTGCACCCTCTAGATTAATTACTTACTTTGCTGTAAGTTAAAGATGCCCATACTGGGCACACACACGGTATATAAAAAATAGCGGGTTCAGTGCTAAATCGAAGTTTTGGCATATTAATAAAATTAGTGATTAATCGAAAGTTTTGGCATTTTACGCCGCTACTTTTCATATACCCAAACGTTAGGCAACATTTAAAAAAAAATCGTGCTAAATAACACACACATTAAATGAACAGGGTAATTCACTCATTCTGACTTTTGACAAACTAAATAAAATCATAGTTTCGACGAAAGAAAATAAAATTGAATTAACCAAAATCAAACAAATGAAAAAATTAGGATTTTTACTTATCATTGGATTTTTGACTTTCCAAAGTCATTCACAAACCAAAAATTTTATCGATCAGCCTTTTTTGGAAACAATTGCGGAAGTTGACACTTTAGTCACACCAGATAAAATTCATTTGATGATTATATTAAATGAGGAAGATAATCGTAATCGAAAATCAACAGAGGAATTAGAGGCGTCGATGTTTAGAGTTTTAAAATCATTAAGCATTGATTTAAAAAAATCGTTATCTGTAATAGATTATAGTAGCGAATTCAAAAAATATTTCCTTGCTGGACAAAAAGTGCTGAAAACTAAAATGTATTCTCTGATTTTAAAAGATGCTCAAACAGTTGGAAAAGTTATGGCAGGTTTAGAGCGTGAAGAGATTTCTAATGTATCTATTTCTAAAACAGAATACTCAAAATCTGAACAATTATTACTTGAATTAAGAGCTAAAGCGATTATGAAAGCGAAACGGAATGCGGAAAATATGGTTGCGCCATTAAATCAAAAAGTCGGAAAAGCTATTTATATTTCTGATTTAGAAACTGCATCGATAACAAGCCAATTACAAGGTAAAGTCGCTGGAGTTCAGATTAGAGGAGCTTCAAGTATATATGGAAGTCGAGCAAGCGAAAACATAATGATTGATTTTGAAAAAATGGAGTTTTCATCTAAAGTCAACGTAAAATTCATAATCGAATAAAAACGTTGCCTAATCGAGTAGACGGCTGACAATCGAATGATTGCCAGTGCGCCTCTCACACCACCGTACGTACGGGTCTCGTATACGGCGGTTCAACGTTCATCTCAACAATTGCTCTTTACGCCAATTGAAGCTACCTACTATTTTAAGCATAGGCTACAAAAATTTGCTCCTATGCGAATTTAATAGAGAACGTTGTTCCGTCCTTCCTTAATTGTGAGTCCTATGGGCTTTTTCTCCCACCTCGTTTCCCTTAAGTACTATGACTTCTGCTGACTTCTCCAATAGGCCAACTCGTAACTTTGGAGATCTCCCCAGGTAAT
>NZ_VSKN01000075.1:0-1318 GCF_008086185.1 Bizionia gelidisalsuginis
TAGTTTACCCCCCTATAAGTTCGGAGTGTTATTTTAAATTTCAAATAATACCTTTGAGATATGAAATACAAGAAATGGAGCTTAGCAGAAAAGTTAGAAATTTTAGCCTCTTGTGAGGAAATAGGCACTGTAGAATCCTGTAGAAAATACAGTGTTAGTACAGGGACTTTATACAGTTGGAAGAATAAGCACGAGAAGCAAGGAGAAGCAGGCTTAAAAGTCACTTATGATGTTCGTAGCAAAGAATTAAAGCAATCAGAAGAGGAAAATAGAATACTCCGAAAGTTGTTAAGTAACAAAGAAATTGAATTGGAAGTTCAACGTGAACTTTTAAAAAAAAAGTTTGGGACGTCCAATCCAAGAAAGATTTAGTAGATGCTATTTTCGAAAAATATACCCTTAGTAAAACTAAGATTATCAACATGGTAGGGATGATACATAGTAGCTATTATCGTGTACCAAGTCTTGGTATAAAAGGCAATAAGCCTAGTTTGCAGACGCACCATCAGAATAAAGGATGGGTAACTCAAGATACAGTAATCGAGTCTGTTAAGAAGGTTTTAGCGCATGAATTCATAGATTGTGGATACCGTTTAATGAGTGCTTATTTAAAGCGAGATGGCTATCAAATAAATCATAAAAAAGTATACAGAATAATGAAAGAAGAGGGATTATTAAAACTAGAAAGACGAATAAACCGAAGTGGTTCTGGACGTAAATTCGTCAAATTTAGAAAAGTAATTACCGCTAGACCTTTTGAATGCTTAGAAATGGATATAAAGATGGTTTGGATTCCAAAGGCTGGTAAAAACGCTTATTTGCTATCTATAATAGATGTTCATACACGTAAAATCTTAAAAGACTATTTTTCTTTTTCTATAAAACAAGATAAGGTGATAACATTTCTTTCTGAAGTATTTTTAGAGTACCAATACCCAGAAAGTGTTGTCATTAGAAGTGATAACGGAAGTCAGTTTATTGCTAAAAGCGTACGTGGATACCTTGGTTTAATAGGTGTCCAACAAGAATTCACACATGTAGCAACACCCGAAGAAAATGCCCACATAGAAGCGTATCATGGAATATTAAAAAAAGAAGTATTTAAAAGAATTGATTACAGAACTTTTGGAGAAATTGAAATAATACTAAAAAGATACGTTGATTTTTATAACAATATTAGGCTTCATGGTCTTTTAGGACGTATTACACCAATGGAAAAATGGAACCAGGATAAACATCTAATAATAATGAGAAATTTAACAGCTTAATTAATAATCGAAATTTAGAATAATACTCTTGTTTTATAGGGGTCAAAACA
>NZ_VSKN01000076.1:0-1312 GCF_008086185.1 Bizionia gelidisalsuginis
TAGGTCGTCGCCTTTTTTAAAGAACCCTTCATAGAAATATGAAGGGTTTTTTTATACCATAAACTCTCGTAAACCGTCCTTCGAATACCCAATGAAATATCCCACAATGCTTACTATGTAATAGGTATACTAATATACGTGCTATTTTATTTTGGAGTTTACTTTAAATGGTTTAGCGGATACCTATCTCAGCTCTAGGTATAGAATATCGCTTACAAAAACGTAATTAATAAATAGATGCTCATAATAATTGAGTGCTCTTCTTCTATTAAAACCGGTTAATCTCTAATTAATGTCTGTTTTGTCTGGTAGCTTATTGAAAACGGTTTAGTGTAAATTAATTTAATATTGAAATTCTCTACTAGCGACTCATTTTAAAGGACACCAATCCTGTTTTACCTTTTCATAACTAAAAGTTTTCCTCTCTATGGATCTAAACCGGACTTATAAAAACTTTATTTTTGGCTCTAATGAATAAGAAAACCTTTTTAAGTCTATTATAGCAGCTTTAATTCTAATTGTATTTTTCTTCTGCGTATTGTATAAACTAAAATAATTGTCATCAAATAGGACAAAAGGTTACGGTGTTAATTCAAAAAATAAGACTCTTTAATAGCTATATTGAGAGAAGAAGCGTTGTATTTATAAAATACGGGGTTTCACCAATTATATTTCACGTTTTATAAAATATAATTACCAGTAAGAGCATCACTAAAAGCACGAATTATAGGCCTTATAAGGAGGTGTTTTGGGTTAAATACAAGAAGCAATAATCAATCTATCCATAAAGGAGGCAGTAAAAAGCAATTCTGAAGTGGCGGTGTATACCCATAAAACGGAATAACTTAAAAAATCTTAAAATGTAATCCATTGAAAATAAGCTACTCCAATATAAAAATGTAAAAAATAAAAAGAAAGACCTACTAAGTTAGTTGTAAATACAAAAAAGGGTTCTATCTTTGCACCCCGAAACAGAGCAACCTCGGTTGAAGTTTAGGGAAAGTTCACAAAGATTTATAGAGATACACGGCAAAAAAAATAATTAAATTTAATTTTCAAAAAGTGTTGCGAGTTTAAATATAAGTTTTATATTTGCACCCGCTAAGCGATATAAGGCTTAGAGAAATAGAATAAAAGTTCATACACATATTGAATTGACAGCGTAATGTAATAACTGGAAACGGTAATTACAAACAAGAGAATAAATCATTAAAGAGTACTGACAATTTCTTTGGTTGTTAAAAAGATAGTCGCAAGACTTAAAATTTAACGATGAAGAGTTTGATCCTGGCTCAGGATGAACGCTAGCGGC
>NZ_VSKN01000077.1:0-1296 GCF_008086185.1 Bizionia gelidisalsuginis
TGTTTTGACCCCTATAAAACAAGAGTATTCTTTTAAATTTCGTTAGTTAAATTATGCGGTTATTTTTTTCATTAAAATCAGGTGTTTGTCAGCGTTCCATTTTTCCATTGGTGTTATTCTTCCTAATAGGCCGTGTAGTCTTTCGTTGTTGTAAAATAGAACATAATCTTTAAGGATTTTTTCTATTTCTCCAAAGGTTCTATATTCAAATCTCTGAAAAATCTCTTTCTTTAAAATGCCGTGATAGGCTTCTATATGAGCATTTTCTTCTGGTGTTGCGATATGAGTAAACTCTTGAGCCACACCTATCATTGCTAGATATTCTCTTACATTTTTTGCAATAAACTGACTCCCGTTATCACTTCTAATCACTACATTATTAGGATATTGATAGTGCATAAATAATTCAGATAGCAATCTTATCACTTGAGCTTGTTTAATTGAAAAAGCAAAAAGGTCTATTAATATTCTTCGCGTATGAACATCTATAACAGATAAAAGGTAAGCGTTTTTACCAGCACTGGGAATCCAAACCATCTTTATATCCATTTCTAGACAATCAAAAGGTTTTACGGTCATTACTTTTCTGAATTTAACAAACTTACGTCCAGAACCGCTCCTGTCAATACGGTCTTCCAGCTTCAATAGGTTCGCTTCTTTCATTATTCTATATAGTTTCTTGTGGTTTATTGTATAACCGTCCCGAGTCAAATAAGCAGTCATTAATCTATAGCCACAATCTATAAAAGGATGACTTAATATGGTCTTTACAGATTCAATAACAACAGCCTGGGTTACTAATCCATTCTTACTATGATAGGTAAATCTACTTGGCTTGTTTCCTTTTTTACCTAAGCTTGGCTTGCGATAATAACTGCTGTGAACCATTCCTGCCATATCGATTATCTTAGTTTTACTGATTTTATATTTCTTAAAAATAGTATCCACTAAATCTTTCTTGGATCTGATGTCCCAAACTTTTTTTTTAAAAGTTCACGCTGCACTTCTAGCTCAATTTCCTTGTTACTTAATAGCTTACGAAGTATTCTGTTTTCCTCTTCTGCTTGCTTTAACTCTTTACTACGTGCGTCATAGGTGACTTTTAAGCCAGACTCGCCTTGGGTATCATATTTCTTCCTCCAATTGTAAAAAGTTCCCGTACTAACCTTGTATTTACGACAGGCTTCAACAATTCCTAATTCTTCAGATGAGGATAGAATTTCTAGCTTTTCTTCTAAACTCCATTTCTTATATTTCATATCTCAAAGGTATTAATTGAAATTTAAAATAGCACTC
>NZ_VSKN01000078.1:0-1230 GCF_008086185.1 Bizionia gelidisalsuginis
CTTAAGTTAGCATTTCAATAAAAACACTAAATTAAGACATATAAATAAGAAGGAACAAAAGGGAGGAATAAGGTTATTATACACGCGGAGACTATGATCTCGTCAACATTGAAAACCCCCTCTCTTTTTCTACACAGATTTCGTACAGTTCTATGAGGCTTTTAGACCTCGATTTCAAGTCGTTGAAACTCGCGTAGTCGTCCTTTAAAAATACAGTTTATTATGAATAAAGATATTAAATATTTTGGAATTGACATTAGTCATTTGGTTTTCGATGTTACGGATTCTTCAGGTAATTACTATCAGTTTAAAAACAATCCTGCTGGTTTTAAAAAGTTTTTAAAACTCTTGGGGATTGATAGTCATTGTGTGATGGAAGCAACGGGTTATTATCATTATCAATTGGCGTATTTTTTACTCGAATCTGGTATAAAAGTGTCTGTCGAAAATCCCTTGTCTGTAAAACGTTTTATACAGATGAAACTAACGAAGAATAAGACCGATAAAAGTGATTCTAAGCTTATTTGTGAGTATGCTAAACAAGTTGAATTAAAACTATGGAAAGGTAATTCGAAGCATCAAACAGAATGTCTTCAAATGACCAGACTCCTTTCAGTATATACAAAACAGAGCACTATGCTTAAAAATAAATTACACGGTGAAGCTGTTTTAGGCAACCCAAGTAAAACTGTTGTAAGTTCTTTAAAACGTAGTTTAAAACAGGTGCAAAAAGAAATGAAAACCTTGGAAGAAAAATTAATCGTTTTAGTCAAAGAGGTGCACCAAGACGTTTTAACTCGTTTAAAAAGTATTCCAGGTATAGGAAACAAAACATCATTAATGTTGGTTGTTCTCACTGATGGTTTTGAGCGTTTTACAAGCGGCAGTGAGTTGTGTAGTTATGCAGGGTTAACCCCAATAATTAGGAAGAGCGGAAGCAGTGTGAGCGGCCGAAGTAAAATTAGCAAAATGGGAAATCAAAAACTGCGTAATTTATTATTTATGTGCAGTTTTAATGCTTGTAAGTACAATAAGGCTTGCAGGGAAATATATGAGCGAATAGTAGCTAAAGGAAAGAGCAAAAAACTAGCGTTGATAGCGGTCTGTAATAAGCTACTAAAACAAGCTTTTGCAATAGCAAAATCTGGATTAATATATGATGATTCTTATAGAAGTACTTTAGTGAAAAGTTAATGGGTTTTTACTTGTTTTTTACCACAGTACTTTGTT
>NZ_VSKN01000079.1:0-1148 GCF_008086185.1 Bizionia gelidisalsuginis
CCCGTCTTTTAGGTATCCCAACAGTAATAGATAGGTGTCTACAACAGGCAGTAAGCCAGCTACTAATAACCAAATTCGAGTACGGATTTGAGCCCTTTAGTTTCGGTTTTCGACCTAAGAAGAACATCCATAAAGCAGTACTACAAGCTCAGGAATACATCAATGATGGCTTCCAAAACATTGTAGATATCGACTTAAAAGGATTCTTCGACGCGGTAGAACATAGCCTACTATTACAACTAATTTACAAGAAAGTAGACTGCCCAGTCACGCTGCGATTAATTCGCAAATGGTTACGAGCGCCCATACTTATAAAAGGGCGCTTAGTTAAACGGCGAAAAGGCATACCGCAAGGCAGCCCACTAAGCCCGTTATTATCTAATATCTTATTAGATGTTTTAGATAAATTTCTTAGCAACAAAGGGTTTCGTTATGTCCGCTATGCAGACGATTTTAGTATTTATACAACATCGAAAGCAAAAGCAAAGCAAATAGGGAATCAGGTGTATCTTTTTCTAAAAGACACATTACATCTTCCAATAAACGGAGCAAAAAGTGGCATACGTCGCCCCGTAAATTTCGAGTTGTTAGGACATAGCTTTGTACCCATTTATAAGAAAGGTGTAAAAGGGCAATACCAACTTGTTGTAAGCAAAAGCGGTTGGGATAAATTCAAACGGAAACTAAAACTTTTAACCAAGAAAACCAATCCAGTATCTTTAACAGAACGTTTAAGCCGCCTCACACAAGTGTGTCGAGGATGGCTTAACAACTATCGTTTAACAAACAGTTATACAAAACTTAAAAAGTTAGATGAATGGTTGCGAAACCGCCTGCGGTATTGCATTTGGCACCATTGGAAGAAAGCAGAAAGGAAACGTAAGAATTTAATACGTCTAGGAATAGAAGAAGGACAAGCTTATGCTTGGAGCAGAACCCGAATGGGAGGCTGGGCAGTAGCCCAAAGTCCTATATTAGGGACTACACTAACCCTATCTAGACTAAAGCGAAGAGGGTATAAACCGATGATAGATTACATAAACAAAATACAAACTTCGATTTGGTGAACCGCCGTATACGAGACCCGTACGTACGGTGGTGTGAGAGGCGCACTGGCAATCATTCGATTGTCAGCCGTCTACTCGATT
>NZ_VSKN01000007.1:0-175734 GCF_008086185.1 Bizionia gelidisalsuginis
CATAGTAGTACGTACCTACTGGTAATTCATCACCATCTTTAGATTGACCAAACCATTCGTTAGTATAGTTTGCTCTAGAATATACTTTGGTCCCATATCTATTAAAGATTTCTAAGCTTTGTACATCGAAACTACTTAAGTCGAAAAAATCGTTTTTATTATCTCCGTTTGGCGATATACCTTGTGGAATAATACAATTTTCTAACTCGTAAACTTCTACGTCTTCGCTTGTAGTACAACCAGACGCGATGAATGAAACTTCTACAGTATATGTTCCTTGCGTTAATACTGTACTTAAAGCTAAACTGTTCGCTCCTGGAATTAATACACCTTCGTTATACCATGTAACTGATACTTCCGAAGCGTTGTAATTAACACCTGTAGCAGTTACCGTAATAGGGCTAGAGGCATTAGGACATACTTCGTAAACATTATTAGAGTCGAAAGTAGTCTCTGGTGCATCGGCAAGAATTAAACCTAAAGTAGTTGTTTCAAAACAACCTGAAGTCGCATCCTCCACTCTTACATATACAGTCGTTGGATTTGAATCAAATGCTGTAGGGTCAAGAATAGCATCGGTATTTGTTTCAGCATCAGCTAAAGTGATGTGGTATGTAAAGATATAATCTGAAGCGTTAGTAATAATACTTGCTTCGTTAACCGTTAAATTAAATAGTGAATAACCATCGCCATCATCATCACAACCTTGAACATCTTGCGGCTGTGTTAATACAGGTTTAGGTGCTAAATCGATTTCAAATGAACCTACTCCTGTACAACCCGTTGCTGTGTCTTCGGCAGAAACATAAATAGTTGTTGCTGTAGAATCGTAAGCTGTTGGCGTTGTAATAGGGTCTATTTGGTCTATTGCGTTTTGTTCTGTTAAGTAATAGCTTAATACAATGTCTGTTTGCGTTCCTATAATAATAGCGTCATTAACTGTTAAATTGAATGTTGCTATAGCATCATTACTAGAATCACAACCATAAATGATAGGTGAGTCGTTAGCAATTGGGTTAGGGAAGAACTCCACTATAATTTGATCTGATGCAAAACAAGAAAAGTTATTGTTAAAAACGAGCTCTACAATATATACTCCTGTTTCAGTCACCTCTACTGTTGGTCCGTCTTCTCCGGCAATAGGTTCTTGAATACCATCAGCTAAAGTATACCAAGTCACTACAGTGTTAGCTGGAATAGGGACTCCTACATCTAAAGTAACTGCATCGCCTTCACAAATAGCGTTACCATCTGTTAATAAAATATCTGCACCTAAGTCTACTTCTCCAATTTGGAAACTACTAGCTGATAAAAATACTGCTGAATCATAAGAATTATCTTGAAAATCTGCAATAACTAATTTAATATGGTATTCGCGATTAGGTACTACAGTAGAAAAAGCGGTAAGTGGTACTGTACTTCCTCTATAATTTGTAGGACTTAAGTTCGGGTCTAAGCCATTTCCTCCGCCATAGAAGTCACCAAATAATAATGGGTTTTCCGATGTGCAGTTACCATTAAAAGCAGCATCCCTGATAGTGGTGACAGCTATAGGAGTGGTCGTTCCTGGAACTACTGCAATATTTGTAGTAACTCCTGTAACAGAATCTGTTAATAAGAAAGCAAAAGCATCAGAATAAGAACATTGGAATGTTCCATATTCCTCAGATGCAAAAATAAAATCGAAAGACATTTCGTCTATTAAAGGTGTAAAATCGAACTCTATTATCGAAGCATTTCCAGTACTACCCGGAGCTAATCCAACAGCTAATTCTAAGTCTGAATCTCCTGGCCAGCCAAAAGATCCTCCAGAAGTTAATCCTGTCTCAGGACCAGCTGCATCTAGAACGTTTCCTGTAGACATTACAATTCCACTTTCAAAAGGGAAAGAAGAGCCGTTGGCTTCAAAGTATCCAATTCCATTAACATCTGTAAAATCTGTTCCAGTAGACCAAGTAATATTGGATACTGTAGAACATGGAGAATTTACTAATATATCTTCAACTAATTCTTCTACAGTGTAGGTTGTATCATCTGCTATAATAGCAGGTGGAACTGTATAAACACATAAATCGAAAGTAATGTCTTGATAATCTACATCTGACTCAGAATGAACTCTAATATAATAGGTATTACCTATTGTAAGGTTGTTTAAAATTAACGCATCTGTAAATCCGCAGTCTATATTTGTTAAAGCACTACAATCTGTACCTTCGTAAACGCCAAAGTTTATAAAAAATGAACCTTGAATGTTGCTAATATCTACGGCGTGATCTGTAGAAACTGCTTCGAAACTAAACCATACATCATCGTTTGTCGTACCTCCACAATCGTTTGCTTGGGTAGATTCCGTAGCACCAAATAAAGTGCCTGATACATTATTTGTACATGTAGCATCTGCATTGGCTAAGAAAGGTGTTGCGTTAATACAATCGTCGTTATCTGGAGCACATGCTGGTAAGTTTAAAACGCCACTACCAATAACACAGTCTGTATTTTGATCATTCGTTACATATATATTAACATTCTGGTTAAGCGGGAATGGCCCAATAGGGAAAACATCTAAGGTAGAAACCGTAGTTGTTGTCCCGTCGAAATCGTTAGAAATCGTTAAGGTTGTTGCATCTCCAAGACTAGTTACGTCTACATCTACAGTTATTTGATCGTTATCACAATCGGGCACTATAGTAAATGTAGCTTCCGGTAGTGTACAAGTTAACATCTGTATGTCTACGGTGAAATCAAGAGTTACGCCATAAGACCCATTATAACATGGGTTTGGAGTAGTCATAGAATCAGCAGTTGCAATACGCATTCTGTGTTGCCCTATTGGCGCTGTTGCAGGCATAATAAAAGAGGCATCCAATGTTGCAGGATTGCCGTTTGTAGAAGTTCCTTGATAAACAAGTTCTCCAGCATCGAATACTAGGTTGTCATCAAAATCTATCCAGATATAGGTGTCGTAAGTATAGCCAGTTTCAAAAGTAATTTGAAGATTAGTGTTGACACCTTGAAAAACAGTAACCGCGGGCGTTGTGTGGTTTTCGTACGTAACATCTCCTAAACTAGGGAAGGCCGTAGTCGCAATGGTTACATTTCCAACCCCTGTGCCATCGTTAGATGCAGGTATAGATTCACAATATCCCGTAAAGAATGATCCAGGACCAATCCAAATACTAGTACCGTCTGTAGCACCACAATCTGCTTGTACGTAAAAATCGTAAAATGTATCGGCAGTAAGGCCTGATAAAACAGTAGGATTAGTTGTTGTATTTAAAAGAGTACCTGTCCCTGGAGTAAAACCTTGAGGGCCATACTCGATGTTCCAGTTTGCTGCTGTTCCATTTTCTGTCCAACTTAATTCTGTAGATGTTAAAGACAAGTTGTTAGATGTTAAATCAGTAACAGATAAGCACGTTGGAAGATTATCGAAAGTAACGTCGTCAATAGCAATATCGTCATAGAAATCACTAGGTGTAATAACTTCAGAAAATATAAATCGTGCTTGCACAGGACCGGTAATGGTTAAAGTGCTAATATCTAATATGATTAACTCCCATCCATTGGTGTTCGTATTATAAACTGCTAATGGGTTCCAAGCAGCACCATCCCAAACTTCAACGTCTAATTGAGCATTTGTATTACCTTCATTATGACTAATAAGAAAGAATGACAGTGCAGGTGTCGTTAGGGTAGAAACGTCAACCAAAGGACTCATTAATGTTGCAGGAGAATCTGTTCCAGAGGCATCAGCCCATGCAAAATATCCGCCTGATGCTGTATTTCCTGCCATAGCACCATTGTTTCCTATATGGTTAAAACCAGGGTCGTTATCAAAGTTCCAATCTTCACCACCACTCATAGTCCAACATAAAGGTATATTACCACCATTATCAAAATTTTGTGTATATGGAGCGGTAAATAATGCGCACTCTGTAGCGAAGTTACTTGGTCCAATCCAGTCACTTTTCTCTGCACCGCATACAGATCTTACATAGACCTCATAGTTTGTTGCAGGTGATAGTCCTGTAGCTAAGTAAGGATTTGTTGTTGTCGCAGTTCCATCTACAGTAGGAAGTCCTGTTCCCGCAGCTTGAATTGTTATTTCCCAATCTGTTTCTAAACCATTAGAAATCCAAGCAATATCTGCAGTTGTTGCAGTCGTATTCGATACAGAAATATTCGAAGGGTTTACACAAGTTGGTAACTCGTTGAAAGTAACGTCATCAATAGCAATATCGTCGTAAAAGTCTCCTGGAGTTGGTTCAGAGAAAATAAAACGTGCTTGCACATCACCTGTGATGGTTAACGTGCTTATGTTGATGGTTTTCTTTTCCCATCCACTTGTATTCGTATTGTATGTTGCCATTAAATTCCAAGCAGCACCATCCCAAACCTCAACGTCTAATTGTGAGTTTGCAAAACCTTCGTTATTACTTATTAAATAAAAAGAAATAGAAGGTGTTATTAATCCTGAAATATCTATTATAGGTGTTGTCAATGTTGATGGGCCTTGTTCTCCAGAAGAATCTACCCATGCAAAATGGCCATTAGAAATAGTGTTACCTGTAAGTGTTCCATTGTTACCAATATGGTTAGTTCCCGGGTTATCACTAAACTGCCAGTCTTCCCCGCCACTCATTGTCCAACATAAAGGAATTGCTCCTGCGTTCTCAAAATCTTGAGTATAAGGTGCTGTAAAAGAAACACATTCCGTATTAAAGTTAATTGGGCCAACCCAAATGCTTAGATCGCCATTATCGCAATCTGATCTTAAATAACCCTCATAATTAGTAGCCGGATTTAATCCGGTTGCGGTATAAGTATTTGTAGTAGTTAAAGCTCCGTTTCCTGTAGGGATTCCGGTGCCAACAGGCTGTACTGCAACTTCCCAATTGGTTTCGGTGCCTCCGGCAGTCCAAGAAAAATTGGCTTCCGTTGCGTTCGCCGTAACCAAAGCGAAATCACTTGGATTAGGGCAAGTAGCATTATATATAGTGACATCGTCAATCATCCAGTACCATGCCCAGTTCCCAGCGTTATTATAAAAAAATCGTACTTGCATCGCAGCATTAGCGTACTGTGTGATGTCTATGTGCTGCTCATCAGGTGTGGCGTAGGACCCAACATTCGTAGTTTGATTTAATATTTCTATCCAGTTGGTACCGTCAAAAACTTCAACAGTTGCAAAATCACCACCTATGGAGTTGAAATATTGACTAAAGTCTAAAAACAAAGCGGTAGCCCCGGAAGCGTCAAATACTGGCGTGGTAAGGGTTTCCTCAAGTGTTACACCTGACCCAGCAGCGTCGCTGTCTACAAAAGCACCACTAGTGCCGTCTAACGATTGTCCTGCTTGTAAGCCCGAGGCCCAAGAGTCTCCAGTTGCCGAGCCGGCATCTGTAATGGTCCATGTTGCTGGAATGTTGGTGTTGAAATCCTCTTGAATATAAGTTTGCGCAGTAAGCGATAACCCAAAACAAAGTAATAACAACAGAAGAGTAATTTTTCTCATTATATAGTACAATTTAATTTATATACGGTTTATAAAATAGGCTTAAAGATATGTTAAATGTGGCACATAAAATATAAGAATAGATGTAATGTATTTTTTTTCGTTGAAATGAATTTGATTGTTAAGAGTAACCGTCTGTATTACTGTGTAAATACGAGGTCTTATAAGCTTATTACCAGGTGTCTGTTAATTTCATTACCGAATGCATCTACGGCTGTTAAATTATGGGATCCCTCTTCAGGAATAATCGCTTTTTCGTGGATGTCATTTGTTGTACCAATAAAGGAGGAATCTAAGTACCAATAGATTGTGGTTTCTGGTTTTGAATGGGCAATTTTCAAAATCAATGGATTGGTGTTTCCATCGAAGTCTTTTGGAAGGAATACAGTTGTCGATTCATTAGGGTAAATAAACTCCATAAACGCGGCGCTATTTGTGTTGCAATCCTCTCGAAACGCTGGTAAAGCTTTATAGAAAGGGTTTTTAGTTTTGTAGTAATACGCCATTAAAGGAGGTAATACAAACCACGATTTATGAGTTATTTTGTCTAAATTTTCACAGGAAGAATTAACTTGATACTGTTCCTTTTCATCCAAATGAATTAAAATGTGATAGGGGCAAGCTCTTGTTTTAAGTCCGCTAATTTGAATAAAATTCAATTCAGTGTCCGGACAAATAGTGGACGCGCGATAGCCGCTATTAGAACATATCTTTACCTCCCGCATTTCGTCGTAAGGTGTAGAAAACCATTCGCTTTGTGGTACTACATCGAACACGTCAAAAAGAATAGGGGCTGCAGATTGCACACCTACTAAGCCGGGGCGTCCCTCGCCATCCGCATTACCAACCCACACGCCAACCACGTAATCTTTGGTGGTGCCAATGGCCCAGGCATCTCTAAAACCGTAACTGGTTCCTGTTTTCCAAGCAATCTGTTTCGAATCATCAAAAAACTCCCAGCTCTCATTGCCTTCCGGGCGATTAACCTCTTTTAAACTTTCGTAAGTGAGATAGATAGAAGCGGCATCGAACAGGGTTTTTTCAGACGATTTTTTTCCGAAATCTATAGTTTCTGAAGCTAAAAAAGTAGGTTCGCAAAATTCATTCGAAAAATACTCTGAAGAGCTCGCATTGAAATGATTTAATGTGGAGGATAAGTTGGCATAACTTTTACATAAATCCCATAGATTGCTTTCTGCGCCTCCTAATATTAAAGACAATCCATAATGGTTAGCATTGTATTTTACATCCCGAAGTTTCAAAGCTTTTAAATAATGGTAAAAGCGATCTAACCCAAAATCTTGAAGCATTAAGACCGAAGGTACATTTAGTGACCGCGATAATGCTTTTTTTGCGGGCACTACCCCGTCAAATTCTTTGTTGTAATTTTCCGGAACATAATTCCCGAAGTTTGTGGGCACATCAGCAATTAGGGTATTGGGGAGCAAGTCGCCAGCATCTAAAACAGCCGCGTATAAAAAAGGTTTTAAAATGCTTCCGGTGCTGCGCGGTTTGTCTATAATATCAACATCTTTTTGATGTTTTTTATCGGTGGGTGCATTACCAACATAGGTTAGTACTTGTCGTGTCTTAACGTCTAAAATTAACACTGAAATATTATAAATCTCATTTTGCTTTAATATATTATAATGTTTGGAAACAATCGCGTTAGTTTGCTCTTGGAATTTACTGTTAATAGTTGTTTGCACACGTTCACCACGATGTGTTTTGGCTACTTTCTGAAGGAGATGTGGTGCTATCCGTGGCAGCGGATAAGGTTTTTGTGGTAATCTTTCAGCGATAGATAATCTGTAAGTTAAACTATCAATACTATTATTACTAAGTAGTTTCTTTAAAAGTCGATTTCTTTTGTTTAAAAGCAATTTTTGGTTTTTTCCAGGATAAATTAAGCTAGGAGCATTTGGCAAAACGGCTAAAGTAGCGCTCTCTGCCCACGAGAGTTCTTCTACATTCCTATTAAAATAACGCCAAGAAGCCGCATCTATACCTACGACATTTCCGCCGAAAGGAGCATAACTGGCATAAAAGGCCAAAATACTTTCTTTACTATACTTTAATTCTAATCGCGTTGCTAAAATTAATTCTTTAATTTTTTCGAAATAGGTCCGCGATTGTCCTTTACGTGAGAGTCTAATCACCTGTTGTGTTAAGGTGCTTCCACCACGTTTTACACTGCCAGATTCTAAATTCTGCCTCAGTGCTTTTGCAATGGAAACAGGATTAAAACCGGGATGCTGATAGAAGTACGCGTCTTCAAAAGCAATAATACACGTTTTAAATTTATCGGGCACACTATCGCTTTTTGGAAACCGCCATTGTCCGTCGCTAGCTATTTTTGCCCCTAATAAGCGATTGGATGCACTTGTAATAACCGTCGCCGTAGGGTCTTTAAATAGCGTTCTTGGCAAACAGAAATAATAAGACACTAAAAGGAGTGCTAGCACTATTGCTTTTAGTTTGTGTCTTTTTACATATAATATAAGGCGTTTCATATATTCTGTCTGTACTAAAATAGCCGTTGCTTTAAAAGCAAAGGCTATTTTTCACTGTCCTTTTATTTGCTCTTTATTTTTCTACTGAGATCCATTTTCCTGCGCCACGAACTAAAAACTCATTATCGTACATTGCTTCAGCTTGAACACCCGGTAAATAATAAGTGCCTAAATAGGAGGCATTAAGTAACACATTAAATGTTTTTGTGCCTTTAGATTTTCCTTTGCTAGGCAAATCGAAATAGAAATTGACACGATCATCACGAATGTCTGTGTAACGTGCTTGGCTAGTAATGCTATTTCCGTAAGCCGTAAAACGTGTGTTTACAATTTCCCATCCCGATGGAAAAATCTGGGTTAAGGCAATATCGTTTACTGTTTCATCTTTTAGATTAGTTACCGTTACCGTCGCCATAAAATCTTCACCTTGTTTTAAATTATCAATAATAATGCTATTTCCTTTTAGATCTTTATAAGCGATATCGACACTCAGACCACGTTGCTCTATGTGCTCTTCGCCTAATGGTAATTTACCGGAATTTAAAACACGAACATAGACCACGTTCTCTTGGTTGTTTTTAAAACTTAAAGAATTTGCGCCGTCTTTAACTGCTAACTCACGCTGGGCAATTGCGCTATTGGTTTTAATCGTTTCTGTTTTACCATTCATAGTGTATTGTAGGTCTAACGATTTCCCGCCATTGATTGTAACCATTTTTGCCATTGCCATCAAACTATAAGCCGTTGTTTGGGTACTCATCCAGCGATCGCTAGATAAGTTTTTTGCGAGATATTTGGCCAATTCGTGCCTTCTTTTATCTTTTGTAAGCACCATAGTTTCCAGAGCCATTGCGCGATTTCTATCTGCCGAGCCATAGGTGTAATAGTTGTATTTAGGCGATTGAAATTCAATAGTCGTCGTTTTGGCAATGGTATTACTCGCTTCAATTTGTCCTGCTAAAGCATAGGCCGCGGCTAGGCGCCATTTCGCTTCGTTTGAAATCTCTGTAAATTCATTTAATCTATTCATAGCACTTAAATCGGCACTTCCGGCTAAAGCTAAGGTATATAATCTGTACGCTTGTGCTAAGTCGCTGTTAGGTGTTTTATAGCTCGGTCTCCAATTTCTAGCGGTTTCTTTTTGATATTTTAACCAATTGTTTTTAAAAGTAATTGGTAACACATAACCTTGCTTTTCGGCTTCAATCATAAAGTGGCCGGCATAACTTGTGCTCCAATCATTAACATAGTTTTCTCCAATCCAGTAGCTCATACCGCCATTTGGACGCTGAAAATTCCCTAACCGTTTTATCGCACTTTTAATATTAGAGTGAAGTTCTTGTTTTCTTTTTATAGGTAAATCGAAAATAGCTTCTAAATATAACTGCGGAAAAACGGCCGATGTTGTTTGCTCTAAACACCCGTGTGGATATTGAATTAAAAACTGTAAACGTCGTGTGAAATCCATTGGAGGCATCGTAGAAAATTCTACTGTAGCAAAATTTGAGCCTATAACGCCAAAGGTTTCAAAGTTTAATTCTTCCGAAACTCTTTTTTCTAGAGTGCGATCCAATGCTTTAGAAGTAATCGGGTTTGGGTTTACAACATCAAGCTCTACAATGTAAGATGCTTTTTCGCCATTTCCAGAAGCAATAACTTCTACAGTATTAGTGCCTTTTGCCTTGCTTACGTCCAATTGAAAATACGTCATTTTTTCATCTGGTTTAGCAAAAGATAGCGTTTTTGTTGCTTCACCAACGACTGCAATACCGTTGCTAAGCTTAAGTTTTAAAGTTACATTCTTAACGCGTGGTTCCATAGCGAAAACCGTTACGGGTAGGGTTACTTTTTCTCCTGGGCTTAATTTTCGTGGTAACGTTGCTAAAACCATTAAAGGCTTTTTAACTTCTACAGATTTATCGGCACTTCCGTAAGCTTCCATTTCTGTGTTTCCGGCAACCACCATAGTACGCAAAGCGCCAATATAATTTGGCATTTTAATCGTGTGCGTTTTCTTGTCATTAGCTTTTAAAGTAAACGGGCCTAAAACAGTAACTACGGGCTTAAAACGGTTGGCTTTTTTTGCTTTTCCAGCAAGGGCATTACCATCTCCACCAATAGCGAAAATTTGTTCTATACTACCGCTGTAAGCACCGATAACAGCGTCGAAAATGTCCCATGTTTTTACCCCTAATGCTTCGCGAGCATAAAAAGCATCCCACGCATTTGGAGTTTTAAATCGCGTTAAATCGAGTAAACCTTCCTCTACAACCGCAATCGTATACGTCATCGCTCTATTGTTTTTTTCTGAGACGGTTACCGTGAAATCTTCTTTAGGGCGCAAGACGTCTGGCATTTTAATTATAGGCTCTAGTTTCGTGTTTTTATCTTCCACTAGAAGCGGGATAACGCCATATAAGCGTAATGGTAAATCGTTTGCTGTGCTGGCGTGAGGTTGTAATAAGGAGATGTTTACAAATGCATTGGGAGTCATATTTTTTGTTACTGGAATATTGACAACTGTTTCACCGTGTTCAGTTTCTACCCATTTATAGTCTAAAACATCGGTACCATTTTCTATACTGACCAAAGCGCGGCCAGCAGTCCCTGAAGGAAAAGTGATTTTTGCTGTTTCACCCACGTTGTATTTTTCTTTATCGGCAGCGAAAACTAGCATTTTTGCTGCTTCCTTATCACCGCTAGGTTGTTTAGACCACCAATTTTTATAAAAATAAGCAGTTCTTCCGGTGGCGTGACCGTTCTTAGGATCGAAAACACGAATTAAATAGCGGCCGCTTTCCGTTTCGGGAACATTAATTTTAAAACTCGCTTTTCCTTTGGCATCTGTGTTTACTGTCGTTTCCATAAATGGTTTATGGTAAGAGCTGGACGTGTATTTTGATAAATTATCTTCAGATGAATTCCACCACCAACGCCATTCAACCTTATAAACTTTTACTTCTAAATTGTTTTGCTGTATGGGTTTTCCTTGGCTGTTTACAGTTATAATATCGAACGTTTTGTCTTCATCTGTAAAAAAGGATCCGTACGCTTTTCCGTCAGGTGATTGTAAACCGACAAATGATTTATAAGGCGCATATTTTTTAGTAAAGGCATCCATTGAAAAATCGCCGCCGTTCTCGAAAGCACGCACTAAAAATTGAACGTTTAACATTCCGGGGGCATTTTTTCCTACTGAAAGTGAGTTTTCAATTTTCGCAAATCCATCGGCATTAACGCGACTTTCAAATACGGAAAGCTCTTCCGAAGAAAAAGTTCTCGAAGGGTCTGAAAACGCATACTTTTTATAGTTAGGAAATGGCTGATACGCATTACTGAATTTCGCTTTTATTTCTGCTTTAACACTTTTCGCCGCTGCGCCGTGCAACCAATTTACTTGCAACGTACCGTTAAGAGGTTTGCTGCTTGTTAACACCGCGTCTGTAAAATCGATCTTAATTTTTAAACGGTTGGGCTTAACGGTTTCTACTTTTAACGCTTTGTAAAAGTGAGCGCCACCAACGCTCACTTTGGCATTCCAGTTTCCGGTTTTACTATCGGTTGTTGTGGGTATAGTAAACGTGTAAAAACTATTCACGTTATTAGCGGTTATTTTTTTGTAGACTAACTTTCCGTTAGGATTGGTTACTTCCATTTTTATAGGATGCCCTTCTGGTATTGCGTTCGCATTATCATCGAGAATAAACGATAAGTAAATAGAATCTCCAGGTCTCCAAACGCCGCGTTCGCCATAAATATAACCTTTTAAGCCACGTTGTAACTGGTTTCCCGAAACATCAAATTTAGATAGGGATAGCGAATTTCCATCGTCCAGTTTAATGTAAGTCGTATTTTTTCCTTTAGTAACAATAGCGAAGGCTGCACGACTTTTAGTGGCGATAGAAGCTATGCCCACTGTGTTTGTTTTTTTTGACGTTATTTTTTGCTGCTGAAAGTTATAGAGTGTTACGCGTGCATTGGGTTCTACGTCGGTATTTAAAATATTTGTAACTGCGAATAAGTAATTAGTATTAGCTCCTTTTTTTACAATTACACCAAGGTTTGAAGCAATCAGATTTTGAGCGATAACCTTATCTTGGTTGTAATATGAATCGTGGCAAGGGTTATCGCGTTCTCTCCAATTATAACTATCGTTGCGATAGCTGTAGCCTAGGTTGTCCCAATAGTTTTCTTCCCGCAGATTTTCTTCATCAGGGCTTAATTCATCGTAATTATTATAGTCGTCGTCGTATGACGTGTTATAATAATCTTCGTTATTTTCGAGATTGGTTATATTATTAGTCACGTTACAATCGTAAAGCGAATAGTCTTTTTTAAAACTGATTTCCACTCGGTATATGGCACCAGGATTCGCGTTAAATAATGTCGATAAATCCACGCTATAGGTTTTCCATTTACCAAGATTGGGCTGGCCGTCCTCGATAAGTGTTATCGTTTTTTTCGCAATGCGGCGGCCGACGTGTCGAATCGCGTAGTTATTGCTGTCTTTTAAATTATTGTCTTGTAAAAATTGAAGCACATTATCTTCAAAGATTTTAATAACTCGAATATCAACAGCTTTTAAGTTAATCGCCTCAAAATTAAATTTTAACTGCTCAGAATTTGGTAAAATAACGCCGCTATTTACTAAACGAACTTCGGGTTTTACCTCTTCAAAAGAAATCAATTCAGAAAACGGTTGCTTTAATTTATAACCATCGGTATTTTGTATGCCTTGAAACACCTCCACTTGAAAATCTCCGTTAATCTTAGACTGCGGATAGGCTTTTAGAATATTACCATCGACAATATATTTAGGGTTTTTACTATCTTGAATACTAATTAACCCATTAAAATTTTGCTGTTTTTTTAAGGGATCAGAAAAGTTAATCGATAAATATTGCTCCGGCTCTTGAATCACATCAATTTTTGTGATGATAAAATTATTAATACCAGGAATTAACACGGTGTTTTCACCGTTATTATCTGCTTTAATAGCCTTTCCGTTCCATTCTAAAACTATTTTAGTGTCGTCAATTTCGCGATGTATGCTATCAATTTTAAATTCAAAATATTTTGCCGGTTGGCTTAATTCATTCCATTCTACGTTTAGTTTTTTACCATTTTGCGACGCTTCAATCAATTGTTTTGCTTGCTTAAGCGCAATATAATCGGCAGATTTTACGGCACCCAGTAGGTATTGCCATTCTTCATTATAAGATTGTAATTCGTTTGTTACAATACTAAAATTTGGTGCGATGGTTTTAAACTGGAACGTGTAACTATTATACTCTTCTGGGAGCTCTTTATAAATTTTTCCTAGAAAAATGGTTACGGCATATTCGGTGTCTGCCGCTAAAGTTTCGTCTGGAATAAAAGAAAAAGTACGTGAATTATTGGCCACTAATGTGCCCGACACGTTTGGCTGTATAGAGAAAATGTCGTCTGTTAGTAGTTCTTTATCTGTTTCCCAACCTTCCACAGGATTGCTTAAGTTTACTTTTATAGGGCTCGAAGCTGAAACTCTACCCGAGGTTGTATAGCTTATATAATCTCTAAATTTGAATAAATTATCGGTTTCTACAGGTGTTTTTTTACAAGAAAACATAAAGAGGACGTAAAGAAGGAGGCTAAAAACGGATTTGATAGACATTGGTTAAAATTTTTTATAAAACTAAATAAATTAGAGTTATAAAAAACACTTTTTTAGTAATTGTATTTGGACTCGCAAGAATTCGTAGTGTAACCGATAGTATTTGTTTTATGCTATAATTTAAGCGAGATAATATAGTGTAAAATTGAATAATAACACGTCCTTTTTAAAAAGTAAAGCTTAGGTTTTTTTTAAGATAGCGATGCCCTGATAAACGGCTAATTATTACTATATTCGCATTGATAATTTAATAATTCGTAAAAAACAATTAAATATGGCAGCAAATTTAGCTGATTTCGGAATAAAAGAAGCACTAAGTGAATTAGGTGTAAAAGACATAAATGAAGGATCCTCTACGGGATCAAATAGTTTTTCTAATGGAGAGCTTATTGAATCATATTCTCCAGTAGATGGAAAATTAATTGCTAAAGTAAAAGCGACGACTCAAGCAGATTACAATAAAGTTATGGATGCTGCAACTTCAGCTTTTAAAGATTGGAGAACAATGCCAGCGCCACAACGTGGTGAAATCGTTCGTCAATTTGGAGATAAGTTAAGAGAGAAAAAAGAGGCTTTAGGTAAGTTAGTGTCTTACGAGATGGGTAAATCGTACCAAGAAGGTCTAGGCGAGGTTCAAGAAATGATCGATATCTGCGATTTCGCAGTAGGTTTATCTAGACAATTACATGGGTTAACAATGCACTCAGAACGTCCAGGACATAGAATGTACGAGCAGTACCATCCAATGGGAGTTGTCGGTATTATTTCTGCCTTTAACTTTCCAGTGGCAGTTTGGGCTTGGAACACGGCATTAGCGTGGGTTTGTGGAGATGTTTGCGTATGGAAACCAAGTGAGAAAACACCGTTATGTGGTATCGCTTGTCAAAATATAGCAGCCGAAGTCTTTAAAGCAAATGGTTTACCAGAAGGAATTAGTAACCTAATTAATGGCGATCATAAGGTTGGTGGAATGATGTCTAAAGACAAACGTATGCCTCTACTCTCGGCAACAGGGTCGATTAGAATGGGTAAAAGTGTTGCTCAAGAAGTAGCAGGTCGTTTAGGGAAATCATTATTAGAATTAGGAGGAAACAACGCTATTATTGTGACTCCAGATGCCGATATTAAAATGACGGTTATTGGTGCTGTATTTGGCGCTGTTGGTACTGCAGGACAACGTTGTACCTCTACACGTCGCTTAATTATTCACGAATCTATTTACGATAAAGTAAAAGACGCTGTAGTAAAAGCTTACGGGCAGTTGCGTATCGGGAATCCTTTAGATGAAAATAATCACGTAGGACCAATTATCGATAAAGATGCCGTAAAAATGTATCAAGCTGCGTTAGATAAAGTAGTAGAAGAAGGCGGTAACGTCGTGGTTGAAGGTGGCGTGCTTTCAGGTGAAGGTTACGAGTCTGGTTGTTATGTAAAACCAGCAATTGCTGAAGCTAAAAACGATTACGAAATTGTACAACACGAAACATTTGCACCAGTATTATACTTAATTAAGTACTCTGGAGATGTACACGATGCCTTAGCCTTGCAAAATGGTGTGGGTCAAGGATTATCGTCTGCAATTATGACAAATAATTTACGCGAAGCAGAAGCATTCTTATCTGTAGAAGGATCAGATTGTGGTATTTCCAATGTAAACATAGGAACTTCGGGAGCCGAGATTGGTGGTGCTTTTGGTGGTGAAAAAGATACAGGTGGTGGACGTGAGTCTGGGTCTGATGCTTGGAAAGTATATATGAGACGCCAAACCAATACAATTAATTATACTGACGATTTACCTCTTGCCCAAGGTATTAAATTCGATTTGTAGTATTTAGATTCATAATATATTGAAAAACCCGCAGCGAAAGCTGCGGGTTTTTTGTTATGATAGCTTTATAATAAACGTTTGCCTATGTAATAGTGTTATTGGTCGAATATTAATGAAACATTAAAACAATAGTTGATTTTATGTCAATATTTTTAATAACTTAATAGTCAGTAACTTAAAAACAACTGCGAAAATGAGTAAAAAATCAACGTACATCTTAGGTCTTTTTCTAACCATTGCTTTGGGTACTTTTCTGTTTTATAATTTATGTTGTTCTACTTTGGGCGACGAAGAGGCGCTTCCGGTAATTACGGAGACGATAGTGGCAAAAGAAGAAGTGCAACCAGCAACCAAAAGTGAGTTCTCGATGGTAGACAATAAAAGTGGAGTATCATTTACGTCAATGGCTAATTTTAATTTCAGATTTTCGAATGCCATAGTGCTAAAACCAGTCGCTGAAGGATTAAAACGAGAAGTCGATAGATTGTCAACTTTTTTAAGTGAGAATTCTTTAAAGACGGCAGAAATTACTGGATTCTATCGCGGCGATGAAGTGAATCCTACCGCCTTTCCGGATATAGGTTTGGCGCGCGCAAACGCTGTAAAAAGCTATTTAATATCGCAAGGTGTTTCTTCACGATCTATAAATACCTATGGAGAATTAAATGAAGATATGGTGCCCAATCAAGAGAATGCTTTCTTTGGCCCTTTAAAGTATGTAGTGTCTACACTTGCTGAAAACGATACGAGCTTAAAGGACGAATTAAATAAACTCCAAAAGGACATAAAAGAAGACCCTTTAATACTGTATTTTAACATTGGGAATACAGCTATAAACCTCTCTGAAGCACAGCGTGAAAAAGTAGCCAAAATATCGCGACTTATAGATAAATCTGTAAACGTACAGTTACAAGTGATCGGGCATACAGATAATACTGGCGATCGACAAAATAATATCGATTTAGCATTAAAAAGAGCAGGATTTATAAGAGACTATTTTGTAGATAATTTCATCTCGGAAACTAAAATTGAAACCTCTTCAAAAGGTCCAGATGCTCCTATTGCGAGTAATGATACCGAAGAAGGGCGCTCTAAAAACCGAAGAGTAGTAGTAACCATTAACTAAAAACCATAAAAATTATGAACTGGTGTATATTAATTCCTTTAATAGTAGGGCTTTTAAGTGCAATATTTGGATATTTAATAGGTAAGATTTCTGGTGGAACAACCCCGCAAGCGGAAAGACCTAATACCGATATTTATAAAAATAGAATTGCCAAACTAGAAGCCGATTTAGAGGCGTGTAAAGCAAATAGGATCACCGCTGCAAAACCGGCAGGAAAACCATCGGGAGTCGGAAATTCAGGGGCTGATTCTAGTTTTATGGCTTCAAATTCAGCAAGTCCCAAAGCAAGGGCTAAACCAAATGAAAAACCGCAATCACAAACAACGACATCAACCTTTGATGCTGTCGCTGCAAAAGCAGCTTTAGGCAAGGTTGTAAAACACAACGATTTAAAAATTGTTGAAGGCGTCGGGCCTAAAATCGCAGAATTATTTCATGCTCATAATGTAAAAACTTGGCTTGCTTTATCGCAGTGTAGCGTAGAAAAGTGTACGGAAGTTTTACGAGCTGGAGGTAAGCGTTTCGAAATTCATAAACCCTACACTTGGCCGGAGCAAGCAAAATTAGCGCACGAAGGCCAATGGTTAAAATTAAAAGAACGGCAAGACGCTTTAGATAAGGGACAGTAGTTAAAAGCTGCCGGAATAAATGACAAAAGAGTTCAGTATTTAAAATACCGAACTCTTTTTTTGTAATGTAAACCCTGCTTCAATGCCAAATTTTTCTGGGAGAAACAAGGTTTGTAAAGTTGATTAATAGCTCTGTAAAAATAGTAAATGTGTATATGAATAATTTATGCTAATGTGTGTTTGGTAATAAAAACTGTATAGCTGGTAACGATTTAATTTAACTGTATTTTACTTTCCTTAGAATCCTAACAGCATCCTTGTAATGTGAGTATACGGCGGTACTATGAGATTTTAAATACGGTTTAGCTTCTTCAAGTTTATCGATGGCTTCATGAAATAAATTTAAATAGCAGATAAGGTAGGTTGCGGGTAGATTTAATAAATCTTTTTCTTCTTCTTGATTAAGTGTAGCGTTTCGTTTTAAACGGTCTATTAGGGCATTATTAATGTTGTAAATATGATGCAGAATTTTCTTATCGAATTGCGGGGCTTCAAAAACGAGAAGAGACTCTATAGAGTAGCTGAGGTTGTCGTTAAATTGAATGAGGGTTTCTTCCAAAGGGTAATGTTTAAAGTTATCCTGAAGCCCTAAATGTACATATTCTATAATTTTAAAGCTGTCCTCCGTCATCGTAATAGATACTTTGTCTAAATTAGAATAAAACAAACGGACTTGCTCATTAATGAGTTCTATATCCACTCGTGAGAGGTACAATTCGTTTACTGTTTTCTTCTCTTCCGCAGCCCAGCATACCACGAAATACTCTTTAAACACTTTGTATTGCGGATTGTAATCTTTACGTTTATTCATAAAATCGAAAACACCATCGAGAGTATACCCGATAGTGTTCTGCGAATGCTTCTCTATTTCAAAAACCGATTTAGAGTTTACATCGGTAATATCACTTTTAAATACTTTGGGCATACTTATGCTGCCTTCTCTAAAAAAGACAGCGCCACCGTAATATTTCCAGATATTTTTTCTAAGCGAGGTTAAACCTTCGGCTGCTCGAATAGTTACTAATCCTACTACTTTATTTTCAGATAAATGTGGAAACGATACATTTTCGTACTGTATAATGGGCGGATTGTGTAAGTAGGCATTAACCAGATTTTGGATTTTAGAATCGTCAAAAAAATCAACGCCAACAATAGCGCTGTCTTCATCTTCAATCCCAATAACAATAAACGAGTTGTTTTTTGGGTTGCTATTCGCTAAGGCGCACACGTGTTTAAGAAACTTAGCTTTACCTTCTTTATGGCTAATATCAATTTTACGTTTTTTATCATAAAAACTGTTCTCGTCGTTATGAGCGAGCAGATTCTTAATAAGTAAACGTTTGTTAATCATAATCTTAAGGAGGTGGCTATCGTGAGTTCTTACCTGTGCTTTTGGTTGATATGACGAGTAAGTTACAACTCTTTTTTTACCAAAGTAGCACTCGCTTGCGCTGTTGGTAATACTAATAAGTCGGCAATATTTACGTGTGGTGGTCTGGTAATTGCAAAATAAATAATATCGGCAATATCTTCTGGTTGTAATGCAGCGAAGCCTTTGTAAACATCGTTAGCACTGTGGTCGCCTTTAAAACGCACTTGCGAAAATTCGGTTTCTACTAAACCTGGGTTTATAGCGCCGACTTTTATTCCGAAAGGATTTAAATCCATTCGCATGCCTTCAGTTAATGCTAAAACAGCGTGTTTACTTGCGCAATACACGTTACCTTTTGGGTAGACTTCTTTTCCTGCCGAAGACCCAATGTTTATAATATGCCCCGATTGTCTTTCGGTCATTTGTGGAATCACAGCTTTACTCACATAGAGTAATCCTTTAACATTACTATCCATCATCGCGTCCCAGTCGTCCAAATTACCGTCTTGAATTGGGTCTAATCCGTGAGCGTTTCCTGCGTTGTTAATTAAAATGTCGATGATTTTAAAATCTTCAGGTAAACTGTTTATGGCCTTAAAGACAGCTTCTCTATCTGTGATGTCAAAATTTAAGGTATGAACTCGGCAGTGATTTTCCAGTTCTTTTTGTAAAGCGTCCAAGCGATCTTGTCGTCTTCCGCATACAATTAATGCGATGCCGTGCTTTGCAAATTCGTGAGCTGTGGCTTGTCCTATTCCACTAGTAGCACCTGTAATTAAGGCTGTTTTAGTCATTATTTTTGTTTTATTAATGTTGAGGATACTAAGAAAGGTTGTAATTATGCTAAAAAAACAATAAACCTATAGCATTAAAGCGTTTGTTTTTTTTAAATTGTAAACCCAAAATAGTAAAAGTATTCTGTTTTAAGATTATGAAGTGATTATTACCAATTGTTATTGATTGTTTAAAAATAAGAACTATTTAATATATAATTGGCTATTATCACAGTAATTTTTAACCAATTATTAACACGGTGTCATTAAAAAAATGAACAATTTGCAGAACTTAAATGCGACTTTTAAAAACTAAGGAAATGATAGAAGAAACTAGTACAGTGGATATTAAATCTATAAATGAGAAAATTGAAAGAGAAAGTGCTTTTGTAGACTTATTAATGCTAGAGATGAATAAAGTAATCGTTGGACAAAAGCACATGATCGAGCGGTTATTAGTAGGCTTATTAGGTCGTGGCCATATTTTATTAGAAGGAGTTCCAGGATTAGCAAAAACTTTAGCTATTAATACGTTAGCTCAAGCCGTAGATGGCAGTTTTAGTAGAATTCAGTTTACGCCAGATTTATTACCGGCAGACGTTACTGGAACCCTGATTTATAATATGAAAGAGAATGATTTCTCGATAAAAAAGGGCCCTATTTTTGCTAATTTTGTATTAGCAGATGAGATAAACAGGGCGCCAGCAAAAGTGCAATCGGCATTGTTAGAAGCGATGCAAGAAAAGCAAGTTACTATTGGCGATGAAACGTATATTTTAGATAAGCCGTTTCTTGTTATGGCAACGCAAAACCCGGTAGAGCAAGAAGGAACGTACCCGTTGCCTGAAGCACAAGTCGATCGTTTTATGCTAAAAACAGTAATAGATTACCCCAAACAACACGAGGAACAACTCATTATGAGAGCCAATTTAAAAGGGTCTTGGGAGAAAGTGAACCCTGTTGTTTCAGTAGCACAGATATTAAGAGCACAAGAAGTGGTGCGTGAAGTCTATATGGATGAAAAAATTGAGAAATACATTCTTGATATTATCTTCGCGACACGGTACCCAGAACAATATAAATTAGACGAGTTAAAACCACTTATCACTTTTGGGGCGTCACCTCGTGGAAGTATAAACCTAGCTACTGCAGCAAAATGCTATGCGTTTATTAAACGCCGTGGGTATGTTATTCCAGAAGATGTAAGAGCCGTAGTTTACGATGTTTTACGTCACAGAATTGGGCTTACTTACGAAGCCGAAGCCGAGAATATAACTTCAGAAGACATTATTAGTAAAATTGTAAATGTTATTGAGGTACCCTAAATTTAGTCTTCTTAAAGTCTCGAAAGAGCTATAACCGCACACAGTAATAAGATAAAAACGATTTAAGAATCCTGAGTTTTTAAGGACTTCACTTATAATGGATACTAAAGAATTACTAAAAAAAGTACGTAAAATTGAGATCAAGACACGCCGGTTGTCCGATCATCTCTTTGGAGGGGAATACCATTCTACCTTCAAAGGACGAGGTATGACTTTTTCTGAAGTACGACAATATCAGTTTGGTGATGACGTAAGGAATATAGACTGGAATGTTACCGCACGGTATCATGAACCCTATATTAAGGTTTTTGAAGAAGAACGCGAACTGACAATGATGCTTGTTGTTGATATTTCTGGATCGAATGCTTTTGGAACACAAGAACAATTTAAAAATGAAATGGCAACCGAAATTGCAGCAACTTTAGCCTTTTCGGCAACTCAGAATAATGATAAAATAGGTCTTATTTTGTTTTCAGATGATATTGAGCTTTATATTCCACCAAAAAAAGGACGTTCTCACGTGTTAAGAATTATACGAGAACTGATAGAGTTTAAACCTAAAAGCAAACAAACCGATGTGGCTAAAGCGTTAAAGTTTCTACATAACGTTATGAAGAAAAAGGCCATTGTTTTTATTTTGAGTGATTTTATCGCTGAAGAGTATAGCCAAACGTTAAAAATAGCCGCCAAAAAACACGATATTACTGGTATTCGAGTGTATGATAAAAGTGAAGAATCAATTCCTAATTTGGGGCTAGTACAAATGGAAGATGCCGAAACAGGAGCCTTACAATACATTAATACAGCATCGAAAAAAGTAAGAACCGAGTACGGTGCGTTTTTCAACGATAAAGAAAATTATTATAAAAACAGTTTTTCAAAATCTGGCGCAGGTTCCATAAGCTGCGCGACACACGAAAGCTATGTAAAAAAATTACTAGGCTATTTTAAACGCAGAGGATAAACAGATGATGACTTTAAAATTACAAATGACAAATCGTTTTATAAAACAACAAAAAGCCAGTGTTTTAACCTTTTTCATTGTGCTTTTCTCCTTGTCTTCTTATGCTCAAGTGTCTTATTCAATAGATTCTACATCCATAAAAATTGGCGAAGAAATTATTTATAAAATCGAAGTTAAAGCCGATTCATCAGCATTGGTTGTTTTTCCTGAAGGTCAGACATTTTCGCCTCTAGAAATGATTTCATCTTACGCTATCGATACGACTAAGCGAGAAGCGACATTTTTATTAATTAAAAAATACGGATTAACGCAATTCGATTCTGGCGCGTATACTATTCCGAAGCAAAAAATAATTATTAACAATACAACAGTTTTTACCGATTCGTTAAGAATTGAGGTTTATCCGGTTGTTATCGATACTACAAAACAAGGATTGTACGATATAAAACCAATGATAGCTGTAGAAAAAGCCGTTGGAAACTGGTGGATATATGGCTTTATCACTATCGCTAGTATCGCGGTAATTGCGTATTTAATGTATTGGTTTATTTGGAGGAAAAAACCGCTAACCGAAGCCGAAGAAATAGCTTTGTTTCCACCTTACGATCGCGCTAAAATGGCGTTAAAGAAATTAGACGATAGTAATTATCTTCAAACTGAAAACTTAAAAGAATATTACTCAGAGCTCACTTTTATTATTAGAAAATATTTAGATGAAAAAGTGTACGACCGTGCTTTGGAAAGTACTACCGACGAATTAGTAGATCGTTTAAAATTATTAAAAGAGGGTAATCAGATTGAGTTAAGTAACAACGATATTAGAAATATTGAAACCATTTTAAAGCGTGCCGATTTAGTAAAATTTGCCAAATCGGCTCCAGATGTTGCGTTAGCTGAAATAGACAGGAAAACGATAGATATAGAAATCGATCAAGTAAAAAGTGCCCTTCCGGAACCTACCGAAGCAGAGAAATTAAAAGATAAACGTTATAAAGAAGAACAAGAGCGACGTAAAAAAAAGAAAAAAGTGGTGCTCACGGTAGTGCTATCTTTAGCTTTAATATTAGCAACATTAATTGGTTTTATTGCCACTTACGGTTTTACTTATGTTAAAGATACCATAATTGGTAACGAAAGTAAAACACTTTTAGAAGGTAATTGGGTAACTAGCGAATATGGTTTTCCGCCTTTAACGATTTCTACGCCTAAAGTGCTAAAACGTAGTGAAGCGCAAACGCCTTCCGAATTGAAAGAGCAAGTTAAAAACACGATGTTTAGCTATGGAGGCTTAATTGAACATCTAAATATTGTAGTAAGCACAACCAAATATACAGCGCCACAACAGCAAACACAACAGGAACAGCAGGAACCTAAAATCGATTTAAATAAAGCAGTAGATAAAGGTTTAAAAGATTGGGAACAAAGCGGCGCTATTAATATTGTACTTAATAAAGAGAAATTTGTAACACCAAGAGGTGCCGAGGGTTTAAAAGCCTTTGGTACGGCCGATTTGCCGACAATACTATCTGGTAAAACAGAAAAAGGAAAATACGTCATTTTAAGTTTTACGAGTCAGAATATACTGCAACAAGTGCGAATTACTTGGAAAAACAATGATGATTACACCGAGGAAATTGTAGAGCGCATAATAAATTCAATAGAATTAAAACCAAAAGCTGAATAATGTTTGAAGGAATAGAATTTTTAAATAAAGCCTTTTTCTGGTTGTTCTTGACACTACCAATAGCTGTGCTATGGTATGTTTTAAAACATAAAAAACAAACAGCGCAGCTTAAAATATCGACTTTAAAAGGGTTTAAGGCATCGGGCTCTCTACTGCCAAAATTTAGGCATTTGTTATTCGTGTTTCGGTTATTAGCTTTAGGCTTTATCATAGTGGCTTTAGCACGACCGCGAACGGTAGACGTGTCCACGAAAACAAAAAACACTCGCGGTATAGATATTGTTATTGCTATAGATGTGTCGGCCAGTATGTTGGCTAAAGATTTAAAGCCAAACCGATTAGAAGCACTTAAAGACGTGGCTTCAGAGTTTATAAAGGGACGCCCAAACGATCGTATTGGTATTGTAGAATATGCCGGAGAAGCGTATACAAAAACACCCATTACTAGCGATAAAAGCATTGTACTTCGCGCACTAAGCGATATTAAATATAATACAATAATTGAAGGCGGTACCGCCATAGGAATGGGGTTGGCAACGTCCGTAAACCGTTTAAAAGATAGTAAGGCAAAAAGTAAAATTATTATTTTATTAACCGATGGAGTTAATAATTCAGGTACAATCAATCCTAAGATTGCGAGCGAATTGGCTGTGGAGTTTGGAATAAAAACGTATACTATTGGAATTGGAAGTAACGGTATGGCGCTATCGCCTGTAGCCTTGCGGCCTAATGGACAATTTCAATATGGAAGAGTAAAAGTTGAGATTGATGAGGTTTTACTAAAAGAAATAGCCCAAACAACTGGGGGAGAATATTTTAGAGCAACAAATAATAAGAAATTACAAGAGATTTACGACGAAATTAATAAGCTAGAGAAAACAGATATTGAAGAGTTTAAGTATTATAACTATCAAGAAAAATTTAGATTTTTCGTGTATATCGCAGGATTATTTTTACTGTTAGAGTTTTTCTTAAGATTTACCGTTTTTAGAAGTTTTATTTAATTTTAAATACATACAAAACACCACTTATAAATGTTTCAATTAGAAGAAAAAATATGGTTTTGGGCACTGTTAATTATTCCGGTAATTATCGTGGTGTTTTTAGCGCTTCAACTTTGGAAACGAAATACACAACGTAAGTTTGCAGATAAAAAACTATTAAACCGATTAAGTCCAGATAAATCGTTGTTTAAATCGGTTTTAAAAATAAGTATTCTCTGTTTGGCATTCGCCTGTTTTGCCATTGCACTAGTCAATCCTAAAGCAGGATCTACTCTCGAAACCGTTAAACGTGAAGGCGTCGATATTGTATTTGCGATCGATGTTTCCAAAAGTATGTTGGCCGAAGACATTGCACCAAACCGATTGGATAAAACGAAGCAATTAGCGACGCAAATTATAAACAATTTGGCAAGTGATCGTGTAGGTATTATAGCCTACGCCGGAAAAGCGTTTCCGCAATTGCCCATTACAACAGATTATAGTTCAGCTAAAATGTTCCTTCAAAATATGAATACCGATATGATGTCATCGCAAGGAACAGCGATTAATGAGGCGATAGAGTTATCTAAAACCTATTACGACGACGACGAGCAAACTAACCGTGTGCTTATCATTATTTCAGACGGAGAGAATCACGAAGGCTCTTCAAGCGCTATAGCAGAGGAAGCAAAAGAAGAAGGCATTCGTATTTATACTATTGGCGTTGGTACCACCAAAGGAGGTACAATTCCTATCCGAAGAAACGGAGTTTTACAAGGGTATAAAAAAGATAGACAAGGTGAAACTGTAATTACACGACTTAACGAAAACACGTTAAAGTCTATTGCTAGTCAAGCCGATGGAAAATATATTAAAGGTGATAATACCGATAAAGTGGTGTCAGAAATTAGAACTATTTTAAATACAATGGACAAAACAGAGTTCGAAGCAAAGCAGTTTGCGGATTACGAGTCCCAATTTCAATGGTTTTTAGGTTTAGGGTTCTTACTGTTATTTCTCGATGTGTTTTTACTAGAACGCAAAACAGTATGGCTGAAGAAATTAAACTTATTTAACGAGAATTTATAAAATCTTTAACTATAAGCATCAGAGTAGTTTAATAACTTTATGAATTGCAAAAAACGAATCTTTTTCGTGTCAAAATTAATTATGAAACACAGTCTATTATACTTATTGTTTTTATGTTTTGCCAGTGTGGTCGCGCAAGATGCAGATAAGGCAAAGCAAAAAGCGATTAAAAAAGCAAATGGTTTAGTTGTCGAAGCTAATGAACTGGCTAGCAGTGATGATTTCGTATTGGCAGAAATGGAATATCGCAAAGCCCTATCGGAAGAACCACAAAGTGTTGTTGGAGCCTATAACTTAGGCCTTACCTATTATAAAGAAGGGAATTTTGAAGAAGCGCTATACCGCAATCAACAGGCTATTAAAAATACAGTGTCTAAGTCTGAGAAACATAAAGCATTCCATAACATTGGGAATATTTTAATGAAGAATGAAAAGTGCAGAGAAGCGGTTGAAGCATATAAAAATGCCTTAAGAAATGATCCTTCAGATAACGAGTCGCGATACAATTTAGCGTTGGCTAAAGACTGTGCTAAAGACGAAAAGCCGCCAGAAGAGGAAGACGATAAAGACGATAAGGATAAGGACAAAAAAGAAGACGAAAACAAAAAGGAGAATAAAGACGACGGCCAAAATAAAGAAAACGACAATAATGAGGGCGATCAAGATAAAAAGGACGGCGATAACGAAAATGAGGATAACGCTAAGCCTAACGACGAAAAAGAGGATAAGGGCGAAGAAGGCGATGATAAGAAGGAGCAAGAAAAACCGCAACAGCAGCCTGGCCAAATGTCGCCACAGCAAATAAAAAATCTGCTAGAAGCGATGAATAATGAGGAACAGAAAGTTCAGGAAAAAATGAACGCTCAGAAAGCCAAAGGTGCAAAAGTAGAAACCGAAAAAGATTGGTAACTATAAAAATTGATAGTTTGTAAGTCTTGTATTAACAAGAGTTCAAAGACATAACAAATGAAATTATTTAAACACATTACTGTACTATTGTTTTTACTAAGCACGAGTTTTGTATTCTCTCAAGTAGAATTTGAAGCGCGTGTGAGTAAGAAGAAATTAGGCGTTAACGAGCGTTTGCGTGTCGATTTTAGTATGAACCAGAATGGCGATAACTTTAGTCCGCCAAGTTTTGCTGATTTTGATATTATTGGAGGCCCCAACCAATCGGTTAGTAATTCATGGATTAACGGTAAGCGTACTTTTAAAAAAACCTACAGCTATTTTTTATCGCCAAAAAAACAAGGAAATTATAAGATTGAGCAAGCAACGATAGAAATTGAGGGCGAAACGTACTCAACCTCTGTAATAGCGATTGCGGTAACGAGTGCCGTAAGCAGACCCAACGATCCTAATACTGCCCAAACCATTCCAGAAGGCAGCATTCATTTAGTTGCAGAAGTATCTAAAACTACGCCATATTTAAACGAAGCCATAACGGTAGTGTACAAACTTTACGTCTCTACAAACACGGGAGTAAGTAATTGGAGAGAAATAAATAGTCCGAAGTTTAACGACTTCTGGAGTCAGAATATAGAAATAAAAGGGCTTAAAATAGAAAACGGAAAATATAAAGGAGAAGACTACCGCTATGTTATTCTTAGAAAAGCTGTATTATATCCACAAAAAACAGGAACATTAGAAATTGAGCCCTTAAGTTTAAACTTAACGATTGATATCCCAACAAACCGTCGTGATATTTTTGGTGGTCGTTTAATGTCTCAAGTGCATAAAACCGTGTCTGCAGGAAGTAGAACAATTAAAGTAAAGCCCCTTCCGGAAACCGGAAAACCCTTAGATTTTGGTGGTGCTGTTGGTGAATTTAACTTTAATGTTACCACCTCTAAAGACGCTTTAAACGCGAACGAATCTTTGCAAGCAAAAGTGGCAGTTTCGGGTAAAGGGAACTTGAAATTATTTCAGCTGCCAAAACTTAATTTACCAAGTTCGCTAGAAGTTTATGAGCCAGAATATAGTGAAAAAATAAACACGTATTTAAGCGGAATGCAAGGTTCTATTACAGATACTTATACGGTTGTACCGCAGTATAAAGGGAAGTACCCGATACCAAGTATATCGTTTTCTTATTTCGATTTAAAAACGGAAAGTTATAAGCGTATTTCTTCTAATGAGGCTATTGTAAACGTTATTGAAGGGCCTGTTTACGGTGCTTCAGATAATAATATTGTAGCTGAAGGTGCACCAAACCAACGCTTTATTTTAAACAACGATGAGTTTGTGTTTGTTAAAACTGAGGCGCAATTGGTTTCAAAAGAAACCAATGATTTCTTTAACTCTACAGGGTTTTGGACCGGTTTATTGGCGCCTCTATTAGCTATTCCGTTCGCGATAGTCTTCCGAAGAAAAAAAGAAGAACGCGTAAACGATGTTGTAGGCAATAGATTAAGAAAAGCCGATAAATTAGCGAAGCGTTATTTAAGTGACGCTAAAAAAGCATTGGGTGATAAAGAAGCATTTTACGTGGCTTTAGAAAAAGCATTACACAACTATTTAAAAGCGAGACTAAATATTGAAAATAACGCGTTTAGTAAAGAAAAAAGTAAAGAATTATTAGAGGGGAAACAAGTGGACAGCGCAGTTATTTTAGATTTCGATACGCTTTTAGAGAATTGCGAATTGGCACGTTACACACCAATTACAAATGTAGCAATGCAGCAAGATTACGATAAAGCTGCGCGAACAATACATACCATAGACAAGCAGATAAAATAAATTTATTAAGCGACACTATTAGATACTATTAATGTTTTCTAGAATTATGAAAGACATCTTTTTTATTATAATACTCTTTGTTAGTAGTTTGGCTCTAGCACAAAGCAGTGCGCTTTTTGAGCAAGGCAATGCGTTATACAACGATGGGAAATATGCTGAGGCTTTAGATAAATACACCGCTGTTTTAGAAACAAGTAATAAACATTCGGCGGCGTTGTATTTTAATATGGCCAACGCGCATTACAAATCCAACCATATTGCCCCAAGTATTTATTATTACGAAAAGGCGAAGCAACTCGCACCAAACGATACGGATATTGAAAACAATATGGCCTTTGCAAAAAATATGACTATTGATGCGATTGCCGTAATTCCAGAAGTGGGATTAGTAAAATATGTAAAAAATCTCACCCAAAAACTTTCTTATAACAGTTGGGCTAAAACGGCAATTGGTTTTGTTGTTTTAGGAGTTGCTTTGTTTTTAGTGTATTATTTCTCACAATCAACAGTTATAAAACGTTTTCTTTTTACCGGAAGTTTGGTTTCTGCACTACTCGTTTTCATTACTTTAGGGTTAGCAGTTCATAACTATAACGTAGCTAAAGAAGATAATCCAGCCATTGTTTTTGCGGTATCAAGTAGTATAAAAACAGAACCAAATCCAAGAAGTGAAGAAGCCTTTACGCTACACGAAGGAACAAAGGTGCAAATATTAGATACTCTAAGCGATTGGAATAAAATTAAGCTAACCGATGGTAAAATGGGTTGGATAAAAAAAGAGGACGTTAAAGAATTTTAAGGAATATTTAACGGTTCTTTTATTTCTGTTTTTTATTTTTGTGTCCTACTATCACGATAACAATTTATGTCTAAGAAATTAATTTCATTCTTTTTTACACTCCTATTTGCAGGTTTCCTTATGATGCCTACAATTATTGTGGCTTTGGATGATTCAGCAAACGTTTTATTGTTATTTAGTGTCAATGAAGAAGAAGAAAATTCGAAATCTAAAACTTTTGAGGTTGTACATACTTCTGAGGATCGCGAATTCGATCTTCTTCAGGGTTTAAAAGTTAAAGTGAATTCTAAGTATTGCTTTAAAAATTATCTAAAACCACATTTAAATCTTATTTCTCCTCCTCCGGAACACAGTTAATTTTATATGTATTTTTTTGCTTTCGGTATAGCTTTTTAAGCCTATATCATGGCTATTTATTTTTATTATTTAATTAACAATATTTTTATGTTTAAAACAATTAAAAGCGACTTACCAGCGAGTATAGTCGTGTTTTTCGTGGCTTTACCTTTGTGTTTAGGTATTGCATTAGCAAGTGGTGCGCCACTTTTTTCAGGAGTAATAGCAGGTATTATTGGAGGAGTCGTCGTTGGCGCTTTAAGTGGTTCTAAAATAGGGGTTAGCGGTCCGGCAGCAGGTCTTGCGGCTATAGTGTTAACCGCTATTAGTACTTTAGGAGGTTATGAGAATTTTCTAGTCGCCGTTGTATTAGGAGGAGTTATTCAATTAATTTTAGGAATTTTAAGAGCTGGAATTATTGCGTATTACTTTCCTTCTTCTGTTATTAAAGGTATGCTTACTGGTATAGGGGTAATTATTATCTTAAAACAAATCCCACACTTTTTTGGTTACGAATCAGATCCTCAAGGCGATTTTGCGTTTTTTCAGCTTGATGGTGAGAACACCTTTTCCGGAATTATAAGTACTATAAATCATATTTCACCAGGTTCGGCTTTCATAGGAATTATAGGGTTGAGTATTTTAATATTTTGGGATAAAATTTTATCTAAAAAAGGAAGGATGTTTCAAGTAATCCAAGGCCCTTTAGTGGTAGTTGTATTAGGTATTATTTTCTATACTCTAACTCGGTCTAATGCGCTTTTAGGTATTGATAAATCCCATTTGGTAAGTGTTCCTGTGCCAGAAGACGCGGCTTCTTTTATAGCACAATTTAGATTTCCGAATTTTTCAGTGATTACAAATCCAGAAGTTTGGGTTGTTGCATTTACTATCGCTTTAGTTGCTAGTTTAGAAACATTACTTTGTGTTGAAGCGACAGATAAAATAGATCCTAATAAGAATGTAACACCTACAAATAGAGAATTATTGGCGCAAGGCATCGGAAATATTATTTCTGGGTTAGTTGGAGGTCTACCAATTACTCAAGTTATTGTTCGAAGTTCTGCAAATATTCAAGCTAGAGGAGTCAGTAAAATGTCTGCTATTATTCACGGGCTGTTATTATTAATCTCTGTTGTGTTAATTCCTAGGCTTTTGAATATGATTCCATTATCTGTCCTAGCTGCTATTCTATTAGTGGTTGGCTATAAACTCGCAAAACCCTCATTATTTTTAAAGATGATTAATTTAGGGTGGAAACAATCTATCCCATTTATAGTAACTGTTGGAGGTATTGTTTTTACCGATTTATTAATAGGTATCTCCTTAGGATTAGCCGTTGGTGTTGTTGTGATTTTAATTAAAAGCTACCAAAATTCGCACTTTTTACATATAGAAGATAATAGTAACGGAGCTAAAAAATTAAAAATAACTCTAGCAGAAGAAGTTACATTCTTTAATAAAGGAGCGATTTTAAAAGAGTTAGATCGTATTCCTGAAAATTTTAGTTTACAACTAGACGTAAGACAAACAAGATATTTAGATCACGATATTATTGAGATTCTTGACGATTTTGCCTATAAAGCAAAAGCAAGGAACATAAATATTCAGCTTATTTCCGAATTGGTAGTGGTAGAAAACCCATCTAGTTATCTAGAGTTTTTTACACTAAGACCAAAATCAGCATAACTAAAAAGTAATAAAAACACACGTATAATATGAAAGTACATACCAAAGAAACGCAGGCAACAATGACGCCTAAAAAAGCCTTACAGTTTTTGAAAGAAGGAAATGAAAGGTTTCAAAATAACTTAAAAGCGAATAGAAATTTATTAGAGCAAGTTAACGATACTAGTGATGGGCAATTTCCATTTGCTACCATTTTAAGTTGTATAGACTCTAGAGTCTCGGCAGAACTAGTTTTCGATCAGGGTTTAGGAGATGTTTTTAGTGTTCGTATTGCAGGAAATTTTGTAAACGAAGACATTTTAGGAAGTATGGAATTTGGCTGTAAATTGGCAGGAACAAAGCTGGTTGTTGTTCTAGGGCACACCAGTTGCGGTGCAATAAAAGGTGCTTGCGATAATGCAAAACTAGGAAATTTAACCAAAATGCTAAGTAAAATAAAACCAGCTGTAAACGCTGTGATTTATCCAGAAGACTCTGGTTTACGGAACTCTAAAAACTTGAAATTTGTAGATAACGTATCCGCAAAAAATGTAGAGTTAACTATAGAGAGAATTGTTAAAGAAAGCCCTGTATTAGCAGAAATGCAAAATTGTGGAGACATTAAAATTGTTGGAGCGATGTACGATATTAATACGGGGTCTGTTACCTTTATGAATATAGACAATTCTTATTCATAAACTAGAACAAATAAGGTAGCGCTAATTATGTGTTTAACTTCATCATGTTTTTGTAAGTTTTAGGCTTAACAATTGACAACCAGAACGTATCTAAAACAGAGCCGAACCCAAGAAATTAAGAAATATTAACGTAACCCGATAAACCAAAGTTCAAAGAGTAGATACTTTAAACGGTTGGAATAAAATAAAGCTAACCGATGGGAAACCAGTAGCATAAAAAAAAGACGTAAAATAACTTTATAGATTAAGTAACATTAATAAGCTGTTTTTAACTATTTTTATAGCCTGTAATAATGATATATGCCTAAACTGTCACTTTCTATTATTCTTGTATTCCTATTTGTGGGGTTTCTTGTTACGCCCACTGTTATAGTAGCTATAAATGATACCGTTGATGTTTCTGGTTTTTATAATGCTACTGAAGAAGAAGAACAAAATAATATTTTTAAGAATAGTGTCGTATTTCAGCTTAGTCAAACCAACGAATTATTAACATTTCAGTTAGCAAAAGGGAAAGCCCATATTCTTTATCGCTTTAAAAACTACTCGAAACCAAACCTTAATATTATATCTCCACCTCCGGAGTATTTATAATTTTTACGACAGCACAAAATCTTAAAATGACTGCAAAGCACGGGCTTTAATGCATTTTGGTTTTGGCACTCTATACGTGTCGCTCTTGTTTAAAAGATTCAAATAAATAAGATAGTCACTAAACGTATATGAAGTAATTAATTATAAATTCATATAAATTAAGGATTAAAAACGAATGAAAAATTTATTTTCAAATATAAAGGGAGATGCTTTTGGTGGTATTACTGCCGGTATAGTCGCCTTGCCATTAGCTCTAGCTTTTGGCGTATCTTCTGGATTAGGGCCAAGCGCAGGACTTTACGGCGCTATATTTATTAGTTTCTTTGCCGCTTTATTTGGTGGTACTAGTACGCAAATTTCTGGACCAACGGCTCCGATGACTGCGGTAAGTATGGTTATTATTGCAGGAATAATTGCTGCTAACGATGGGAGTCTAGAAAAGGCTTTACCTGCTATTTTAACCGTGTTTCTATTAGCGGGAATAATGCAAGTAGGGCTCGGTGTTTTAGGCCTCGGTAAATATATAAGATACATACCCTACCCCGTAGTCTCTGGATTCATGACGGCCATTGGTGTCATTATTTTACTTACACAAATTTTACCCTCTTTAGGATATTACCCTAAAGAAGATTTGGATTTTGTAAATCAGTTTAAACCGCAAGCCGAAGCGGTTATTTTGGAGAATTTATTAAAAGAAGAGGCCAACAACGGTGTTTTAGTCTTAGAAGATTTTAGTACGACCATTAAAAATGCAGAATCTATTACAGAGGCAGATATTATAAAGGAATCTGAAACTCTTGCAGCAAAAGAAACGTCTGGAGTTATCGGCGCAATTAAGGCGCTACCAAGAGCTTTAAATAACATACTTTGGTTAGAGGTGATTCTGGCTTTAGGAACGATTATAATAATCTACGGATTTAAAAAAATCACAACTAAAGTGCCGAGTACTTTGGTTGCCCTAGTGATTATGTCGGGTATTGCTTTCGGTTTTGGTTTGGATTATAGACCTATTGAAGAGATCCCTGGCGGCATCCCAATTCCGCGTGTAGACATTTTTACAGAATTTAGTTTAGGAACCATTACCCCATATATTTTTACCGCATTAACTTTGGCGTTATTAGGAGCTATCGATTCTTTGTTGACGAGTGTTGTGGCCGATAATATGACGAAAACAAAACACAAACCTAATAAAGAGCTCATAGGGCAAGGTATTGGTAATAGTGTGGCGGCATTTTTTGGCGGAATTCCTGGGGCGGGTGCGACAATTAGAACGGTTGTAAACATTAAATCTGGGGGTAAAACAAAATTATCTGGTATGATTGCTGGTGTTTTATTGCTATTTATTTTATTGGCTTTAGGACCCGTAGCCTCTAAAATTCCGGCAGCCGTTTTAGCAGGTATTTTAATAACTGTGGGTATTGGTGTTATGGATTATAAAGGTTTAAAAGCTATTCCATATTTGCCAAAAGATATGAGTTTGTTAGGCTTAAAATTAAGTTCGGAGGTCTTAATAATGCTCATTGTTTTATTGCTTTCTACTTTTTGGGATTTAATTTATGCCGTAGGGATTGGCTTAATTATAGCATCGCTGATGTTTATGAAGAAAATAGGAGACTTAACAGCAGCTAGTTCAGATGTGAAACCATTAAAAGAAGAAGTTTGGGCCGATGAGATAGAATTTCCAGAACATTTAAAGGAAGAAGTTTTTATTAAACATTTAAAAGGGCCATTATTTTTTGGCTCCACAAGTGATTTTCAACAATTGTATTTACAAATCCCTGCAACCGCTACAACGGTAGTATTACGTTTAGGACGTATGCCATATATGGATCAATCGGGATTGTATGCTTTAGAAGAAATGTTGCAAGATTTAAAACAGAAAGAAATTCGTGTCGTTTTTGTAAATTTACTAGAGCAACCACGTTATATGATGGAACGAATAGATATCATTCCAGATTTTGTTTCCGAAGAACACATCTTTAAAAATTTTAAAAGCTGTATGAAATGGATAAAAGATAATGTAAAAGACCGATACTAAAAAAATAAGATTATGAAATTAAAAAATGTATTTGATAACAATAAAGAGTGGATTAAAAATAAACTAGAAGAAGATAGTGCTTATTTTGATAAGTTAGGATCGGGCCAAAACCCTGAGCTGCTTTTTATAGGATGTTCTGATAGTCGTGTAACGGCAGAAGAACTTATGGGCTTAGGTCCTGGCGATGTTTTTGTACATCGTAATATTGCTAACATGTTTATGGGTACCGATCTAAATGCGATGTCTGTAGTAGAGTATGCAGTCTCTCATTTAAAAGTGAAGCACGTGGTAGTTTGTGGGCATTACGGCTGTGGGGGGGTAAAAGCAGCAATGCAATCTGCCGATTTAGGCATTCTAAATCCGTGGTTAAGAAGTATTCGGGACGTTTACCGTTTGCATAATAAAGAGTTGAATGCTATTGAGGATGAAGTGAGAAAATACGAACGTTTAGTGGAGTTGAACGTACAAGAGCAATGTGTTAATTTAATTAAAACTGCCGCCATACAAAAAGCGATTAGAGATCGCGATTTAATTGTTCACGGTTGGGTATTCGATATTCATTCAGGGAAATTAATAGACCTAAAAATTGATTTCGAAAAGATACTCGATGAAATTAGAGAAATCTATCATTTGGATTAAATTAAAAAATAGCCACTCAGAATAGAGTGGCTATTTTCTTCTTAAAGAGTATTATATTATAAAATAGTAATTATCGCAGTATTAGTTTTTTAATCGTTTGAAATTGGTTTGATGCTAATTTTATGACATAAACTCCACTTGCAAGCGATGATAAATTAAGTATATTATTAGTGTTCTCTAAAAAAGATTCATAAACAATTTGCCCTGAAATATCGTAGATAGCAATTGATGTATTTGTGTGCTTGAGAAAATCAAAAGTAATATTTACTTGCTTATTTACGGAAGGATTTGGAAACATCTTAAAGCTTGGGTTTTTCACTTCAAAAGCTGTTGTGGTTAATGTGCCTTCTTCAGCTTTATCAGACAATATAAAAGAGGTGTCTACACTCTGTACCGACCAATAATAATTAGAGGCTGTTAAATTATTTAGTGTCCAAGAATTACCGTGCACTTTATAAGAAGCTACTTCTTGTCCATTCTGTGTTGTACCTATAGTTAACCAATAATACAATCCGTTTTCTGGAGTGTGATCGTCTGTGCCATTATCCCATATAAATGTTATCGAGTTGTTTGGATTAATTACGCTAGATAAATTTGTTGGTGCGATTGGTTTCAAGTTTGCTGTTGGCGTTGTATTCGTATGCAAAACAGTTTTAGAGGCATAATTAGCATCGTCAAAGAAGCCTGAAATTAAAATATCTAGGTCGTTATCATTATCGTAATCAGCCCAAAATAAACTTGTGCCACCTCCAAGATTTGTTAATCCTTCATCGGTTTGTGTAAATACATTATTCTCGTTTTTATATAAAATTGTGACATCGTTGTAATTTACATCAGAGCCTGAAACGACTAAATCTAAATCACCATCATTATCATAATCACCCCAAGCAATTGGAGTTGTTCCACTAGAAACATCCATTCCTGCCAAAGTGGTGAATTCGGTAAACGTGCCGTTTGTATTACTATAAATTTTTGCTTTATAATCACCGTTGATATCATCTCCAATTACCGAGAAATCTATATCATCATCATTATCAAAATCGCCAAGTGCAAAACTTCCGTAATATAGACCAGGTAAATTCTGTTGTTCTGTAAATATGGCGTTCGTATTAAAATACGTTTTTAAAGTCGGACTATAATTTTCGTCTAACCCCATTACCAAAATATCCAAATCATCATCGTTGTCCAAATCTCCAAATTGTGCGTTTCCATTTTGCAGACCAATGAAACCTGCACTAGCGTCTGCAAACGTACCATCTGTATTAGTGTAAATTCGGGTTAAAGAAGATGCGCCAGTAGACGCTTGATATCCTCCAGTTACTAAAAGGTCTAAATCGCCATCGTTATCGTAATCACCAAAATCTATAGAGCCTAAAATAACGCCTTCTAGTTGTTGTTTTGTAACAAATGTATTGTTAACGTTTTCATATACTGTAAAAAAATAAGAGGTTAAATCGGAGTAGTTTTGTCCAGAAACAAGTAAATCTAAATCACCATCATTATCTATATCTATAAATTTTACAAACCCAAGATGTACATTGGTAATTGTAGGAGTGCTTATTTCGCTTAAAACACCATTATTGTTTTTGTATAATCGTACCGCGCTTTCATTGGGAGAATAATCTCCTGTTGTGTCTATTGCACCAGAGATTATTAAATCTAAATTACCATCGTTATCGTAATCTCCCCAATCAGTAGAAGGGTAGAAAAAGTTATCTACCACTGTACTTGTTTCAGTAAAAGTCAAAGAATCTGTTGTTGTATTTAAAAACACCGAGGTCGCTTTATTATTGTTTTCGTTTAAACCTGTAACAACAACATCTGGTTTTCCATCGTTATTAATATCTCCAACAGCAGCATCACCGTAATAAGACGCTGATAGTATGGCAGTATTGCTTTGCGTGAAATTATCTTCACCCATATTGTTAAATATATGGTAAACGTAACTTCCTGCGCCGGGAGTCGCGCTAGACCCGGTTATAAATAAGTCTAAATTACCATCCATGTTAAAGTCTGCCCATTCTATAGAGCTATGGGAAACACCTGGGATATTCGTATCAATATTGGTAAACGTACTATCTCCATTATTTTTATAGATTTCTGTAAATCGTTCGGCCCCACTTGTGCCACCAGCTCCCGAAATAACTAAATCGATGTGTCCGTCGTTGTTATAATCTCCCCATTCCGTATCGCCTAACCAACATTGTTGAAGGTTTATATTCGATTTGGTAAATGTATTATCGGAATTATTGGTGTAAATATGTGTAAAAAACTCGCCGTCTGTGGTGTTGTATCCACTTAATACAAAATCGTTAAAATTATCGTCGTTATAATCTGCCCACTTAATTCTACCAAAGTTCATTCCAGGAATTGTGATGGGATTAATCAATTCTGTAACTGAATTATCACCATTGTTGATGAATAACTTCGTAACGAATGTCCAAGTTTCTGTTTCAATTCCAGTTAGAGAGATGTCTATTAAATTGTCATTATTAATATCTACCATAGCAACTTCCCCCAAATACATAGGAGGCAAATCTTGCTCTAAAGCCGTAAATGTATTGTCTCCATTATTAATATGAACTTTAGTATAACCTTCAGATTCTGTATTAAAACCTTGAATTAAAAGATCTAAAAAACTATCGTTATTATAATCTGCCCAACGTGCCGACCCATTCGATACTGCTGGTAAATTACTAGAGCTTACTAATTCATATTGCCCTTCATTATAGATATATAGTCCACCAACGGTTATGTCTTGATTGTTAACTCCAGATAGGTAAGCATCTAAATCGCCATCATTATCGGCGTCCCCCATAGCTATTACAGAGTTTGCTAAAGCGGGTAATGTGGTTTGAAGTGAATTAAAAGTCTGTGCCATCATCGCCAAAGGGCTAAAGCATAGTAAAATTAGTAAATTTGTGTGTAATTGTATTTTCATAATTATATTATTTAGAATGATTCTAAGTTTTAGTTTTATGCTAAAAAAAAGAGCAGCGAACTGCTCTTTTTCCTAACTCTGTTTATTTAGACTATTGTAATAAACTATAAACAAATTGTGGGTGTCCACGTTCTCCAGCATCGTTATACATACTTAAAAATTTAATTTTGTATACGTTGCCGTCAAAATCTTTTAGTATAAAAAAGACGGTATCATAAAGTGCAGGTAACTGCCCTGGACCACCTCCAGCTCTCCAATTCCCTCCAATAGCACGTTGGTCCTCAGAAAAATTAGCATTTACCACATCTGCTTTAGTGAATTCTGAGTAAGTTAAGCCTTCGGTTTCACCATCTATTTTATAAGCTTCAACCTCAGATTTCGCGTTAATTACTACAAAATCACTGTAGCCGTAAGCACCGTAGCCGGTAATTTCATCCGTAAAAACCGTAAAGTTTAGATCCCATTCTGATTGTGCCGGCTCTACGCTTATAATGCTGTTTGTATCAAAACTAAAATGTGTAAAATTGTACCCTAAGGTTTTAGAAATGGTTACTTCTTGATGTGTTGTTGCGTCTAAGTCTGCGTATTGTAAAATGTAATCGTTACCACTTTTTAGCACTCTAATTTTTTTCCATCCTCTGTGGTCACCTTTAGTAGCAACACTTCCGGTAGCAGGAGCAGTCGTGCCTACTGTATTGCCTAAGTTTACTAAATACACAGAATTATCAGCTTCCACACTAGAAATTTCGTTAATAGCTGTTGCGTCGATAGCACCACTTGGGCCATCAATGTATGTTCCGCTTATAGCATCGTATGTTCCTACCTTAACACCTGGCTGAAGGTCTACAACCTCGGCGTTACTCGAATTAATAGCATCGATATCTGTAGATGCTAACGCTGCAGTCGCCATATAAATTGAACCATTAATGGTGACTCTAAATTCGTCACCAGAGTAAAAACCTAAATCCCAAGTATCTCGTTGTACATTTGTAGAGACATTGGTGCTTAAATCAATATATACTTGGTTTTGCTCATTGGGTCCACCAATTTGAGGAGATAAAGAAGCGCCTTCAACAATTATAGCGATAGGGCCGGAGTTTGTTATGGTATCATCATCGCTACTACAGCTTGTAAAGGCGAGTACTGAGGTACATAAGAATAGAGTAAAAAATTTGTTAATCATTGTAATTGAGTTTTAAAAATTTAAATTATATAATAGTTTTAAGTAATAAGATCGTCCATAACCTAATAAAAGCGAACTGTTTGATGCTTCGTGAGCACCACTAGAAGCGGCAGTGCTTATATTAACATTAGTAACATTTAGTAGGTTTCGGCCACCAAGAGTGGCTTGTATTTTACGGTTTAGAAATGATTTTTTTATGGACGCATCTAGCCAGCTATAGCCTTCTGTTTTAGATTTTGAAAACACAGAGTCCCCATTGGTATCCATTCCAGAAGCTACATAGTCTTTCTGTTCACCGTTGTATTTTAACAATACGGTTAATGCCGTATTCCATTGCTTTATGGCATACGTTCCGCTAGTATTTACTTGAAAGGAGTATAAGAAATTGTTTTGCGCATTAATCTCGTTATTTGCAATTCTAGAAGTCCCTTGTAATGTTGCCCCTAAATTAAATGCCCAATTTCCATTTTTAATCGTGTTTTGAGAGCTTAGACTCCATAGTTTATAAGCATCGATATTAATATACTGGTATTGCAAAGGGCTTGTATTTACAATCGCTAAATCAATTCTATCGTCAACATCTATATAGGTTAATTTTACGGCGTTAATCAATGAGAAATTAGTAAACCAACTTCTTTTCTTTAGATTTAAAAATGCAGAAAATCCTTTTTCTGGATTTAAGTTCTCGTTGCCTTGAACATCGTGGTTAGAATCCACGAAATAATAGTACAACTCTTCAAAGTTTGGGGTTCTATAAGAGGTTCCTACATTACCGCGTAATTCGAAACCGTTATTTAACAAATAGCGTGCGCTTAAAGAGGTTAATACTTGCGATTTAAATTTCGAGTTGTATTCATACCGAGCGCCTGGGCGTATTAAAAACGCGTTGGTGAGGTTTAATTCTGTAGAGGCGAATAAGGCGTAATTACTTTGCGAATTTTCTTTTTCAAGCTGCGTAATATCTCCCGAGGCTTGCGTGTCGTAGCCCTTTATATAACGTGCTTCGTAGCCTAATTCAAAGTTATAAAAATCACTTTGTATAAGATTATTTATACGTCCTTTTGTGAAAAACACCTCACTAGATTGGTAGGTGTTGTCGGTTTCGTTGGATTGGTTTCCAGAAAGAATAAAATAATTAAATTCGTTTAAATCGCGTTTTTGTGTTTGATATGAGAAGGCAGCGCTATAGTTTGCTCCACCATCAAGTTTCCCGTTTAGATTTAAATTATTTATAAACCTGTTGGTCGTAAATATTCTGTCTGTTGCTGAAGGATTACGCGTTTGGGCATCGACATCTATATTTGATCTTACTGAAGCATCGTAGAAACTAAGAATTTCATTAAAGTATTCAAATTTATAGGTAATAGTAAAGTTTTCAGAATCATAATGTAATAAACAGTTGGTGTTAATTTGTGTTTTCGGTTGCCAATCGTAACCGCGTAATCCATCGTTTTTATAATAATCTTGGCCTTGTTTGTTATTAAAGAAACCTGCAAATTGGTTGCGGTTAAAACCCACACGAGCCATTAGTCTTTCGTTAATATTATGCGCCACACTTACCGATTGAATATGCCTGCCTTGATCAAACCACTCGTATTCATCGCTTATGGTTTCTTCTTGAACAGAGATGTTAATGTCCCATTCTGTGGCAATAGATTTTTTGGTGATAATATTTATTACTCCAGAAACAGCATTGGCACCGTATTCCACACCCATTGCACCTTCCGCAATTTCGATACGCTCAATATCGTCAAGATTAATTTGGGTTAAATCGATGTTGTTTCCCAGGCCATTGTCGCTAACTAAAGGAATATTATCTACTAAGATATTAAAATATTGAGAGTCTAATCCGAAGAAAGACACCGTAGATTTTCCGGTTTGACTATTAGGGACTACTGTTAAATTTAAATTAAAGTTTAATAAATCGGCTAAATTATTTGCGGCTTGATTCTCTATTTGCGCTCTGCTTATTACGGTAACATTGTGTACAGACTTTTTTATGGACTGCGGATTGTACTGTCCGGTGATTACAACTTCCTTAAGTGCTTCAACCTCTGTGGAATCCTTATCAGCCTCCTGAGAAAAAGAAATGCCGCTTAAAAGAAGTGCCAAAAAAAGCACCAGATAATTTTTATTTAGACTCATTCTACTTTATATTTGCTGCAAATATAGAACCTTATTTTAATTCATTCTAAATAAGAATAAGGAATTTCAACTTTTTTTTAAACACATAATTCAAGACCATTTAAATGAAACAGTTAACAATTTTCACACTACTTGCAATCGCATTTATTACTAATGTAAATGCTCAGAACAAGAAAAAACAAGATCAAAAAGCCATAAAGGATATGTGCGGATGCTACGACGTGTCTTTTAATTTTGCCGAAACTTTTGAGTATGTTGAAGATTCTACCTATGTGCCTTCCAAAGTAAAACACGATAGAGGTTTGGAATGGGTAGCGTTAGTTAAAGATGAAAAAGATGAGATTGTATTACAACATTTGTTAATTGTAGAGACGAAGCAAGGGCCTTATATCGTAAAACATTGGCGACAAGATTGGGGGTTTCAAAACACAGAGTTATACACATACAACCACGATAATAAATGGGACTTTGTAACACTTCCAAAAAAGGATGTTAAAGGACAATGGACGCAAAAAGTGTTTCAAGTGGATGATAGTCCGCGTTATGAGGGCTCAGCCTCTTGGATACACGTTGATGGGAAAAGCTATTGGGAAAACACAACGGCAGCTCCGTTACCAAGACGAGAATACACAAAACGTAGCGACTACAATGTAACGGTAAGAACAAACAGACACGAAATTACAGATGCCGGTTGGGTTCACGATCAAGATAATAATAAGGTCTTACGCGAAACTGGAAAAGAAGATGTGGTTATAGCGCAGGAAAAAGGACACAATGCATACGTAAAAGTAGCCGATAGTAAATGCATTGCAGCACAAGAGTATTGGAAAGAAAATGCGGAGAAGTGGGCCGTAGTACGGGCGAAATGGGATACTGTTTTCGAAAGAAATACTAATCTGTCGCTTGAAGAAAAAGTTGATAATAAAGTATTATTTAAATATTTGTTTGATGAAGAGAATTATAAAACTGCCGAGCAAATTAATCCAGTTATAGAATCATTTGTAAAATAGTACGATGAAAAATTTAAAACAATTAGCTGTTGCCTTAACCCTAATTTTAGGGTGTGCAGCGCAAGCACAAGAAAACGCTTTTTTAAGCCAAGATTTTTGGAAGACAAATCCAACAATCGAAATGGTTGACGCTAAAGTTAAAGCAGGAAACGATATTTCAGAATTCAATGGACGGTCGTTTAATGGTGTTGTTTACGCTATTTTGCAAGACGCGCCTTTAAAAACTATAAAACATAGTGTCGCTTTAGACGGAAATAAGGTAAACAAATTAACGCACGACGGAAGAACTTATATTTTCTGGGCGGCTTATAAAGGAAACGTCAAGCTAATGAAACACCTTTTAAGTAAAGGAGCAAAAACAGATATCTTGGACGATAAAGGAAGTACAATCCTTAATTTTGCAGCCGGATCTGGTCAAACCAACACAAAAGTGTACGATTTATGTTTGGCAAACGGTGCCAATCTTAAAAAAGACCTAACGCCTTACGGTGCAAATGCCTTGTTATTAGTAGCGCCTTCTGCTAAAGATTTTACTTTAATAGAGTACTTCACAAAAAAAGGATTACCTATTAATAGTGTCGATGCTAAAGGTAACGGTCTCTTTAACTATGTAGCTAAAAGCGGAAACATAGAGCTGTTGAAGCAATTAGTAGCCAGAGGTATTACAGGTAACGATAATGCTTTTATTACAGCAAGTCAAGGCACGCGCTCTACAACAAACGGTGTAGAGGTTTTTAATTATTTAGAAAGCGTAGGGTTACATCCTAATGTAACGACAGACACTGGAGAAACACCTTTACACGCTTTAGCTTCTAGAACAAAAGAGAGTGCAACTCTTACTTATTTTATTGATAAAGGAGTAGATGTAAATCAAGAAGATAAATCTGGTAATACCGCTTTTTTTAATGCTGTACAACGGAATGACTTAGATGTTATTCAGTTGCTTTTTAAACACGTAAACGCCATTAATCATAAAAATAAAAAAGGAGAATCTGCATTAACCTTAGCGGTAGCTCAAAATACGCCAGAAGTGGTCAATTTCTTAATCGCTAATAACGCAGATGTTATGGTAACCGATGCTAACGGCAACACGTTAACGCCCTATTTAATGAAGTCGTTTTCAGCAGCCAGAAAAGAGACTTTTAAACGTAAACTTAATGCTTTATCTGCAAAAGGCTTAGAGGTTGCAAAGGCTCAAAAAAATGGGAATACCGTATTTCATTTAGCATTAGATTCTAATAATTTAGAACTTATTACATTTGCAGCAGGACTTAATACCGATGTTAATGCTGAAAATAATGAGGGTTTAACGCCGTTACATAAAGCAGCAATGTTAGCTAAAGATACCGAAATTCTTAAATATTTAGTCTCTATCGGTGCAGAAAAGGAGACGGTAACCGATTTTGAAGAAACAGCATACGATTTAGCCTCAGAAAACGAAATCTTAAAAGCGAATAATATCGCGATCGAATTTTTAAAATAGGATATATAATGAAGACTTATAAACAATTATTGGTAGTAGGAGTGGTTCTATTCGGACTATTATCTTTTACACTCCCCTCGGAAAGTACGACGTATAAATGTATGATTCAAATGACGAATTACACCGGCGAATCGGCGTACGTCGTGGTGTCTTTAATTAATCCTAAAGGTGATTATGAGGAAACACTTTTCGTTCAAGGTGACGATGACGAGTGGTACCACGATATTTCTGAGTGGTGGAAATTCTACGGAAAAAAACGGGGTAATATTGATGCGATAACCGGAGCGACAATAGCTGGTGGTGACCGCAATATTAGCATTATCGCTATTGACGATTCTAAAATTGATGCGGGTTACAGTGTGCGTTTTGAAACAGCTGTTGAAGATCAAGAATATTACACTAAAGATGTCGCGTTTCCATTAACTTCAGAAACCGTAAAAAGTAAACAAAAAGGCACCGGTTTTATACGTTACGTGCGTATAATGCCTAATTAAACGGTATTTAATATGACTATTTCAATTTGGAGATACAGCCACCTTGCGCTAGCTGTATCTTCTTTTGTTTTTATTTTTCTAGCTTCCGTTACCGGAATTGTTTTAGCATTTCAGCCCATTTCAGAGCAAATACAGCCGTATAAAAGCGATGGGTTTGACACGGTTTCTTTGGCCGAAACACTATCGGTATTTAATAAAGCGTACCCCGAAGTGACCACCCTAGAGATTGATACCAACGATTTTGTTTCGGCGTCCGTTATTACTGAAAATGACAAAAATTTAAGGGGTTATTTTAATCCTATTACTGCTGAATTTCTCGGTGAAAAAATTGAATCGTCTAAGGTGTTTCAATTTGCAACCACTTTGCACAGATCGTTGTTTTTAAAAGGTGTTGGCCGTTTTTTTGTGGGGTTGTGTTCGTTTTTACTCCTTTTAATAGCTGTTTCGGGTGCTATCTTAATACTTAAACGTCAGCGCAGTTTTAAAAAGATCTTCGGAAAAATTGTCAACGATAATTTCGCGCAATATTGGCACGTCGTTTTAGGCCGATTATCTTTAATTCCAATTATAATAATTACCGCTACAGGTGTTTATTTATCGCTTTTAAAATTTAACCTGTTACCAGAAAGTAACGTTTCGCAGTCTATAAATTACGAAGCAATTACAGAGCGCCCTAAACAAGATATCGCAGCGTTTACTGTTTTTAAAAGCATTAAACTTACCGATGTAAAATCAGTCGAATTCCCTTTTTCTAGAGATGTCGAAGATTTTTATACGATTTATTTAAAGGACAAGGAAATTGTAGTGAACCAATTTACGGGCGAAGTATTAAGAGAAATTAATTATCCGCTAGTCACGCTATTGTCAACGTTAAGCTTAAACTTACACACAGGAAAAGGTAGCATTATTTGGTCTTTAGTTTTAGCGTTTGCGAGTATAAACATACTGTTCTTTATCTATTCTGGTTTTGCAATGACGCTAAAGCGCCAAAAAGCGAAACTGAGAAACAAGCTTAAAAAACATAAATGCGAATATATTGTTTTGGTGGGTTCAGAAAATGGGAGCACTATTCCATTTGCCAATGCGTTTTATAAACAATTATTAAAAGCAGGGAAAACCGCTTATATCACAGAACCTAATAAGTACCAAACGTTTAAAAAAGCAAAACATATTATTGTGTTTACGGCCACGTATGGCGAAGGCGAGCCGCCAACCAATGCCAATACCTTTTTACAGCAATTAAAAAATACCGAGCAGTTACAACCTCTGTCTTTCTCGGTTGTGGGTTTTGGGTCGTATGCCTACCCCGACTTTTGCCAGTTTGCACTAGATGTCGATCGTGGGTTTACAGCGCAGCACGCACATCAGTTTTTGCCGCCGTTTAAAATTAACGACCGCTCGCTAGAAGCTTTCAACCAATGGGTTTCTTCTTTTAACACAGCATCAGGTTTAGCATTACACATTCCGCAGAAAAAATTAGTAGCACCACCAAAACGTACTAAAGCATTGCAAGTTGTGCGTAAAACAGAAGTGAAGACAAACCCAGATAACACGTTTATTGTAACCTTAAAACCAGCAAAAAATCTGCGATTTAATTCGGGCGATTTATTGGCCGTATATCCAGAAAACGATTACCGCGAACGTTTATATTCTATCGGTAAAGTAGCTGGAAATATACAACTAAGCGTAAAACATTATGCTAATGGTTTTGGTTCTAATTATCTCAACTCACTTCAGCAAAATACCGTGTTTAAAGCACGAGTTATAAATAACGCGGCCTTTCATTTTCCTGAAAAAGCGACACGCGTGCTTCTAATTGCAAACGGAACGGGGATCGCTCCTTTTGTGGGAATGCTGCACGAAAATACGTCTAAAATCGACACCCATTTGTATTACGGGTTGCGCGAACAAGAATCTTTAATCGTGTATAAAGACGATTTAGATGTTGTCCTTAAAAATAAACAATTACACCAAATACACCTCGCGTTTTCAAGGGTTGGAAACACGAAGTATGTTCAAAATTTATTACAAAATGACGCGGTGTTTGTAGCAGAAACACTTCAAAATAATGGAGTTATAATGCTGTGCGGATCGCTAGCAATGCAAAAAGGAGTATTGGAAACCTTAAACGCTATTTGCGAAACGCAGAACCAAAAACCATTGCGTTACTATCAAGAAAAAAAGCAATTAAAAATGGATTGCTATTAACATTAAAAACAAGTATTATGTGCCATAGTCTAAAAATATTATCCAAAGGAAAAAGCGGAAACCTTTCTGTTTGCCATAACTGCGATGTGTATCATTTAGAATTTAACAACTTGTATTTTGAGTTTGACAACGATCAATTTCAGCAATTTCAGCATTTTGTATTGGAAGTCGACAGTGAGTACTGGGAAACCAAGTACGCCCAAGTAGATATTAAGAGAAAAATACCTATACCGTCGGTGCAAGAGAATTTAGTGCTAATGTTTAACCGTCAAGAAATACAAGAGTTAAAAGCGCTAATGCTTTATAAAAAAAGCAATGGTTTTTTATCTGTAGACGATATCGACTACAAACTTATTTTAAATTAATGAGTTTTGGGGTGACTGAGTTTAACAAGCACGAACGATCATTGTAAAACCCAAAAGACAGTTAGGAAGTGGTCTCCACTTCCGTTTCTGGTGTTTCTTCGGGTGTTGTTTCATCGTCAAATAAGTCATCGGCTTCAGTTTTAATAATACGCGGTAAAACTAAGGGCGCCAAACTTTTTACAGGCTCGTAGAGTAATGCGTCTTCTAGCTCTTCTTCAGATAAAAAGGGCAAAGAATTATTCATTGTATTAAAAACAATAAGTAAAATGCTTAGAATCAATCCAATTTTTAAAACGCCGAAGACAGCACCTAGTAAGCGGTTTAAAATTCCTAAAGCAGCAAAATTGGCGAGTTTGGTTAACGCTTTTCCTGCAATAGAAATCACCACAATAATCACCACAAAAGTAATAGCGAATGCGGTTACATTAATGGTTTGCTCGTCCCATTCTGTTTTGTTTTCTAAAAAAGAACCGGCGAAATGACTAAAATGAATTGCCCCATAAACCCCAGCGACCAAAGCAACCAGTGAGGCAATCTCTACAAATAATCCTTTCATAAAACCACGCACCAAACCAAACAGTAATAAGGCCGCCAATACAATATCAATAACACTCATAATACACCAGAATTTTAACAAATATAAATTAACTTTGCCACTGCAACCAAATACCTTTGTGTTTAAGGTTGTAGAAACCCATTTTAGCACTTAAAACCACTGTTTTTTGTTGCCAGAATGTAAAAGGAATATAAATAATTAAAGAAATTTCCTAAACATAGGAATCACTATATGTCAAGAGACACAGAATTAAAAGAACGCTGGGAATTGCTGGTATTAAAGCTATCCAACCAGTTTGCAGACGGAGATCCGTTAGAGTTAGACGCCATAATTTACCTGGTTGGCGTACAAGAATTAGGGCAGTTACATCGCAGCTTTAAAAAAGACCATAAACTCGATTTAATGCACATAGCAATTTGTAAATTACTAAGCCCATACGGCTATTACAAACTCGATTATGTCGACGATGAAGGCTGGCCACATTACACAATAGAAGAAGAATTACCACATTTAAAAGCTGGAGAACAAAGCGTTTTAATGAAAGAAGCATTGGTAAATTACTTTGTAGAAAACGACTTTATAAATTAGCAATTAGGGCGTTACCCAAAGGGTCAGGCTATTCGCTAAATCTTTTTGCGAAAAAGCAAAAAGGATATCGCTGCTATCCTTAACGCAAAAACCACAATAAATCAGTAAATTTGCAGCCATTTTAATTACTAAGTGACCGGTAATCACAAGATATTATGATAGATAAGATAAAAGAACTTATAGCAGAAGCAGATGCTTTTACAACACAGTCTCAAGAAGAAGTAGAGGCTTTTAGAATAAAATTTTTAGGCAAAAAAGGACTCCTTAATACGTATTTTGCCGAGTTTAAAAATGTGGCAAACGATCAGAAAAAAGAATTTGGTCAAGCCATAAATCAGTTAAAAAACACGGCCCAAGATAAAGTTAACACCTTAAAAGAAGGGTTAGCAAATTCAGAAGAAGCTGTTTCTAGTGGCGACCTGTCAAGACCAGGCGATCCTGTTTCTATTGGAGCAAGACATCCTATTTCTATAGTTAAAAACCAAATTATCGATATCTTTTCTAATATCGGTTTTAACGTTAGTGAAGGTCCGGAAATAGAAGACGATTGGCATAACTTTACCGCATTAAACTTGCCAGAATACCATCCGGCACGCGATATGCAAGACACGTTTTTTATTCAAACCAATCCCGATATTTTATTGCGTACGCACACCAGTTCTGTGCAAGTGCGTTATATGGAAAATAACGTACCACCTATTCGTACTATTTCACCGGGACGTGTCTACAGAAACGAGGCGATTTCGTCCCGTTCTCACTGTTTCTTTCATCAAGTAGAAGGTTTGTATATCGATAAAGATGTTAGTTTTGCAGATTTAAAACAAACGCTTCAGTATTTCACTACAGAAATGTTCGGGAAATCTAAAATTAGACTCCGTCCGTCGTACTTTCCATTTACAGAGCCAAGTGCAGAAATCGATGTGTATTGGGGGCTAGAAACAGAAACCGATCATAAGATTACAAAAGGTACAGGGTGGTTAGAAATTGGAGGTTGTGGTATGGTAGATCCTAATGTTTTAAAAAACTGTAACATCGATCCAGAAGAATATTCAGGGTTTGCTTTTGGAGTTGGAATAGATCGTATTGCGATGCTGTTGCACCAAATTAGCGATATTAGATTATTAAGTGAAAACGATGTGCGCTTCTTAGAGCAATTTAAAAGTGCTTTATAAACCGTACTCATAGCTTTATTATAGACTTAAAACCGATAGCAATATCGGTTTTTTTATTTAACATTTTTTTAACTTCGCTTAGTTCGGGGTAAACCGAACGTGTTGTATTTTTGCGTTCTTATTAAAAAATTAAAGACGTAAATGACCAACCCTATTTGTGACAAGAAAAGTGAACTCGTCGAGAAGTTGGGGGTTCATATGGAAAACACAGAGCATCTCGCTCCTGTGGCTGCCAGAATTTTAGCTTATATCATTCTTACAGGAAAAGTGGGTGCTACCTTCGAAGATCTCGTTTTACGTTTATGTGCAAGTAAAAGTACTATCTCTACACATTTACATCATCTACAAGATTTAAGCAAAATACAGTACTTTACTAAAGTGGGAGATCGTAAAAAGTACTTTGTAATTAATCCAGACAAGATTTTACAAAAGATTGATGATATGCTCTCTACTTGGGGTGAAGAAAAACAATTACACGTAGAAGTAAAAAGTTACAAGGAATCTATAAATGCTTTAGAGCAAATTACTCCGGCAGAAACTTTCGACTTAAGTTTTCATAATGATTATATCCAATTTATAGACGAAGCATCAGCCTCGATGAGACAATTAAAAATAAAAATAGACAATAATAAATCTGAAATATAAACGCCAAGACAATGAAAATTAATTCAATACAAAATCTAGTCGTGCTAAGTTTAGTGCTTATTTTATCAAGCTGTGGCAAAAACGAACCACAACAAAAGGCACCGCAAGTATTACCATTCCCGGTGTTTACAGTAGGGCATAAAACGATAACATCTTACAATAGTTTCCCAACTCGAATTGAGGGGGAAATAAATAGTGATGTTAGACCAAAAATTTCGGGATACATAAAAAATGTATTGGTAGAAGAAGGTGAAATTGTAAAACAAGGTCAGTTATTATTCAAATTAGAAACGGCTTCTTTAAGCCAGGATGCCGAAGCTTCAAAAGCGAATGTAAATGCGGCACAAGTTGAGGTGGATAAACTAAGACCGTTAGTAGAAAAAAACATTATTAGTAACGTACAACTGGAAACGGCAAAAGCGCGATTAGCACAAGCAAAAAGTAGTTATAACGGTGTTACTGCCAATATTAATTATGCCAATGTAAAAAGTCCGGTAGACGGTGTTGTCGGTTCTATAAATTTCAGAAAGGGCGCTTTAGTAAGTGCTCAAGACCCTATGCCTATAACTAATGTCTCTTCTATTGAAAATGTGATCGCGTATTTCTCAATGAACGAAAAACAATTTATAGAGTTTATGGCTGCAGCCGAAGGGGAATCGTATCAAGATAAAATTGCAAAATTCCCGAAAGTGAAATTAAAATTAGCAAATGATGCGTTTTACGAACAAGAAGGAACGATAGAAACCATTAGAGGAGATGTCAACCAACAAACCGGAACGATAACGTTTAGAGCTAAGTTTTCAAATAAAGCAGGTTTACTTAGAAATGGAAGTAGCGGAACCGTTTTAGTGCCCAAAACGTTTAAAAATGCTATAGTAGTTCCAGCAGAATCGACATTTGAAAAACAAGGAAAGTACTACGTTTATCGTGTTCAAGGCGATTCTTTAATAGTTAAGACTATTTCGGTAAAAGCAACAACCAACCGATTATATATTATCGACAGCGGTATAGAAGAAGGTGAAACTATATTAGCAAAAGGAATTAATAAAGTAGGCCCTGGAAGTAAAATAAAACCTATACCAATGGCAATGGATAGTATTATAAATTCATTTAATACCGTTTTTAAATCGTAAAAGTATGTTTAAGAAATTTATAGAAAGACCGGTATTATCCACGGTCATATCCATCGTCATAGTTATTTTGGGAGTCTTAGGATTAACCCAATTACCAGTAACTCAATATCCTGATATTGCACCGCCAACGGTACAAGTAAATGCGTCTTACCCAGGGGCGAACGCAGAAACGATACTAGAAAGTGTTATTGTGCCTATCGAGGAACAAATTAATGGTGTGGAGGGCATGACATACATAACCTCTACAGCGAGTAACTCGGGGTCTGCCTCTATTCAAGTGTTTTTTGAGCAAGGTTACGATGCAGATATTGCAGCGGTAAACGTTCAGAACAGAGTGTCTCGTGCTAATGCCTTATTACCATCTGAGGTAACACGTGCAGGAGTTATTACAGCTAAACAACAAAATTCAGCATTATTATATGCGGCTTTATATTCTGAAAACCCCGAATACGACGATACCTATATTCAGAATTATTTAAATATTAATGTCATCCCAGAACTACAACGTATTAACGGTGTGGGAGCGGTAAATGTTTTTGGAGCTAAAAATTACGCGATGCGTATTTGGTTGGATCCAGCAAAAATGGCGGCTTATAAGTTAGAGCCCAAAGAGGTTACACAAGCTATTAATGAGCAAAGTTTAGAAGCGGCCGCTGGATCTCTAGGTCAGAATGCAGGGAAATCTTTCGAGTATGTTATAAAATATAAAGGCCGTTATAAAACCGCCAAGGAATATGGTAATGTCGTTGTAAAAGCTTTAGGTAACGGTCAGTATTTAAGAGTTAAAGACGTTGCTAAGGTAGAGCTTGACGCGTTTTCTTATTCTTCGTTATCCCGTTCTAAAGGGTTTCCAGCACTAAACTTTGGTGTGTTTCAAACGCCAGGGTCTAATGCACAAGATATTATTGAAGATATTTATGAGAAGTTAGATGAATTAAAAGAAGATTTCCCGGAAGGAATCGATTACTTAGTTAATTACGATACCAATAAATTCTTAACGGCATCTATCGGAAAAGTAAAAACCACTTTAATCGAAGCCTTTTTATTGGTGTTTCTTGTAGTGTTTATCTTTTTACAAGATTTTAAATCTACTTTAATACCAGCGATTGCAGTTCCTGTTTCAATTATAGGAACCTTCTTTTTCTTAAATGTTTTTGGGTATTCTATAAACCTATTAACGCTGTTCGCTTTAATTCTCGCCATTGGTATTGTAGTCGATGATGCCATTGTGGTCGTCGAGGCTGTTCACGCTAAATTGGAAGGCGGCTATACAGATGCTAAAAAAGCGTCTATTTCGGCGATGAGCGAAATTAGCGGCGCGATCGTATCGATTACTTTAGTAATGATGGCGGTATTTGTTCCGATTACCTTCATTAAGGGCCCCTCAGGAGTGTTTTATGAACAATTTGGGGTGACTTTAATTATTGCTATATTTATTTCAGCATTAAATGCATTAACCTTAACACCTGCTTTGTGTGCTATTTTCTTAAAACCACGTAAAGACAGTCCTAATAAAAAGAAAAGTGTTTTACAACGCTTTTACGATGCTTTTAATGCAGGATTTAATGCGACAACCAATAAATACGTAGCTTCATTAGGTTTTTTATTAAAGCATAAGTGGATTACAGTAGTAATATTAGGAATTAGTGTTTTCGGTATTTTCTGGATGAATAATAATATCCGTACAGGATTTGTACCCACAGAAGACCGTGGTGTTATTTTTATGAATGCGGAATTGCCTCCAGGGTCGTCGTTAGATCGCTCCTTTGAAGTAACGGAAAAACTATACGAAAGCATTAAGAACATAAAAGGAATTAAAGGCGCTTCGTTTATTAGTGGTCGAAACTTCTTCTCTGGTGAAGGAAGCTCGAATGCAATGGGCTTTATAATTCTTGAAGGGTGGGAAGACCGGACGACGGAAGACGAATCTGTAGACGCTATTATCGGACAATTATTTGGGAAGTCAGCGATGATTCCGGATGCTAAAATTTTGTTTTTCACACCTCCAAGTGTCCCAGGTTTTGGTAGTGCTGATGGTTTTGAAATGCGATTATTAGATCGTGCAGCCAACCCGTTAACAGAACTAGATGCGACAGCAACCGAATTTGTAGGTCTGCTAAATCAACAACCCGAAATTGGTTTCGCATCGAATTCATTCAGTACTAATTTTCCGCAATTAGAGTTAGATATAAATATCGAGCGTGCCGAAGAAGCCGGTATCGCAACCAGTTCAATTTTATCTGCATTGCAAGGGTATATTGGTGGTAATTATGTGGCCGATTTTAGTCGCTTTGGTAAACAGTTCCGCGTGTTTGTACAAACGCTACCGGAAGATAGAACAGACGAAGAGAGCTTAAACAGTATGTTTGTAAAAACACCCAGTGGTGAGATGACTCCAATTTCGCAATTTGTAACCTTAAACAGAACTTATGGGCCGCAAACTGTAAACCGTTTTAACTTGTTTAACGCTGTTACGGTAAACGGTTCTACAGCGCCAGGGTATAGTTCGGGAGATGCGATTGCTAAAATTAATTCGCTGGCAAAAGAAAGTCTGCCAGAAGGTTATAAAGTAGAATATTCAGGAATTACAAGAGAGGAGATTGCCTCTTCTGGTCAGTCAACTGTTATTTTTATGATTAGTATTCTGTTCGTGTATTTCTTTTTAGCGGCACAATACGAGAGTTATTTTTTACCATTAGCAGTCATTCTATCGTTACCAATTGGTGTCGCTGGGGCGTATTTAACAACTTATTTCTCAGGCTTGGAGAATAATATTTATTTTCAAATTGCTTTAATAATGCTGTTGGGTCTGTTAGCTAAGAATGCGATTTTAATTGTAGAGTTCGCTATTCAAAGACGACAACAAGGCTTGTCGCTTGTTGATGCGGCCATCGATGGTGCAAAAGTAAGATTGCGTCCTATTTTAATGACGTCTTTCGCCTTTATCTTAGGGTTATTACCTCTAGTTTTAGCAAAAGGAGTCGGTGCAGAAGGAAACAATTCTATTGGAACTGGTGCCGCTGGAGGGTTATTAATAGGAACCATTGTTGGGGTATTTATTATACCAGTATTGTATGTGGTTTTCCAATGGTTACAAGAACGCTTTACGGGTGCTCCAGTAGTAGAGAACACGAATGAAACACCTTCAGAAATTAATTAATTATGAGAAAACAAAGTTTATATAATATAGTCCTTTTATTAGGTGCGTCTTTTGTGTTAACCTCTTGCTTTGTTGCAAAAGAATACGAACGACCAGCTTTACAAGAAACGGAAGCGTTATACCGTACCGATAATTTGCCAACCGATAGTTTATCGATGGCTGAGGTGTCGTGGACCACGATGTTTACAGATCCGTATTTAAAGCAGTATATAGAAGAAGGCTTACAGAATAATATTGATGTAAGAATCGCTCTTCAGCAACTCGCAGCTGCCGAAGCTTATGCTTTACAAGGCAAAGCGGGCTATTTCCCTACGCTAAGTGCGGGAGCGAGTATTACACACCAAGAATTGTCTAAAAACAGTCAATTTGGAGCGTTTTTGGCGGATACCTCTACCGATCAGTTTGATTTAACAGCTAATTTATCTTGGGAAGCAGATATTTGGGGTAAAATAAGAAGTAATAAGCGGGCGACACAAGCGGCTTATTTACAAAGTGTTGCAGGACATCAAGCCGTAAAAACGCAACTTATTTCTAGTATTGCTATCGCCTATTACAATTTATTGGCTTTAGATACTCAGTTAGAGATTACTAAGCAAACAATTTTAACGCGAGATAGTAGTGTGGTTACTATTAAGGCACTAAAAGACGCCGGGCAAGTTACGCAAGTAGCAGTAGACCAGAATATCGCACAATATAATAATGCAAAAGCGTTGCAAATAGACTTAGAAACGGCAATCTTTAAGATGGAGAATACCTTGAGCATTTTGTTGGGAAAAGGGCCTCAAGAATTTGAAAGAAGCACTTTAGGCGTTCAAGATATCGATGAAGACATTCGTTTGGGAGTGCCAGCAACTTTATTAAGTAATCGCCCAGATGTTATGGCGGCAGAATACGGTTTAATACAATCGTTTGAGCTGACTAATGTCGCACGTAGTAATTTTTACCCGTCGCTTAAATTAACGGCTACGGGCGGATTTCAAAGTCTGGAATTAGATAAGTTATTAAGTGCAAACTCACTTTTTGCATCGCTTGTTGGTGGTTTAACGCAACCGTTATTTAATCAGCGAAAAATAAAGACTCAAAATGAAGTGGCTATTGCCCAACAAGAGCAAGCTTTACTGCAATTTAAGAAAATACTATTAGTGGCAGGAACAGAAGTGTCTAATGCCTTATACACCTACGAAGCTGAAACTAAAAAAATAGAATTTAGAGAATTGGAAGTCGCAGCATTAAAGAACGCTGAAGCCAATTCTGAAGAATTGCTTAAAAACGGTTATGCCAATTATTTAGATTTATTAACGGCAAGACAAAGTGCGTTAAGTGCCGAATTAAATAGTGTAGACAGTAAATTACAGCAACTCATTGCTATGGTTAATTTATATGAAGCTTTAGGTGGCGGTTGGAAATAAGTAAATGAAGAAACAGAAAAGCGATTTTTTGGAAGGTTCAATTCTGAACGTCCAAAATTACAAAGCGTATGTTTTAATCGATTAGTTTACAACTGAAATTAAAGAAATTACAGAGCAACACACTAACGTGGGTAGTGTATCTATTATTTTAATTTATAAAAGAGGGTTTTGAGTAGTAAAATACTTAAAACCCTCTTTTCTGTTTGCAATAAAAAGGAATTACCACACGTGGATTTGGCTATAGAAGTCTTTAGAAAATATTTATTATTTGCTCTTGTGTTTATAGAGCTTAGAGTAACCTAAAGCGGAAGGACACCTAAGGCTAGCTATAAATATAAAATTAATTCCTGAGTTGTGCTTTATAAGAATTGGAGCCCTTGCTTTTAAGTAAAATTCTCTTTTTAACGCCTTGGCTTTAAACGTTATTTTAGAGCATAGTATAATCTGTCATTTAAGAGCGATAATAACGGTACCGTATTCTAGCCCTTATTTTGAATAAATTTGTATTTTTGCAGTATGAAAAAAGATATCGAAATTCCAAAAGTTGAAGGTGTTTATGTGGCTATTGTCAACGAATACAACGCGATTTATAAAACGCAGGACTGGAACGCTTACATTATTAATGACAATGATGCCGATCTAGAAATGGTAATTATTGTTACCGATGGCTATTCGGAAAGCAAGATAACGTCTAAGTTTCGCAAGAAAGTAGAGGTGCTACCAAAAAAGAGTTACGCTAAAATTGAAATGATTCAAGAAGAATTATTTACGTTAAACAATCAATTTAAAGTCACCTATTTTAAAGACAACACGATGTTCGATAAGGTGTACACGTTTAAAAAGAATACTATTAATTTAGAGGCCTTGCAAGCGGTGCCGCTTATGGAAGCTCGCGGTGTTGTTGCCAAGTAATGGGAGCAGTGCTGTTACGTAAATTACATAAACACAGAGAATGAAAAAAATAAGCGCTATTGGGTTTAATTTAGTGGTAGTAGGCGCTATTGTACGCTTTTATTTCGATAGTGACGGCATCGACTTTATTACTGGGTTTTTATTAGGGGCGGGCATTGCTTTAATAGTAGTAGGACTAATTAAAAAGAAAGTCTAAATCTTTTAAAATAAGTTTTAAATAATTAATGATAATCTTAAACCCTAAAACAGTCTCGTTTTACGTAAATCTCCGCGTTAGGGATTGCGGCAGAAATCCTTTTGGCGTGGGACGAGCCAAAAGATTGGAGCGTAAAGCCCGACCTTTGGTAACGCCCAAAAAGCAAATGTAAATCGGTTTAAGGTGTTACTAATCGAGTTTGTCGGCGAGTTTTATAAATTCTTTTTTAGGATCTTTCCCTTGGTATAGAATATTGTAAACGGCGTCTATAATATGAATTTTGGTTTTCTTTTTATTATTTTGATTAATTAAGTAAGCGCTTTTGGTAGCATAATAGCCTTCGGCAACCATACTCATTTCCATTTGTGCCGATTTTACGGTGTAGCCTTTTCCAATCATATTACCGAACATACGGTTTCTAGAAAATAAAGAGTAACCAGTAACGAGCAAATCGCCTAAGTACGCCGAGTTGTTAATGTTGCGTTTCATTTTATGTTTTTTCTTTATAAAACGCTTCATTTCGCGAATGGCGTTACTCATTAACACACTTTGGAAATTGTCGCCATAGCCCAATCCGTGAGCAATACCGGCGGCTATGGCATAAATATTTTTAAGCATAACGGCGTATTCGGTACCAATGACGTCGTCGCTAATTTTTGTTTTAATATAATCGCTAGACAGGGCGTTGGCAATGTATTGCGCTTTGGTAGCGTCGTCGCACGAGATGGTGAGGTACGAAAGACGCTCTAAAGCGACTTCTTCTGCGTGGCAAGGGCCAGCAATGACAGCGATGTTCTCGAAAGGTACATTATAGGTGTCATGAAAATGCTCGCCTAAAAGCAAACCAGTTTCTGGAATAATACCTTTTATTGCCGAAACGACTGTTTTATTGGTGATGTCGACCGTTAATTTTTCTAATTCTGAATAGATAAAAGCAGAGGGAATAACAAATATTAAAACATCGGCATAGTTAGCGATTTCGTTAATATCGTTACTTAGTTTTAATTGCTCTAAACGAAACTCTACAGAGCTTAAGTAACTAGGGTTGTGCTGCTCCTTAATTAAATGTTCTTTTGCATACACACTGCGCATATACCAGCCTACCTCGGCTTGGTTCTCGCATAACATTTTTACTATTGCAGTGGCCCAACTTCCAGATCCAAAAACGGCATATTTTAATTCGTTGCTCATATTCTCTTTTTAAAACCTATGGTGTCTTTAAAGTAAGCTTCAAAAATACAAAAATATTAATGATAGCTAAACCCTTGTTGCAATAGCTTTTCTATTTCTGGCACAACTTTTGAAAAACGTTAAATAGCAATCCATAAAAACGACAGTTATGAAACAATTAAAACGAATTCTTGGTGTAGTGCTTTTGGCACTAGTAGTAACGTCTTGCCAAACCGATGTAATTGTTCAAGACGATTATGTACAAACGACGCCACCGCCGTTATCTTTAAATCAAGTATTAAATTCTTACGAGCTTTGGTATGTAGATATTAATGAAACTATAGGGTATGGAGAAACACCGTTTTTACAAATCGCATTTACCGTATCGTTTAGAAATGGCGTATTGTATGCAAATAATAATTTAGTGGGTATTGGCAGTCAAGGCAACGGCTTTGGTATTGCGATAGGGTATTACGACGCGTATAATAGAATTTTAGATACCGATCATGACATTGACGGTTTTGATACTTTTGATGTGTATCAAATAGATTATAATACCATTGAATTATATAACCCGTATACGGATACGTCTTATTTTTTAAACGGATCGCAGCGTGCAACATTTGATTATGATTATGTGTTTTATGATAATATTCATTATTTTTTACAAGAATATGAAGCTTGGGAGAAAACATTTACTAGTAATTATGGTGCATTAAATGCTTTTGATGATGAAAACTATTTACAGTTTTTAGCAGGAGGTAACGATGTAACCTTTAGAAGCTCTCAAGACGTGGCTAACACACCTCAAAACTCATTATATTGGGATTATACAGGAGTTTATGGCGTTGGAGATGTAGTGGGGAATAGGTACTTAAAAACGCTAACTCTCGATTATGATTATTTCGATAATGAATTTTTTGAGTTGGATGTTAAAAACGACCAAACTATAGAACTTTTTCATGCCGATTCTGGAACGCTTTATAGATTTAAAGGTCGCGGATATATTCAGTATTTAAAAGAGGGCACGACTATAAATACCACTAAAACCTCGGGAGATAAAAAAAGAAAGCAGCGCACAATTAAAAAAGAAAATGCGCGTAACAGTACAAGAAATTAATAATTTTTTATTAATTAGATAAACCTAAAACTACTCAGCCTAAAATGGTTAAGTAGTTTTTTTTGTTGTTTAGTCGCTATTAATTCCTCTTAATAATAGGAATTGAAAAAGATTTTTTTAAACTTTACAACAAGCAAGCACACGAATTATTAACGATAAAATCAATAAACATTATGGGATTATTTTCATTTATTAAAAATGCAGGAGCCAAAGTATTTGGAATAGGAAAAACAGATAAAGAAGAACAAGCCGAAGCGGAAGCAGCAGAATTAAAATTAGAGGAAATGGCTGCTATAAAATTAAAAGAGACAGTGCAAGATCTCGATTTAAAGGTCGAAGGACTTACTATTTTAATTGATGACGATAAAGCGACACTATCTGGTAAAGCGGCAGACCAATCGACGCGCGAAAAAGTGATTTTAGTAGTGGGTAATAGTGATGGAATAGCGACAGTAGACGACCAAATGACGGTAGAGCATAAAGAGCCAGAAGCGCAGTTTTATACTGTGGTTAGTGGTGATACGCTAGGTAAAATAGCGAAAAAATATTATGCTAACGCAATGAAATATCCAGTAATTTTTGAAGCAAATAAACCAATGCTTAGCGATCCAGACAAAATTTATCCAGGTCAAGTATTACGTATTCCTGCTTTGGATTAGTTCTTAAAACACGAATAAAAAAAAGTCATCTCTAATAGAGTTGGCTTTTTTTTTGATTATTATGTAATAAGAATATTTATCGAGGGAAGTTTTTATACGATTACTGTTTATTAAGTACCTGTAAAAAACAGAATGTAGAACCTATAAATGGAATGCCTAAGATAATGCAAATCCAGATTGTTCTGTTTAGTTTTTTTTGCTCGTTTTTGTTTACAAACCATATGCTAAGGGTAATGTAGCCAATTAAAGATGTAAATATCAGTAGTAAGGGTATTGGGTTCACTGCGTCATAGTTTTTATATTTTATTCAAAATTATAACATAATAACGTGCTAGAAGATGACTTTTGTTAGCTTCCGGCATTTTTATATTTTTTATGAAAAATAGGAGGCGTGTCAACTTTATCACATATTCTCAATGTCTAAGTATAAGCGCGTGTTTGGAGCGGAAACGGTTCTGTATATTGTTTTTTTGGCTAAGCCCCATATTATAACTCTTAAAAATATAAGTAAATAACGCTACGCTTTTATAGGTAGTGAGGACTCTCGTAATATTTAAAGTGAATGGCTTAAATGTGGTCTTTAATAATGCCTTAGCGTTTGCTCTCTTGTGTATTAAGGCCTTTTAAGTGGGTTGGATGTGTGTTAATTTATTTTTGTGTTAATCAGTATCATAGAATAAAAATTAGGGTGTATTTTTTGGGCTTATTTCTGTACTGCCGCTGTCTATAAAGTACTTTAAAAAATAAATTGTAGAGCCTAAAAATGGCAGACCTAAAATAAGGCAAATCCATATTATTCTGTTTAATTTTTTTTGCTCGTTTTTGAATACAAACCAAATACTAAGGGCGATATATCCAATTAAAGATGCAAATATAAGTAGTAAAGTTAAGGGGTTTACTGCTTTCATATCTATTAATTTTGTGCAAAGCTATCGGATTGGAAAGGGTTAATAGTGCTGTTAATCGGTTTTTTCTGCCGTTTGTCTAAAACACGTCTTTTTTATGCTTTTTCATTACGGCAAAAACCGTAATTGTATGAAAAACCCTACTTTTTAAAAAGAAGAATAATCAAAAAAGCCCAACGTAGATGCGTTGGGCTTTTATTATAGTATAAAAATTAATTCGAAATAGTAATAGTTTCATTCCAAACAGTACCGCTAATATCGGTAAGGGACACGGTGTAGTCGCCAGACGGTAAATTTGCTAATGCGTTGTCTTTAATAGATAGCGTCGCTTTTGCGCCTAAAGGAATAATCATACTGTGTTTTCCTGGTTTTACTTTGGTAACATAGACGTTATTAATACTTTCTTTAGGGAATTGCGATAAGCGCGCACCATCTAATTTTATAAGTGTTTCGCCGGCCTTATTTTTTAAATCTATTTGAATTAAAAAAGAACCATATACATCTACACCCTCAACTCTAAATACTTGAAAAGATAGCGTGTTGTCGTTTATGACTCCTTGGCTAAGTTCTATTTTAGGCTTAACAGATTTATTGTGTAACGTTCCCCAAACACCGCCGTGAAAATATTGGTTTGTAAATAGCGTAAGGCCTAAAATTAAAAACGAGCCAGCAAATACTATTTTATGTAATACGTTCAATTTAATTGGTAAAACTCCAGAGCCTAACCAGTTAAAGGCTTTCGACGTGGTTATTTTAGATTTGTTTTTAAGTAATAAATAATCTAACGAGTACTTACCACTTCCCGAAAGGAAAATAGTAAATCCAGTTGCGATACCTAATACTCCAATTTGCCACTCATCTAAGCACGTGGTACCAATCCAGCCGGAGCCTAATAAAATACCCATAGCGAGGCCAAATACGCCAATACTCATAAGGCGTGTAAACAGTCCAAGCATCATACATAGGCCAACGATAGCCTCAACAATAGTAAAACTTGCCATAGCCCACCATAAGGCTTCCGGGTGTGTTACTAAATATTCAATGATAGGTTTTATACCAAGTGCGTTTGGTAAAAAGTGATTAAATTTTTCTCCAATATAACCAGCGGTTTCAGGGTCTAGTTTGTTGTCTAAAATGAGACGACGCCAGAAGGCTGAAAAATAAGTCCATCCTACAACTAAACGTAGGGATATAGTAAAAAGACCAGCCATATTATACGACTGTAGTATTTTTTGATCTTGCATTTTAATAAATTTTATAGTAAAAGAATAGTGATTTAAACGAAGGTAAAAGCGTCTAAATCGTAAATTTTAAGTCTTTTATATAAAATGTATAGTGGGGGTTGTACGTTAAGACCAACAGGATGCTCCACCCAAAATGAGGCTTTACGTTTTGTGTTAGTGTTGAATAAACGATGTGAAAAAGATGTAGAAAGAGTTTTTTTAATGTCTTTTTTCGTCGCTTGTTTTGTTTCTGTTTGTGCTTGGTGCTCCCAAATATTACAAATATTTAATTGAGGTGCTGCCGATTTACTTTTGTGAAGTGATTTTGAAACGTCAACTTCTAGAGCATTTTGTAGTGCGCCTTTCACCGAGCAGGGCGAAAGTAATAACAGCAAAGCTAGTAACGGAAGGGCTACTAGTTTTAATTTACTTATTTTTATGCGTTGCGTTTTCATTTTTTAAATCAGAAACCCCATCTTTTACACTTGTTTTTTTTTGTGTTTAAATCCATTGCCGAATCTCGGTTTTTTTTTCGATGTGTCAAAATCAACGCGTGTTAAAAAATGTTTAAATAATAGACCTTTAGTTTAGAATGTAAAGTAATGAGAAGATTGCAATAAACAGCCATAATGATACGGCCAATACTATGGGTTTAATTCCCGTTGATTTTAAATCTTTAATTGAAATTGTAGAGCCGACTAAAAATAATGTTAGAATTAAAAGACGCTTAGAAATTACAACAATACTGCCAGTGATAGTCTCAGGAAGAATATGGAAGCTGTTAATGACTATAGCTCCAATAAACAGTAAAATAAAATAAGGGATTTTAATTTTTTCGCCTTTTGTTTTAAACATAAACATTGAGAAAATCGATAATGGAATTATCCAAAGTGTTCTCGATAGTTTAACCGTGGTTGCAATACGGAGCGCATCGTCTCCATAACTTAAAGCAGCACCAACTACCGAGCTCGTGTCGTGAATAGCTATAGCGCACCATAAACCAAATTGTTCTTGTGTTAATTGAAATAAATGCCCTAGTGGAGGGAAAACAAGTAAAGCGATAGAGTTTAGCAAGAAAATGATACCTAATGCAATACTAATAATCTCACTTTTTGCTTTTATTACGGGGGCAATCGCTGCAATGGCACTACCACCGCAAATAGAAGTGCCTGAAGTAATTAAATGCCCCAGTTTTTTGTCTATTTTAAAAGCACGCGTTAAGAATATACCTAGGGTTACCGTTAAAACTATAGAGTAAAAAGTAAGCGCTAGTCCGTCTCTACTGGTTTCTATGGTTTCTTTTAAAAACATCCCGAAACCTAAACCTACTACTGCTATTTTTAATAAATAACTTATTACTTTCTGACTTTCAGCTTTAAAAGGATTCTTACAAATTAAGGTGAATACAAATCCCAATAATAAAGCAATTGGGCTCTCTACTAGTCCTGATAATGTTACAATTCCAAGGAGGAAAAAAATAACTTTTGGTATCTGCGTTTTCATAACTGTTGTAATATAGGCGCAAAGTTACGGCAGAGATATAACTGTTAAGCACATTAAAAAGCTATTGTATATAACTAAAAGTTATGAGTAGTTGTTTCTAATAAACTTTTCGACGCTATCCATTACTTTAGATTGATACCCCGTGCGGCACACAAAATGAAACCAGCGCTCCATTGTTAAATCTGAAATATCTATAATTCTAAGCTTGTTGTTTTTTAAGTCTTCACTTACCGCATTAATCGATATTAGCGCGTAATTGTCCGAATTATAAAGATAGTTTTTTATAGCCTCCGTACTGTTTAAAGTCACGACCGTATTTAACGCAGTAATCCCTTTTTTATTTAAAAATTCATATATAATATTACGTGTTCCCGAACCAAATTCGCGTTCAATAATTGGTAACTGTTGTAATATTTCTAGAGTAATAACACCGTTTTTAAACGCGGTATTATTAGCATTGGTAACCAATACAATTTCGTCTTTTAGAAACGGTTTAAACTGAAGCTTTTTATGTGATTCTTTGCCTTCTGTAATCCCAAAATCTAAGTGCTGGTTAAGCAGAAGCACTTCAATATCCTCCGAATTGCCGCTTTTTATTTTAAACCGCGTTTCAGGATAGTGTACTCTAAAATTGGCTATAATTTTAGGAATAATATAAGTTGCTAGTGTGCTGCTTACTCCAAAAGTGATGTCTTTAGGAAGCGCCTCTTTTTCATTTAAAAACTGATTATCGATTTCAGAAAAAATGTTTAAAATCTTATTTACGTACTCCAAAAACACTTTTCCGTTATCGGTGAGCTCTATCGAGTTGCGGTGTCTTAGGAAAAACGTAGTTTTGTAATCGTCTTCTAAATTTCTAACGGCTTTAGAAACGGCAGGCTGAGAAATATACAATTGCTCGGCAGCTTTGGTAAAACTTAAATGATAAGCAACGGTTTTAAAAACATGTAACTTCGTTCTCATTTTAGATTTAGTTTAAGCGGTTCACGAACTCTTATTATTCGGCTGAAAGATGCCGTTAACATTTCGTCTTAAGTCTTATAAATTATAATAAATAATTCTCAAATTAGCTGTAAAAATGCATATCATCGACGTACTTCCAAACGTGTTCTGGTAATAATGGCCTGATGTTTTTACCTTCTTTAATTGCTTTACGAATATAGGTTGATGACAATTGCATAATGGGAGCTTCAACCTTGTGAATTTGTGGATGATCGCTAAGTGACGTATCAGTAGTGCCTTCGGCAATTCTCGGGTACACATAGATATTATGATGCTCTAAAATAAGTGCGTAGTTTTTCCATTTATGAAACCCTTTTAAATTGTCTTCACCCATAATCAATGAAAACTGATTATTAGGATGTTTTTCTTTTAAATAGGCGAGTGTATTTATGGTGTAATTAGGCTGCGGCAAATTAAACTCGATAGCGCTAGGCATTAAATTATCGTAGTCTTTGGTGGCTAAATGTACCATTTCTAAACGGTCGTAGTTATCCAGAAGTGAAGTTTTCTTTTTAAAGGGACTGTGTGGTGTCACTACAAACCAGACTTGGTCTAAATCGCTGTTTTCTGCCATTTGGTGTGCTATAATTAAATGCCCAACGTGGATGGGGTTAAAAGAACCAAAAAATAGACCTATATTCATAATACTAGCGTGTTAATTATCGGCGTTTAAAAAATTAGCTACCGTAGTTTCTGCTTCGGCAAGCGCTTTTTCTAAATTATCATTTTCTATAATAATATCAAACAGTGGGGCAGTGGCTAATTCTGCCGAGGCTTTTGCAACGCGCATATTTATTTTGTCGTCGGTCTCTGTTTTTCTGTTTTTAAGTCTAATTTTTAGCTCGTCGATACTTGGTGGTTTAACAAAAACAGCTAAAGTTTGTTCAGGAAACTTTCGTTTAATACGCAAACCCCCAGACACATCAATATCGAAAAGAACGTGCTTTCCTAACGCCCAAAGCCTGTCGACTTCCGTCTTTAAAGTCCCATAAAAATTATCGCGATACACTTCTTCCCATTCTAAGAATTCATCGCCTTTAATTTTGTTTTTAAATTCTTTAGCTGATAAAAAGTAGTAGTCTTCTAGGTCTATCTCTTCGCCGCGCTTTTCTCGAGAAGTTGCCGAAATTGAAAACGCCAAATTAAGCGCTTCGTTTTTTAATAAATGTCTTACAATGGTTGTTTTTCCTGAGCCGGAAGGTGCAGAAAACACGATAAGTTTACCTTGTTTTTTAGTGGATACTGTGGTCACAAATATATATTTTGGTTACGCGCTAATTACAGTACGTTTAGTAATTGTTCTTTAATTTTTTCTAACTCGTCTTTCATTTGTACGACCAGTTGTTGCATTGGTGCATAGTTGCTTTTAGAGCCTATGGTATTGATTTCTCTTCCCATTTCTTGAGAGATAAAACCTAATTTCTTTCCGTTAGAATCTTCAGAATGTAAAGCGTCTAAAAAGTAATCTAAGTGATTTTTTAAGCGTACTTTCTCTTCGGTGATATCAAATTTTTCAATGTAATAAACGAGTTCTTGCTCAAAACGGTTTTCGTCGTATTTTTCCTTAAGTTCTTCAACCCCCTTTTTTAAACGGTCTTTAACGCCATCAATACGCTCCGGGTCCATTGCGATTATTTGTTCTAGTAAATCACTTATTATAGCAACGCGATTTTTAAAATCGGTTTCCAGTACTTTACCTTCGTCTAATCTGTAGGTTTTAATGCTTTCAATGGCATTTTTAATTTCAGTTTCTATGATTTGCCATTCGTTTTCGTCAATTTCTTCACGCTCTGTATTTAAAGCATCAGGAAAACGCACCGCCATTTTTAACAGTTCTACTTCATCACCATCTACAACCGCCCTTAATTGCTCGATATATTGTTTAACAACGGGAGTGTTAATCTTTGCCGATGTATCTTCAGCAGTCGTTTCAACATAAATTGAGAAATCGACTTTACCGCGATCTAGTTCTTTTGCAATTAATTTGCGAAGCGGTAATTCTTTTTCTCTATAAATAGAAGGCATTCTGGCGTTTAAATCCAGGTTTTTACTATTTAACGATTTTAGTTCTATCGATATCTTTTTTGTTGGTAACTGTACTACAGATTTACCATAACCTGTCATTGAATGTATCATAAGCTTTCTATATAAAGTTGTGCAAAGGTAATGAAAAGCGTGTGTTTAGAAAACCTTTTAATTTTTTATGCGTGCACAACAATATTATGTAATTTTGAAGTAAAACAATTAAGAATATGTACACAAAACAATTTGAAATACGTTGGAGTGATGTCGATGCTAACAGGCATTTGGCGAATTCTGCTTTTACTAATTTTATGAGTCATACGCGTATGGCCTTTTTAATAGAACAAGGTTTTACTATGAAAGAATTGGCACTGCACAACATTGGCCCGGTAGTCTTTTACGAGCATATGTCTTATTTTAAGGAAGTGTTTATGGGGCAACCCATTACTGTAAGTTTAGAGGTTTCTGGGTTGAGTGAAGAGGGTTCGTTTTTTAAATTCGATCATAATTTCTATAATCATAAAGGTGAAAATCTAGCATTTTGCGAAATGTTTGGCGCTTGGATAGATTTAAAAGAACGCAAAATAACAGCGCTTCCAAAAGAGTTATTAGATATCGCTGATGAATTCCCGAAAACGGAAGACTATAAGGTCTTAACAAAAGAAGACGCACGAGCGAAAGGCCGAAAACCAGTAAATTTAAATCTGTAATTTAAAGCTGTACCGCGGGTGCTTTTGGCTTTTTAGTCACTAAATACACCCCTGTAAATATTAATGCGGAAGCGATAAGTTTTACACTACTTAAACTGTCGCTTCCCATTATAATGGCAAATATTCCTGCAATTACCGGCTGGATATAAATAAAAATACTTACTGTAGATGCTTTTAAATGGCGCAATGCTAAAGGATTTAAAGTATACGTGCCAAACGTAGCGCCAACAATAACAAACGCAATTGAGAAGTAAATATAAGGTGTAAAAGAGGTGTAATCTATAGCGATAAAATCGTTAATGCCAAATGGCATAACTAAGAATAAGCCGAATAAAAACACCCATTTTATAAACGTAAACGGATGGTATTTATCAGTTAGTTTTTTTAGAATTATAATATAAATACTATAGGAAATGGCGTTAATTAATACTAATAAATTTCCTAAAGGCACATTATCTCCAACGCGTGAAGATTTGCCGTAAAGCGTTAAAACAATCGCGCCAGAAAATGCCAAAACAACACCTACAACTTTAAGTGTTGTAAACCGTTCTTTCAAATAAAAGGTAGAAAGAATAAGCACTATAATAGGAACTATTGTTGTTATTACGGCCGCGTGAATAGGTGAGGTATATTCTAGCCCTTTAAAAAACATAAGCATATTGGTTGCGACTCCAAAAATGGCAGCGAAAAACAGCGTAATAAAATCTTTTGGTGCTATTTTTTCTTGGGGTCCCATACCGCTAAATACCCAAAATAATAACGTCGCACCTGCTACTCTAAAAATTATAAAAGCAAACGGTGTGACAAAACCGCCTGCAATAACATCTTTAGCCAGCGTAAAGTTTAAACCATAGAGTAACTGTACTACAAAAGCAGCAATTAGTGCCCAGATTCTAAACTTCATTTAAGACGTGTTTAACAGCTTCAACGTTTTTCTTAGAATTCCCTATGTAAATGGCCTTATTAATAATAAAGACAGGACGACTTAGAAATGTGTAATGTTCTAAAATATAGTGTTTATAATCCTTTTCGGTAAGTGATTTATTTTTTAAATCCATCGTTTTATATAACGTTGCGCGCTTGTTAAATAAAGCTTCGTAGCTTTCAGATAGCGCCCTCATTTCTTCTAATTGTTGTGGCGTAATAGGATCGCTTTTAATATCCTGTAAAACAACATTTGAAGGCAGATCTAATTCTTTTAAAATTCTAGAACAGGTGCTACACGTTTTTAAATAGTATACTTTAGTCATTTTACAAGAGTTTTGTGATTGCAAAATAAATTTAATTTCGCAAAAAAAGGTTACTTTTATCTAAAATTATATTTATGAATTTCGCCTTCGAAACCACCTTAAAAAATAGGATCTTATTAAAAAGCTTTTTAGAACACTATAGCTTAGAACAGTTAAATAAAGTACCTGAAGGTTTTAGTAACACTATTATATGGAATGTGGCACATACCATCGTTACCCAACAATTACTTGTTTATAATTTATCTGGGATACCAATGAATGTCTCTGATAAAATGGTAGCAAGCTATAGAAAAGGAACAAAAGCTGAGCATTTTGTTTCCCAAATAGAAGTAGATGAGGTTAAAGGGTTGCTGTTTTCAACGGTAGAAAAAATGGAAGAAGATTACAATAACAACTTATTTAAAAATTACACAGAATATACGGTAACTACTGGTAATATTTTACGTAATGTGGAGCACGCTATTGCGTTTAATAATTTTCACGAAGGCATTCACTTGGGGTATATTCTAGCGCTTAAAAAATCACTCTAAAATTTTAAATATTTATTTGCAATCGTATAAGAAATTGTGAATTCTAGAGGGTCGTTAGACAAGCTGCTAGAACGGTCGTAAAATATAATAACACCGTCTTCACTAAAACCCAGATTTTCGGGGAATGAAAACGGCGCGTCGTTTGGCTCTAGGTTGCTAGCTTCGTAGCCCGTTTCTAATTCTTTGTCGTAGTGTTTTTTAACAAGGGTTGTAAAAGCTTCGACATCGGTAATTAAATCTTTTGTTTGTAACTCTTCTCCTGTCGTGGCATCAAAGTTGAAGAATTTTATATTAAAAATCCCTTGTGCGCCGCCAGTATTAATACTCGAGTTCATTACAATACAAATTATAGATTCGTTTTGGAATGAAATTTCTCCATCTACTAATGCCTCCCACGACGGTAAATCGGTTAAAAGTGTTTTCCCTATTTCAGTTTTAAAAGTGCTGTAAGACGCATTAAACGCGGTAATGTTGTCTTCGATTGTTGGTTGCATTGTGTTTGCAGAATCTACGGTTAACGCCATATTAGTGTAGTTTTCTAAGGTTCTGTTAATAGCTTGTGCTGCTTCTGTATTGCCTTCGGCTTTAGGGATATTAACTTCCACAACCGTTTCATTGTCTGTAAGAATGGAAGTGGTAGAAAACGTAAGTGTTGTTTCTTTTTTACAACTAAAAACGGTGACTGAAATAACAAGGATTAAAATAGTTTTTAACGCCTTTATGGAGAAACTGTTAAACATAGTTTAAAGTGGTGCTTGGATTTGAATAGAGCTAATTAAGCGTTATTTTAGTTCTAATCAAAAAATATTTGGATGAAATTTAATATAAAAATAATTCGCGTTAAACTATTCAGTAACCCGGGGTAGACGACGGGAATGCTACTAAAATATTAAAGTAAGATCCTTGAAAACAACTGCGTTGGACGATACAGTGCAGGACTATTCATAAAGCGGTCATTGAACGCGTTACATGGTATAAAAGTTCTTAACTAGTAGTTAACAAGTAGCAGATGTGTAAAACACAGTGTGACTTTTATATGTTGTTTGACAGCTATTTAAAACAAGCTTTGGGTTGCATGCTAGCGTATAAAGAGCGGTAACTCTTAGTTCTCTTTTTTTAGGTCAAATTTGCAACGATTACTCTAAGTAATAGATATAGCCGAAGTTAAGCCATACCATCCAATCATTATATTTATTATCTGGTAAGCCGTGATTTAATCCGTCTATCCAGTCATTAAAATAGTATTGCCCGCGTAAATCTAGCATTAAGTCCGACATTACATTCAACTTGTATCGCACACCCACACTACTAACTACAGACCACGTTGTTCCTGGGCTTGCATCGATAGGATCTGGTAAATAAGGAGAGGACCAGGGTGTGTAGAAATTATTAAGATTTTTAATATTTCCAGGATCTCCTTCGCCTAAGTACGCGGTGCTTACTTTAGGATTGAACGCTACAAAATGTGCGCCAGCGCTAATAAATGGTGCCCATCGACTTGAGAAATTTTGAAAATCTCTAATACTAAAGGGATAAAATTCAATTTGCATCCCAACATCAAGATTATTAGCTTCTCCCGTATGATCTCTTAACCGTTGAGCTTCATCGCTAGTTCTAGAAGGGTCGACATACTTGCCAAAGTGTTCTAGCTTTGTTTTGTTGTATGATATTTCTGTTCTTAGTTTAAAGTGATCGTAAATAAAGTTATCTATTGAGTACGAATAACGATTAGATCTATAGGCCAGATCTAAAAAATGTACGATACCTATTCCTACTCCAGTATTTCCTGCATTGGTAGTTAAATTAGTTCGTAATCCATAGTCAGATTTAAATGCAACAGGACCTGCAATAATTCCTATTTCGTGAGAAAAGCCCAATTGAGAAAAAGCAGACTTAGAAATAAAAAATATAAAAAACAGTAAGGATAATTGTTTTGCTGTTAGCATAATTAGGACAATTTTAGAGCCTCTCATTCAACAAATATATCAAATCGCGATTAACTATCAAGCAATATATAAAAAATACAGAAAACTTCGTAAAGGTATAATTTTTTATAATAAAAATCATAAATTGCTATGTAGCGAAATGTATCACAAAAAAGTTAATTTTTTATCTATAACGGTCGTGTTGCTAGTAATCTTTAATAATAATGATTTTATCTCTTAGAATGTAATGCAAACCAAAATTGAAGCTTTTTTTAATTCAGTAAAAGAAAAAAACAGCAATGAAAAGGAATTTCTTCAAGCCGTTTACGAAGTAGCAGAAATTATTATTCCTTTTATAGAAGCCCATCCGAAGTATCAAAACAAAATGCTTTTAGAACGTATAGTCGAACCAGAACGAGCTATTATTTTTAGAGTGCCTTGGCTAGACGATTCTGGAAAGGTTCAAGTAAATCGTGGGTTTAGAGTAGAGTTTAATTCTGCAATTGGGCCTTACAAAGGCGGCTTAAGATTTCATCCTTCGGTTAATCTTAGTATTTTAAAGTTTTTAGGATTTGAACAAGTGTTTAAAAATAGCTTAACGACATTGCCTTTGGGTGGTGGTAAAGGGGGTAGCGATTTTAATCCTAAAGGGAAAAGCGATAATGAAGTGATGCGTTTTTGCCAGTCGTTTATGGGAGAGTTATTTAGGCATATTGGTGCAGATACCGATGTTCCTGCGGGAGATATTGGCGTTGGTAGTCGCGAAATAGGCTATTTATTTGGTTATTATAAAAAAATAAAAAATGAATTTACGGGTGTTTTAACTGGTAAAGACTTGTCTTATGGAGGTTCTTTAATTCGCCCTGAGGCTACGGGCTACGGTTGTGTGTATTTTATACAGAGTATGTTAAAGACCAAAAACGATTCCATAAAAAATAAAAAAGTGGTTATTTCTGGATCTGGAAACGTGGCACAATATGCTTGCCAAAAAATAACAGAGTTAGGTGGTAAGGTTGTCGCGATGTCCGATTCTACTGGATATATTTATGATGAGAAGGGAATAGATGCTGAAAAGCTTCAGGTTATTATGACGATTAAAAATGAAAATAGAGGACGCATTCAAGAGTATCTGGATACTTATAAAAATGCACAGTTTTTTGAAGGCCAACGTCCTTGGGGGGTTGCGTGTGATATTGCTATTCCGTGTGCAACTCAAAATGAATTAAATAAAGGAGAAGCAGAAGAATTAGTAAAAAATAAGGTGCTGGTTGTTGCCGAAGGTGCAAATATGCCAACAACACCTAAGGCAATTGAAATTTTGCAACAAGCAAATGTGTTATTTGCTCCGGGGAAAGCCGCGAATGCAGGAGGTGTGGCAACCTCAGGGTTAGAGATGAGCCAAAACGCATTACGATATAGCTGGAAAAAGGAAAAGGTCGATGAAAAATTACGAGAAATAATGTACCATATTCACGCCTCCTGCGAAGCTTATGGAAAGAACGATGCCGGGGAAATTGATTATGTAAAAGGAGCAAACATTGCTGGATTTGTAAAAGTTGCCGATGCGATGCTTGCTCAAGGTGTCGTTTAAGCAAAACCTACATCGCGTAATAAAAAGCTCCTACTTAGGGGCTTTATTGTTTTTTGTATATACTTTTGTAATAATTAACGTTATAAAGAAATATCGAAAATTAAACAAATGAAAATAAAAGCTTTATTTATACTATTACTTTTAATTCCCGTGCTAAACTCTGCTCAAGATTTTACAAATTCGTGGCAAGGGTATTTTAGTTATTTAGATATAAAAGATATTTCTCAAGGCACAAATCGAGTGTTTGGTGCGGCAGAGAATGCCGTTTTTATTTACAATGTACAAACGCGAGAAATGGAGAAGCTATCTACCATAAACGGTTTGTCTGGGGAGCCTATTTCTACTATACAATATGATGAAGCAAGTGGCGTGTTATTAATAGGCTTCGATACTGGATTAATGCAAGTATATAGTGAATCGACTAAGAAAATTACAACTGTTGTAGATATCTTAAATAAACCTTCCATTCCTCCGGTAGATAAAAAAATAAATCATTTTATGGTGTCTAACGGTTTTGCGTATATCGCTACAGATTATGGTATTTCGTTATACGATATTCAAAATTTAGAATTTGGAGACACTTATTTTATAGGTTCTGGCGGAGGGCAGTTAAAAGTAAATCAAACTACTATTAACAATGGTTTTATTTACGCAGCGACAACTACAGGAATGCGAAAGGCAGATGCTTCGAGTCCTAACCTTGTGAATTTTCAAGAGTGGCAACTTATTAACGCTTTCAACTGGGTGGGTGTAGAAGCTATAAATAATACGGTGTATGCTTTGCGAAATGTAAATAAATTGTACGAACTGGTAACTACTAATTTTGTAGAGCGTGCGTCTTATAATACCGCATCTGTTCAAATTAAATCAGAAGAAAACCGATTGCAAGTTACAACTTTAAAGCAATTTTTTGTTTACGATGAAAATTTAACATTACTAGCTTCTTCGGGAGTTATAAGCGAATTTAATACAGATTTCACTTCAGGAACCAGTGTAAACGATGCTGTTTATATCGGCACTAAAGGTGATTTTAATAGTGGGCGTATTGGTTTCGGTATTTTAAAAGCACCTTTTGAAGCGCCTTTAGAGTATGAAGAAATCCATCCAGACAGCCCTATCTCTAATACCGCATTTGCTATTGCGGCAGCAGATAAAAACCTGTGGGTAACGTATGGAGATTATTCGGTAACCTTTAACCCTTATCCCTTAAGGCAAAGAGGTTTTAGTCATTTAAAACAAGAGTCTTGGGTGAATGTGCCGTTCGACAGTGTTTTGGGAGCAGTAAATTTGAACACGATAAATGTTAATCCTTTAAATTATAATCAGGTCTTTATCAACTCTTTTTTGCATGGTTTATTAGAGGTTAATAACGACATCCCCGCGGTGCTGTATGGTGTTAATAATAGTAGTTTTCAATCGTCTAGTTCTGCGGGAATCGATATAAGAAATAGTGCTTCTGTAATCGATAATGACGGTGTTTTATGGTGCACAAATGCGAAAACAGCTAGTCCACTAAAATCTTTTAATATTAGTACGGGGGTTTGGGATAGTTATAATTTTAGTGCTATTCTTCCAACTGCAAACTCCGAGTTTGGTTATAGTTCTTTGGCTGTTGATGACAACGGCGTAAAATGGTTGGGAGGCTATAAAAAAGGAATTATTGGTTTTGATAATACAGGACCGGAAACCTTATTAAAAAGTATTTCATCTGACGATTATAATATGCCAATAGCAGCGGTGTACAGTGTGGCTGTAGATAAAAGTAATACAGTATGGATTGGTACAGGTAAAGGGCTGCGCGTAATTTATAGTGGGGCAGAGTTTTTTAGTAATCCCAGCTTTAATGTGTCTTCAATTATTGTTCTAGATAATGGCACTCCAAGTGAATTACTATACCAGCAATTTATTACGAGTATCAATGTCGATGGCTCTAATAATAAATGGATAGCTACTTTAGGAACCGGTGTTTATTATTTTTCATCAGACGGTCAAAAAACGATTTATCATTTTACAATGGATAATTCTCCGCTACCTTCAAATAACGTTGTCGATGTGGCTCTAGATGAGGTTAACGGAATTGTGTATATGGCCACCGATAAAGGCGTGGTTTCATTTAGAAGCGACACGTCGAAAACCCAAGAAAGCTTAGAAGATGCTTACGTGTATCCAAATCCGGTGCGACCATCGTTTAACCTTAATCAAGAAAAAGTAAAAATAAAAGGGCTGACGGAGAATGTAAATATAAAAATCACAGATATCGAAGGTAATTTGGTAACAGAAGCCGAATCGCAAACCAATACAAAATTTAAAGGGTATAATTTAGAGGTCGATGGCGGAACAGCCTTATGGAATGGTAAAAATTTAGCAGGTAGAACGGTGGCGTCTGGGGTGTATTTAATATTATTATCCGATTTAGATAGCTTCGAAACTAAAGTGCTAAAAGTAATGGTGGTACGTTAATGTTTACGGAGACAAAAGCCATAGTGCTTTCTAAAATCAAGTATAGAGACAGCGATTTAATTGTAAAATGCTACACCCAAAATGACGGAATTGTTAGCTATCTTTTGCGTGGTGTATTTAAATCTAGAAAAGCATATTCTAAAGTAGCTTATTTTCAAGAGTTGTCGCAACTTCATTTGGTAACCGATTATAAAGAGAAAAGAGGATTGCAATACATTAAAGAAGTAAAAATTAGTTACCTCTATGCGACCTTACACACCAACGTTTTAAAAAGTGCTGTTGTTATATTTTTAGCTGAAGTACTTTCTAGTGCGCTACAAGAAGAGGAACAAAACGACACGCTTTTTAATTATTTGGAAGCCACATTGCAGTGGTTAGATACCAACGAAACGTACGCGAATTTTCATCTGCTTTTTCTTTTAAATCTTTCGAAACATCTCGGTTTTTATCCCGATAAAACAGAAATTGATGCGCCTTACTTTAACTTAAACGATGGCGAATTTCAATTTGAGAAAGAAAGTAGGTATGCTATTTCATCAGAAAATTTAGTCTTATTAAAACAGCTGTTGGGCACAAATTTTGATACTTTAGAAGCAGTGAAAATAAATGGGACTCAAAGGCAAGCCTTTTTAGGGATTATGTTGTTGTATTTTGAGTTGCATTTAGGAGCCTTTAAAAAACCAAAATCTCTACAAGTCTTTAATGAAGTATTTAACTAATTGTGCGAATAAAGTAATTTTTAGTGTTCTGTTTTTTGCGTTATTTTCTTTTGCATCGAGGGCTCAAACGATTCAAATAGTAGAAGAAGAGTTAAGCGCACCTATTGTTGGCGTTGCTGTGTTTAATAAAGACAAAACGGTAAGCGAGATTAGCGATTTTAATGGAGAAGTAAATTTGAAGCGCTTTCCATTCGATGAAAAAATATATTTTAAACATTTAGCGTTTCAGCTTAAAAAAATAAAGAAATCAGCAATTAAAAACTCGAGAATCGTTCTTAAAGCAAACAATGAAGCATTAGGCGAAATTGTTATTTCTGCTTCACGATTTAAACAAAACAGAAAAGATATTCCTAATAAAATCATCAGTTTTAATGCGAAATCTATAGCCTTTAGCAACCCGCAAACTAGTGCCGATGCTTTAGAGAATACAGGGCAGGTCTTTATTCAGAAAAGTCAGTTAGGTGGAGGAAGTCCTTTAATTAGAGGTTTTTCGACTAATAGATTGTTGATTACTGTAGATGGTGTGCGTATGAATAATGCTATTTTTAGAGGCGGAAACCTTCAAAATGTAATTGCTATCGATCCCTTTTCGATACAAAAAACAGAGGTGACTTTAGGAGCCGGTTCTATTATTTATGGTAGCGATGCTATTGGTGGCGTAATGAGTTTTTACACACAGAAACCTCAGCTTTCTTATTCAGATGTTTTGTACACAAAAGCTCAAGCAGTGGTAAGGTATGCTAGTGCTAATCAAGAAAAAACAGCCCATTTTGATGTGAATTTCGGCTTAGAAAAATGGGCGTTTTTATCGCATGTAACGTATACCTATTTCGACGATTTGCGAATGGGTAAAAATGGCCCGGACGACTATTTACGACCAAATTACGTCGTAACTACTGCGGGCGTCGATGTAATGGTGAAAAATGATAAACCAAAACTCCAAAAGCACACGGGTTACGACCAGATTAATGCGATGCAGAAAGTGCGTTTTGAACCTAAAGAAAATTTAAGTTTCGATCTTGGTTTGTATTACACTACAACTTCTAATACACCACGATACGATCGATTAATTCGCTATGATGACGCTGTTTTAAAATCAGCAGAATGGTATTACGGTCCGCAACGCTGGTTTATGACCAATGTAAATGTAACTAAATTAAGTAGTAGTTCTAATTTATACGATAAGATTCAGGCAACGGTAGCCTTTCAGAATTTTCAAGAAAGTAGAATAGATAGAAATTTTCAGTCCCTCTCACGATCTATAAAAGAAGAGTCTGTCGCGGCAGTGTCTTTTAATTTAGATTTAGAGAAAAAGTTAAGTGATAACACAATCTTTCATTACGGTGCAGAGTACGTTTATAACCATGTGTCGTCTATAGCCAAGAAAGAGAATCGTATTACTGGCGTCACAGAAAATATAGTATCCAGATATCCTAATGGTTCACGATGGCAATCGGCTGCTTTATATTCCAGTATAAAATATAAGCCGAATCAAAAATTTGTTTTTCAAATGGGTTTGCGTTACAATTATATAACCTCTTTTGCCGATTTCGAAGAAAATAATGTTTATTTAGATTTACCATTTACAACGTCTAAAAATACAGCAGATGCCTTAACAGGGTCAGCGGGAATAAGTTGGTTGCCTAATAATATTATTCATTGGCGATTTAATTTGTCAACGGCCTTTAGAGCGCCAAATATTGATGATATAGGTAAGGTTTTTGACTCGGAACCAGGCGCAGTGGTAGTGCCCAATACTAACTTAAAACCGGAATACGCGTACGGGGGAGAGTTGGGTGTGACTTTAAATTTTAATAATACAGTAGTGTTGGACGCGGCCACCTATTACACTTATTTAGATAATGCATTGGTGCGAAAAGATGGCGATTTAAACGGAGAAACGGCGATTATGTATATTGGCGAGTTGAGTACGGTGCAATCGCTTCAAAATGCCTCTGAGGCACGTGTGTATGGTTTCGAGCTGGGAACAGAAATAAAGTTTACCGAAGAATTTAAGCTTACTTCGCAATATTCGGTTATTGGTGGCTCAGAAACTACAAATACTATTGAAGTTCCGGTACGACACGTGGCACCACATTTTGGAAATACGCATTTCATTTGGCAAAATAACAAATTAAGTGCGGACGCTTATTTAAAATACAATAGCGAATTATCTTTTTATAAGTTAGCACCATCCGAAACAAAAAAAGCGTATCTCTACGCTGTAGACGCTAATGGGCAACCTTATTCGCCAGCGTGGAGTACTTTAAATTTTAGAATCCAGTACCAATTTAATAACGCTGTAGTGCTTACATCTAGTTTAGAAAACATAACTGATAGACGTTATAAAACCTACTCTTCTGGTATTGCTGCTCCAGGTAGAAATCTTATTGTGTCTTTAAAATATACGTTGTAGAAAAACATCTTAAAAGCCATTGAATTTAAATTATTATTTCTTTAGTGCTTTTTTTGTAATTATTTGTCCGTTTCGTAGTGTTACTTTGGCAATATACGCAGCACTGTTTACTTGAGATAAATGATATGTTTCAGAATTATTGACACCTTTTAAGTCATATAAAAGGCGGCCGTAGACATCGTAGATTTTAACGCTATCGATGTTGTGGTTATTAGCAACCTTAAATGTGGTCTCGTTATTTCTATCTTCAAAGATGATTAGGAAGTTTTCAGAAACAATAAACGATTCTGTGGCTAGGCTAGGTTGCGTAAAAACAACTTCAAATCTAGTATTGAACTGTCCTTTCTCAGAGTTAAAGGTATAGCTTTCTGTTGTTAAGTCGTGAAAAATATTAAGTTCATTATCTCTTAGATAAATAGCATTGGCTGTTAAAAAGGCGCCTTCAAAATGATCGATTCCAATAGTGTAAGATGTTAACGAATCAATAGCGGTTGTAAAACCTAGTGAAATAACTTCATTCAAATTTAAAGCATTGGTCTGCTTACCTTGAATAGCTAGAGGTTTATTGCTGTTTTCGGCAAAAGAGACCAGCATCGCAGAACTACCGTTAAAATAGCGTGGAGCATCGTAAATAGCACCATCATCGCCATTGGTAGCATTATCGATATACGCTATCGCCGTCTGGCTAAATATAGTAGTATTACTAAGATTTAACCACAGTCTGTTAGCTTGGTTTGTTGAATGTGCTCTATAGAATTGTTCGTTATTTTCGGGTACTCGCATACTGTTTCTAAATATAACATTTCCATTATTTGAGGCCGCATCATCGTCATACAACACAAAAAAGGCTTGCCCAGACGGAATATAATCATTAGGTATGTATTGGACAGAACTGGGGTGGAGTTCTCCTGCAATATGGGCTCCAGAGCCATTGTAAATGGCGTAGTCCATAGTGTCAAAATTTAAAACTTGATTTCCGTTGTTTGTACTCGATGGCGGTGCGTTTTGCGACCAATAATAGATAGCACCTTCTAACACGCCGTTAGGGCCTAATCCATATTGGTTTTCAGCAAAAAATAAATTAATATCGATAGCCGAGGGATAAGGGTTTCCAATAAGGTTCCAGTTATTATCTTCTGTTATCGTATCATTTCTGTTTACGGGAATACCGATGGTTCCTGTGTTTAAGGTGTTTCCTTTAAACGTTTTTAAAATTCCATTGGTGCCACCACTTGGGCCAGTTAAATCTATAGGACTTAAAGTTGCCGCATAACCTTTTCCAGGAATCATAAAGCCTGATGCGTATTCCCAATCGTTTCCATCGTCGTCTACATCGTCTTGTCCTAGAGTGCTTGTGTCGTTATTGTTTAGAGTTTCTGCATAAACGTCTGCAAATGCGCTACCATTAAATTTGAATTTACGAGATGGTGAAGTGTCTGGTAAAAAAGTTTCTAAAGTTTCTTCTGGAACAGGTGAGCTCCAATAGGTGTACTCATACCAATAGTTTACCGGCGCCGTTCGTTTATGTACCATAACCGGAGAGGCGCTGCTGGTATTATTTATAAAAGGTGCCGAGTTGTTTTCTTGTACAAAACTTCCTTTGTCATGAATTACTAAACTCCCTTTATTAATGACCACATTATTAATTTTTACAGAGGTATTATCCTGAATGGTTAAACTTACACCACTACTAATGGTTAATCGGCACGCTGAAAAGCTTGGTTGGCCTGCAATTCCAGTAGTGTAATTTGCATTTAAAATGGCGCTAGTATTACTGTCTGGAGTAATAGACCAATTTAAACCGTCCCAAATAGTGATTCCCGAACACTGACAATCGTTAAAATAATATCCCAAATTGGTAGTATTATTTGAAGGGGAAGAGGTCCAATCTGAAGGAGAATAAGTTGTTGTTGGTGTCTGTATATTTGTATTTCGGGCTAAATCTACGTTTTGCCCAAACATATTATTTACACCTAAATCTCCAACGGTATCTATATTAATTCCAGCACTATTTTGAAGGGTAATTACATCATTACCGTCAAAGTTCATTACTGTGCTTCCTGTACAGTAATCTGGTGTTCCGCTGCCGCAAAGTATAGAGTTGTTTCTAGCGATTAAATAGGTGGTGTAGGGGGCTATGTTTCCGTTTAGTGTTCTTATAAGCGGCGGCGTGTTGGTTAGTCCATTTTTAAAACGAGCGAGTTGATAATTAGTCAGGTCTATACTTGTATTTGTAGGGTTGTAAAGTTCTAAATATTGTTCGTTAGGTGTTCCAGTTGCTGCTTCGTGATATTCTGAAATAAATAATTCCGTACAATCTCCTGACGGTATATACGGGAATACTTCTCCCGAAACACCAACGGTTTTAGTTGGAGCACCAGTACTTGAAATATTTATAATCTCATTGTGTGTTCCAACAACAGCAGAAAAATTTAACTGGGTATAGATTGTGCTTGTAAAAACTTCTCCAGCAGTCGGTATTAAAGTTATGCTAGGTTGATAGGGGCCATTAAATGTGTCTGAAATTAGGAAATTTGCAGGAGCATTAAGAGTGATATCGTTAGTAAGTGCAGAGCCTTGAACGGTAAAGGTTTCATAAGTTAAAGGCACATTACCTTCCACATTTGTTAATCCCGTAACGCTATTAGAATTTGGATTTATGATGATTGTTGGAGACGTTGGGGCTATACCTTCTATAATAATAGTGTCTAGTCGTATGCGCTCATCATTAGCATTAGTTGAAATACTGACGCGTAATTCTAGAGTAGAACCATTTAAAAATGTGTTATGTGATACTGCGGTGTCTACAAAATCATTTTGGATAGAACCATTATTTCCTGCTAGCGTCCATAAGCCGCCATCTAAACTAAATTCGGTAATAAAAGTGTCGTTATTTTCAAGATTATCTTCTGTAGGAGAGCTCTCACTTGCATCTATTGAAAATTGAATATTTGTAAAGTTGCTAATATCAATTACGGGCGAAAACCAAATGGCCGTGCCGTCTAAATCTCTTCCTTCTATAAATTCTGTGTCGTCATTAACTTTAAACCAGTCGCTTGTCTCGTTTAAGCTTATTGCGCTAACATCTATAGACCATGTTACGCCAGAGAGGTCTATTTCGGTTAACCCCGTGGCGGCGTTGTAAGTAGCTCCTTTATTTAGCTGGTTTGTAAAATTTTCAGTGTAGATAGTGGTTTGACTAATACCTAAACAGCTAAAAAGAAGAGTGATAAAAAGTAATTTGATTTTCATAATCGTGCTGTTTATTGTTGTACATTATTTGTTTATTTTTGATCTATGTTTCAAAACGTTAAAACATTTACAGTAGATGAAGCTAAAAAAAAGCTTGAGTATTACTGTGCCTATCAAGAACGGTGTCACCAAGAGGTGCGACAAAAGTTAAAAAGTATGAATATGATACCTGAAGCATCAGATGTCATTATCGTTCATCTTTTGGAGCATAACTTTCTCAACGAAGAACGTTTTGCCAAAACATTTGTACGTGGTAAGTTCAATATTAAAAAATGGGGCAAGCATCGCTTAACTCGTGAACTTAAGAGAAAGGATATCTCTAAATATAATGTAAATCAAGCACTTATGGAAATTGAAAATGATGAGTACATCGAAGTTTTCAACTATTTAGCCGAAAAAAAAGCGCTTTTATTAAAAGAGAAGGACATTTATAAAAAAAAGAAGAAGTTAATTGATTATTTATTATATCGCGGTTGGGAATCTTATTTGGTGTATGATAAAGTTAACGAGTCGATAAAATAAAACATAAAAAAAAGTCTTTCAGGATTATCTTGAAAGACTTTTTTATAAAATGTATGTTGCGTGTTTATTTCTATAAGTTGAAAATAGCGCCTACATTTACTGTAAATTGGTTATGGATTTTCTCTGAGGGTGTTAGCCAATCTGAGTTGTATTTTGCTAAAGCGGTTCCAAATTCTGAATAAATTCCGAAGCCATTAGTAAAAAAGTAACGCATACCCAAATGTCCGCCAAAATTCTTTAAACTCACACTTACTCCAGGGTAAATATCGAAGTTTTCGCTTATGTTTACTACATTTCCTAAATTCGCATTAAACCGGGCTTTTAAATCGAAACGATCGGCAAATGCCTTTTCTACGCCGTTATTTACGTTTATAGCATAGGTAGAATTTACACCAATAGAGAAGTTTTCTCCCAATCCGTAATCGTAACCAACATTAAGACCCGAAGCATTGTCTTGAATATTTGCACCTATAAAAAATTTCTGATCACCTTTACCAGAAAACGATTGGCTATTTGCTAAAAAGGCAGATAATAGCACGGCTACTAATAGTAATTTTTTCATATCTAAATTATGTATTTTTTGTTTTAGTTACTGCTTTTTCGTTTTTCCAGTCTATCCATTCCTGACCTTTTAAACGTCTCATAATATTATCAAAATTACGCATTACAATTATATTATATATCGCTTTTCCTAAATTTTTAGGGCGTCTAGCAATAGCTCGTAAACTCATTGAAAAACCAGGGGTAATATAACGCATATAGTGCCAATAGCCTTCTGGCATATATAGCACTTCTCCGTGATTTAATTCGCAATACCACCCTCTTGCTTTTTTTAAATCGGGCCATTTTTCGAAATCTGGATCCGAAAAGTTAATATCCTCTCTAGTAATTAAAGAATGCGGAACTTTATATAAATACTTGTTCTGCGCTTGGTCGAATAGAATAATTTCTTTTTTACCTTCAAAATGAAAATGAAATATGTTAGCCAAATCAATATCGTAATGCATAAATGTATACGCGTCTTTCCCTCCAAAAAAAAGCATTGGTAAGCCCTTCATTAATCGCAAACCAAAGTCTGGATACGAAAAATCTTTTTGGAGTATTGGCGCCTCTTTTAAGACATTCCATAAAAATATTCTAAATTTTGTAGGCTCTCGATTTAATAAATCGATATAATCGTTCATTTTCATTGTAGCGTGTGGCTCGTTAAAACCATCTTTATAGTCTACAGGTCTATCATCGTAAAGTGGCACCGTTTTTTCGCCGGCCACTTTTTTAATATATGCTAAATTCCATTTAGAATAGGCTGGCCAATCCTCTATAAAACGCTCAATAACTACAGGTTTCTGAGGCTTAAAATATTGACGTATAAAGTCTTCTTTCGAAATGGTTTTTACACGGGGTATATTGCTAAGGTTCAGTTTCAAATGGTTTAAGATTTTAGCTTACAAAGTTAAGAAAACGTTAGTAAACTAGAAATCTTATAATAATATTTTAACTATTGTGATAATTTTCTGTTTTGTTTGGCCAATTCATTTCGTTCAATTTTGTGCTCAGGGCGTGTCCATTTTGGTTTTTCTCCTAAAGCTTCAATTTTAGAATCTGCTGCTTCAACTGTTTGTGGTTGCCCCTTTTTTGTAAAGGGCTTTTGGGGATTTAATCCTAAGGTTTCAAACATTTTCAGGTCTTCACTGACCTCTGGGTTGGGTGTGGTTAGTAATTTATCTCCTGCAAAAATAGAGTTTGCACCGGCAAAAAAGCATAGCGCTTGCCCTTCGCTCGTCATTTGTGTTCGTCCGGCACTTAAACGCACTTGTGTTTCTGGCATTACAATTCTAGTCGTTGCGACCATTCTAATCATATCCCAAATCTCAATAGGCTGTTGGTCTTCTAGTGGTGTGCCTTCAACAGCAACCAAAGCATTAATTGGTGTCGATTCTGGTTGCGGATTTAAAGTGGATAAAGCAACGAGCATTCCTGCCCGGTCTTCTACTTTTTCGCCCATACCAATAATACCACCAGAACATACGGTAACATTAGTTTTACGTACGTTATCTATGGTTTTTAAGCGGTCTTCGAAACCGCGAGTAGAAATAACTTTTTTATAATAGTCTTCTGACGAATCTAAGTTGTGGTTGTAGGCATATAAACCTGCTTCGGCTAAACGCTTTGCTTGGTTTTCTGTCACCATTCCTAAGGTGCAACATACTTCCATATCTAGTTTGTTAATGGTACGAACCATTTCTAAAACTTGATCAAATTCTTCACCATCTTTAACATTTCTCCAGGCAGCCCCCATACAAACACGAGAGCTTCCTCCAGATTTTGCGCGTAAAGCTTGTGCTTTCACGTGTTGTACCGTCATTAAGTCATTACCTTCCACATTGGTGTGGTAACGTGCCGCTTGCGGGCAATACCCGCAATCTTCAGAGCAGCCTCCGGTTTTAATAGATAATAATGTGCTTACTTGTACGGTATTTGGGTCGTGATGTAAACGGTGAATGGTGGCCGCTTCGTAAAGCAACTCCATCATAGGTTTCTTATAAATGTTTAGAATCTCTTGTGTTGTCCAATTGTGTTTTATCTCGCTCATAGGAGTTGAAGTATGCTGAGTTTTTGTTATAAGAGAAGTTTTTGTATTTTAAAAGCCCTCTTTTGCGATAGTTTTTACAGGAAGAATGTTTTCAATATTCAGGTTCAATAGCGTTGGTTTTTAAAGTCTACAGTTTCTAAAACGTTGGGGCTTTAAAATTGGTGCTTCAATTAAGAATTTATTTCTTATTTAAATTTATATTTTAGACCAAAGAGTAGGTTTCCTTTTGGCATAGGCACCAAGTTAGTTTCGGTATAGTCCGTATTAAAAATGTTATTGGCAAGTATAGAAAATTCCATAGTTTTTAGTTTGTAATTTACACTAGCATCTACCACAGTATAGCTTTCCCCAGAAGTTCTTTCGGCATATTTATAAATAATATTTTGAGAAAGGTTTTTTAGAAACTGCGTTTGTAAACCTGCTGTTGCGTGGTGTTTTAAGGAATTGATAGAATATTTAGAAAAGTTGCTTACTTCTTTTAAATTATCTTTTAAAAAGGTGTAACCCCCTTTAATATTTTGGTTGAAACCTCCAAGTGTAAAACCATAAGTAGTATTAAATTCAACGCCTTTTGTGTTTAAATCCCTAATATTGGTGGCTACCCATAAATCGGTTTCGTTTTCCTTAACATAGTCTATTAATTTTTTAGAATCTCTATTAAAAAGAGCAAGTGAAGCGTTGAATCTTCCGGTGTTGAATTTTAACCCTAATTCTTCAGCAATAGCTTCTTCTGGATCTAAATCTTCGTTCCCTAATGTGGTAGGATCACTATAATATAAATCGGTGTAAGTTGGAATTCTATAGGTATAACCAATGTTTCCGTAGATTTTTAAATCGTCATTTAATTTATAACCTAAATCTAAACCTGGGAAGGCGTGGAATTTAAAATCAGAAAAATAGTTGACGGCAACCCCAGGAGTAATATCTAATTTATTATTTAATAGCTTGAATCGGTGTTCTAAAAATAGCGTTGTTGTAAACCGGTTTCTATCTCCTAAATTATTACTTGATAAATACACTTTTGCGACATCCACACCAAAACCGGTAACCCCCATTTTAGAGGTATACGAAGCATTTACGGCAGCACCTACGTTATTAGTTTGATGTAGGTTTCTATATATGGAAGGATTTTCTCTTACAAAAACGTAGGTGTCTTGATTTCTTCTCCAATATAGTTTTGGTTTTAGAGTTAGTTTTTCGGTTCTTATTTCAGTCGAAACACCTACTAAACTCGCTTGGGTTTCTTGGTATTGATTAATAGCAGAGGGGCTTGAATAGAATCCGTTGGCACCAAATTTCCTTTCTTGAAATGAAGCGATCACGTCAATAGGCGTATTTTTTGTGTTAAAGGAACTTTTAATAAAATAATTCTGATTGTCATAATCTGTGTTATATCTGTAACCTTCGGAAGTGTTTCTAGAAACCTGCACAATATGTGAGGAGTTTTCATACTGACTAGCCACTAAAACAGAGCCGTGAAGCTGACCATAAGAACCCGCTTGAGCGTTTATCGACACTTGATCTCCTGTATTCTTTATGGTGACAATATTTACGGCTCCTGTAAAAGCGTTTTGTCCAAAAACTCTAGCGGCAGGGCCTTTAATGATTTCTATGCGCTCAATAAGTTCTATGGGTAAAGCCATATTTAAAGTGTGATGTCCTGTTTGTGCGTCATCTACTTTTATACCGTCTATTAATAACAACGTTTGGTCGAAACCACCACCACGAATGTATAAATCTGCTTGCATACCGCTAGCGCCTCTTCGTCTTACATCTACTCCGGCAAATTGTTGTAATAAATCGGCAACATTGTTTGTTGCACTTTTTTTAATATCGTCTTTAGTAATTACTGTAATGGTTCGAGAGTTTTCTGAAAACGGTAAATCAATTCGTGTAGAGGTAATAATTACCGAGTCTAAAACGTGTTCAAGTTCTAAATTCTGTGCTTGTGTTGCCATAGACAAGAGGACAAGCAAAATAAATAAAGGGGTAAATTTCATAATTAAAAGTATTCTTGTTTTTTTGAGCTACAAAATTAGTAACTTTCCGGATCACTAAAGTAGTCCAGTTCTAAAACAATGAATAGTCCGGTTAATGATATGCTGAAAGCACTAATATATTTTGAAAAGTCGCCAAGCACTTCAATTTATATTCAAATAGCCCAACAAATTATCAATGCCATACAGCGTGGTTATTTACCCGAAGGTACAGTGTTACCAGGGACGAGAAAATTTAGTGCTCTACTTTCTATAAATAGAAACACAGCAGTTGCGGTCTATGAAGAACTTGCATCGCAAGGCTGGGTAGATGTTATAGCCAACAAAGGGACTTTTGTGTTAAAACCAGAAAAGAAAACAGCAGCTATAAAAGGGGCGTCGCAAGGTTTAGATAAACTAAATGCGTACCCAAAAACAGCAGGATTTCCGTTTGAGCCCTCTATTAATTTGGCGTCTACTGAAGAATTTTCAGTATGTAAATATGTGATTAACGATGGCCAGCCCGATTTAAGACTCCATCCTACACATCAATTTTCACGATGGTACAGTGCGTCGATGAAACGCACCTCATTAATTTCTAAATGGAATCAAAGACAAGAGCAATCGTATACCACTTTTAGTACAGCGTTATGTAATTATTTAAATGCTACGCGCGGTTTTCATATAAAGCCGTATAATATTGTAAGTACTCGAAGTACAGAGATGAGTTTATACATCGTGTCGCAGCTTCTCATACAAAAGAATGATGTTGTTCTTGTTGGTCATTTAAGTCATTACAAATCTAATATGATTTTTCAACAAGCGGGAGCCAATATCATAACCATTCCAGTGGATACGCAGGGTATTGATGTTGATTTTATTGAACAGAACTTTACAAAACAGAGTATACGTTGTGTGTATGTATGTGCTCACAGGCAATATCCTACAACTGTCACACTTTCAGCCGAAAGGCGATTAAAATTATTGAAACTAGCGAAATCCTACGGTTTTGCCATAATAGAAGATGATTTCGATTACGACTTTCAGTTTGATGGTTCTGCTATGGTACCAATGGCGAGTGCCGACGGTCAGGGTGTTGTTATTTATCTAGGCAGGTTGGGACAGTCTTTTTTTCCTAGTTTTCAAATAGGGTTTGTAGTGGCGCCAGAAAACATTATTAAGGAAGCCAAAAACTATTTACAAATACTGGATAAACAAGGCGATTTAATTCAGAAGCAAATACTTAAAGAGCTTATTTCTGAAGGTGAAATACATCGATTAATTAAAAAAAACAGTACGGTGTATAAGCAAAGACGCGATCTTTTGTGTGCCTGTTTACAGAGGCATTTTAACGCACACGCAACTTGGCAAGTGCCTGTAGGAGGTTTAGCTGTTTGGTTGTGTTTTGAACCTACAATATCACTTATTAAATTGGCAGAAACAACAAAAAAAAACAACTTGTTTTTACCTAAAACGATACTGTACCAAAATAAAGATATTTGTGCAATACGACTGGGGTTTGGTCATTTAAACATAGATGAGATGGAAACCGTTATTAAAATTTTAAAGACCTCCTTTGATGAGGTCTTACAACAGATTTAAAATAGGTGTTCATTTTAAATCGAATTCTGTGTTACAATCTTCACACCTATATTTATGTTTGGTGTAAAATGGAAGGGCTCCAAATAAAAATCCAAAAATGAAATAGAAAAAGGATTTGGCGTCTTTAATAGTCGAAAATAATTCAATATGCCCCCCTTTACAATTGGGACATACAATAGTGTCGCCCTCGTCGTCTATAGAATATTTACTTATCGTTTCTAAAATATGTTGCGCCTCGAGTGCTTGCGTGGCGTACACTTTAAGTTTAACACCACCAATAGCGTTACTTACTAGAGGGTCGGTGTCGATAGTTAAACTGTCACTTAAAAATACTTGAATGCCTTCATATTCCAGTCTACCCTTAATAATTTGGGCTTCCGAGGAGTATTGAAAACGTGCTATAGTTTTAAAAAGATCACTCATAATAGATTGTATTTTAGTCTTGTAACACGCTGATTTAGAAAGGTTACTTTGCAAAGGTAGCTAAGAAGGCTATAACTTATTGGTTTTCTGCTTCCTAATTGTAAGTGTGCCAACAAAAATCCAGACGTTCATCGGCTTTTGGAATGGTTGGTAACAAAAGTAAGTTAAATACTAACTCCGTTTTCTTTTCGGTATTTTGTAGCGGCTTTAACGTGTTTGTTTCCTGAAATAACACAGCGATGAAGTGGCAAATCGTTTTTTATAAATAATTGCTGACAACGGTGTGCTTTTATAATACTTAGATTTTGTTTAAAAAATTATTGTTTTTCAATAATTTTTGTATATTTGTTATCGTTAAACAATACTATTAATTCTTTATGAAAAAAATAAAAACACTTCATTGGTTTATTATTTTTTTAATAATCGTTTATATATTTCATTTTATTACAAATATATATCTGATATTTTTCACTCCTGATTTTATGGATTTTTTAGAAGAAGTTTATGAATATTTTATTTTAGGGTATTACACACAGTTTGTTTTCTTGCCTATTTCGTTAATAGTATTTTTAGCTTTGATCTTCTTAAAAAAAGGGTTGCGCTTAACTATAAAAAATGGTTTTTTAATGAAAATAATTTAACGACATTCAAAGTAGCAGGTCTGTTATTTTTATTGACGGGTGGGTTAAGTTTTCTACGGGACATTATTCTACTCATTCATTCTAAGGGTACAATTCATTTGGTGAGTGCTATATGCTCCGACATTTTAATGTTATTGATTGGTTTTGGGCTTCTTATTATGGTCGATTTTATCGCAAATGGAAATACAATTAAACAAGAAAACCAACTAACTATATAATTATGAGAAAGCTTGTTATTTTAAAATCTTTAGTAGATTTCATCTGGTATGTGACGTGTTTGCCGTTAATTCCATTAACACTATTTTTTAGTGTGTATATGTTTTTCGATCCGGATATTCTTAAAATTTTTAATGTATTAGAAGAGGGCGTTATAATTACACCGTGGTATTTAAAGGTGGTAACACTTTTAATTGTGGTATTGCTTTCTGTTTTTGTGTATAGTTTTTACTTATTTAGAAAGACCTTACGTTACTTTCAACAAGTAAAGCCCTTCGATGAATTTGTGATTACTAGTTATAAAAAGATTGGTAATATGTTAGTTGTTTCGGGGGTTCTGAGTGCTATACTGTCGTTTTTATTTCATTTGTTGGTTAAGAGTCAGCTCCAATTACAATTTGGATTCACTTCGAATTTATTTATTATTTGCTTGGGCTTATTCTTTTTAGTTTTGAGTGAGCTATTTAAAATCGCAAAAGTAGCAAAGGAGGAAAACCAACTAACAATTTAATTATGTCCATACTCGTAAACTTAAACCTAATGTTGGAAAAACGTAATATGAAGAGCTATGAGTTAGCCGAACGTATTGGGATTACAACGGCAAACCTTTCTATTTTAAAAACAGGTAAAGCGAAAGCCATTCGGTTTTCAACGCTTGAAGCAATCTGTCAATCTTTAGATTGTCAGCCCGGTGATATTTTAGAATTTGAGGCCGATTAATTTCCGTTTAGAACCTTTTATATCTGCTTACAAACCTGTGCACTTTTGGCGTATATTTGTATGCCATTTACTCTATTATATGTAAATGGAGTAAATTTAAAGAGGCGAGAGATCCGCATTTATTATTAAACCTTAACACTTGTTTTTATGATTGTACACAAATCACAATACCTTACTTTTTATGCTCCAGAACATATTGATGGTCACGGTGCTCATTTTGTAGAGACTGGTATTTCCGCGGGTTTCCCGTCGGTGGCAGATGAGTTTGTTGAGAATAGATTATCTCTAGACGATACGCTTGTTAAAAACAAAGAAACCACTTTCTATGCAAAGGTTAGTGGCCAATCTATGGTTGGTGCTGGATTAGACGATAACGATTTGTTGGTTATAGACCGTAGTTTACAGCCCGAAAACAATAAAATTGCGGTATGTTTTCTCGATGGAGAGTTTACGGTAAAGCGTTTGCGTGTAGATAGAGGAGAGGTGTGGTTACAACCAGAAAATCCTAACTATCCCATTATTAAAATTACAGACGATAACGATTTTGTGATTTGGGGAATAGTGACTAATGTAATAAAAAAGGTGTAATCACAAAGTGCACTAGTAATGATAAGAAAAATATAAAGTATAAAAAAACGCGAAGCTTTTAACTTCGCGTTTTTTTATACTTTATAGTGACTATTATTATTCTACTAAAACAATAATCTTGTTGTCTTTCATTTCTAGTGTTCCCGACTGTATAGCTACGGTAAGCACTTTTTTATCGTCGTTATGAGGAATAACAGTAGCGTGCAACTCATCAAATACCAAATGACTTTGAGAGTGCGTACTAATCTTAATTGTTCCTTGAGCTAACAGCGATACGATAGGAACGTGATTATTCAACATCTGAAATTCGCCATCGATACCTGGTACAGTTACAGAATCTACTTCGCTGCTAAATAATGTTGCTTCTGGTGATACAATTTCTAAATACATAGTAAAACTTGTTTTACTACTCCCTAAAAATAGGGAGTCTTATTATTTTAATTGAGTATTGAGCAATTAGTAGTTATTAAATAATGAGAAAATAATTATTCTCATTACGTGGTACTAATCTCTCACTACTATTTATGCTTCAGCTAACATTTTTTCTCCAGCTTCGATAGCTTCTTCAATAGATCCTTTAAGGTTAAACGCTGCTTCTGGTAAGTGATCTAATTCACCATCCATAATCATATTAAATCCTTTAATCGTTTCCTTGATGTCTACTAAAACTCCTGGTATACCAGTAAATTGCTCAGCTACGTGGAATGGTTGTGATAAGAAACGCTGTACACGTCTTGCTCTATTCACAGCTAATTTATCTTCTTCAGATAATTCTTCCATACCTAAGATGGCAATAATATCTTGTAATTCTTTATAACGTTGTAGTAATTCTTTTACACGAGTTGCACAATCGTAATGCTCATTACCTAAAATATCTGCAGATAAAATTCTTGAAGTAGAATCTAACGGATCTACTGCTGGGTAAATACCTAGCTCGGCAATTTTACGATTTAATACGGTTGTGGCATCTAAGTGTGCAAAGGTTGTTGCTGGAGCTGGATCGGTTAAATCATCTGCAGGTACGTAAACCGCTTGCACAGAAGTAATAGATCCTTTTTTAGTTGAAGTAATACGCTCTTGCATTGCTCCCATCTCGGTTGCTAATGTTGGTTGGTAACCTACAGCAGAAGGCATACGTCCTAATAATGCAGAAACTTCAGAACCAGCTTGTGTAAAACGGAAGATATTATCGACGAAGAAAAGAACATCTTTTCCTTGCCCTTTACCTGCGCCATCACGGAAATATTCGGCAATGGTTAAACCAGATAAAGCTACACGTGCACGTGCTCCAGGTGGCTCGTTCATTTGTCCGAATACGAAAGTAGCTTTAGATTCTTTCATGATTGATTTATCAACCTTTTGAAGATCCCATCCGCCTTCTTCCATAGAATGCATAAAGTCGTCACCATACTTGATAATTCCAGACTCTAACATCTCACGAAGTAAATCGTTTCCTTCACGTGTTCTTTCACCTACTCCTGCGAATACAGAAAGTCCTCCGTGTCCTTTTGCAATATTGTTAATCAACTCTTGAATTAACACTGTTTTACCTACACCAGCACCACCAAATAAACCAATTTTACCACCTTTTGAATACGGCTCGATTAAATCGATTACTTTAATACCCGTGAATAAAACTTCAGTAGAAGTTGATAAATCTTCGAATTTTGGTGCTTGTCTGTGAATTGGTAAACCATTATCTCCAGATTTAGGTAAATTACCTAATCCATCAATGGCATCACCAATAACATTAAATAAACGGCCATAAATATCGTCTCCAATTGGCATTTGTATTGGCGCACCTGTTGTATTGACGTCGGTACCTCTACTTAAACCATCTGAAGAGTCCATTGCAATAGTACGTACTGTGTCTTCACCAATGTGAGACTGTACTTCTAGTACTAAAATAGAACCGTCAGGTCTTATAATTTCTAATGAATCGTAAATTTTTGGAAGTTCAGAACCTGCTTCGAATTCAACATCGATAACCGGACCTACTATTTTTGCAACTTTACCTGTAACTTTTGACATTACTTATCTATTTAATATTATGCTGTTTAATTAACAGAAAACACGACTTGTTTTCGCGTGCAAAGATAGTTGTTTTAATTTAAAATTAAAGTGGTTTCTAAACCTTTTTTGAAAGCTAAAAAAGCCTTTAACAGTTTTGTACTATTAAAGGCTTTTAGAATACTGCTAATTTGGTTTAAATTATTGTAATCCAGCAGAATAGTTTGTATTGTAATTGGCAATGTTTACTAAATTTCCAGACGCTTCAAAGTTAGAATTGTACTGCGCATCTATACTTTTTAGAAATTCGTTAGCTATTAAGGCATAGCCCCTAGACGTTGGGTGAACACCATCTAAAGAGAATGCTCCACCGGTTACTAAGTCTGACGTTAAAATATAATCTCCAGAAGAAATTCCAGTGAGTGCTAATTGATTTAATATACGGTTAGTATCTACAAAAGCTAAATTAGAACCAGTGGCTGATGCTTGAATAGTCGCATTAAAACTTGCAGTAGCTACAGCAATCTCAGCTTGTTCTGAAGGGATTAAAACCCACTTGTCTGCTAACGGAATAGCAACGCCATTAACTGTTAAAGGATTTCCTTCAACTGCTTCTGTGCCAATAAAGGAAGACGCTGGTAAAACAAATAAATCGCCAGCAGTAGCTTGTCTATAGTTAGGTATTCCTAAACCAGATAAATCGGTTAAACTTTCATCTTCAATAACTACTGCGTTATTTAGAGAGGCTGCAAAAACAATTGTTCTCGCGGCTCTTTCGTCAGCAGTAATTAGCGCAAAAGACTCTGCCTGTAATAAGCCTCCATTGTAAGTTGCATAAGCATTATTAACGGCGTTAGCCGTAGCTAAATCTAAAGGAATTGGATTGTAAGGTACCGTTGTAAAATGAGGGATAGAGGTTACATCTGGAATATTAGCAATAACGCCTTTTGTTTCTCCTGTTGTTAATGTACCAATTAATGTGGTATATGCAAAATCGAAGGTTACCTGATCGGTAATGGGGTTTGATCCATCTCCGCCAGACAAAGCGTACCCTAAAACATCGTTATTTCCAATCCATAATGAAAAGAAAGAAGGATTTTGTGCCATAGCATCGCTAATTACAGAGGTAGATGGCGAGCTTGCCATTCTTACAAAATAAGGATTAGCTGTTGGTGGTGATGCAAATAAACCTGACAAATCACCATAATTAGGAGCTAACAAGTGAAAGCTCTTTGCGCCAGGGACACCCATATTATTAAAAGGGCCTGCAGGATTGTTTAAAATAATATCTGTAGTTGTAGTCGCACCAGGGTTCAAATCTGTTATTGGTACTGGACCTGATCCGTCAAAAACTAATCTTGGACCGAAATTGGGTAGCGGATTTCCTCCGGCCAATAAGCCACCAACGTTATCATTCATTAATGGCTGTGTAAAATCACCGCCACCAACTAATACAAACTGATTAGCTAAAATACGAGGTGTAGAATTCTGTTGGGCTATTTTATATAGCGCACCATCTGAGAAACCTGCAGTAAGAGAGTTTCCTAAAGAAACGAAGTTTGAAAAATCGGCGCTTCCGGCCGTTAATGCCGGTAACGGTTCTGAAAAAGAAGAGTCGTCATCACTCTCACAAGCTGCAAAGCTAATTAAGCCTGCTAGTAACCATATATATTTAGTTTTCATAATCATTTTCTATTATAAGTTATTAATTGTCCAAGACACGTAATACTGAGAACCTATAAAACCTGTTCCGAAAGCCGTGTAGTATTCGTCTCCTAATAAATTGGTTGCACCGGCTTTAAAAGTAGATTTTAAGCTAGGAACTCTGTAGTTGATCTGTGCATCTACGACATGGTATGCAGGAATTTCTCCATCACCAAAAGTGGCTTGCCATAAATAGTTATCACTCCATCTCCAAGCGACGTTAAAACCGAAGTTTTCGAACACGTTTGTATGCCCAAAAGACGCTTTTACTTTATGTTCTGGAGTATTGAAGCTGGTTTCGAAATCTGGAAAGGCGTTTTCATCGAAATCTAATTTTGAATAGGTGTAACTTCCCGATAAATCAAAATCTCCTAAAACTTTAGTCGATAATCCTAGAGATGCTCCGTAAGAGTTAACATCTGCTTTAGAGTTTGTGTAGGTCTGGTAGGCTTTAAAATCTGAGTTTCTTAACGCTTTAAAGGCTAAAGGATCTAAATCTACAGTACCATCTCCGTTTGCATCTACATTACCATATAATGGTGCAACTACGTTTTCACCCGAAATAAAATTCTTGTATTTATTATAATACACACTGAAGTCTACAACAACTCTGTTTAATTTCCCTCTGTATCCTATTTCGATAGACGTTACTTGTTCTGGTTTTACGATGCTTGAATTTCCTACTTTTAAATCGTTAGGATTTTCTGACAAAGCAAATGCTTGAACAGACGCCGCAGAGTATGAGTTTTCGTAGGCAACACGTCCTGTTTGATCAATGCTTGATGGTTGTCCGGCACCACCATTGGCAACCGTCATTTGGCCATCTACACTTACGGGGTACGATCTTGTGTAACGGTCTAAGTTATCTGGTGCCGATCCTACAAGAACTGCTCTACCAACATCTAAACCAATAAATAAATCTTGGGTTGTTGGGTTTCTAAATCCTGTTTGTACCGACGCTCTAATATTGTGATCTCTATTAACAGTTAAACCAGCAGAAAGTCGTGGAGAGAAAAAACCATCAAAAAATTCTGATTTATCATAACGTACAGAACCAGTTAGTTTTAGATCCATAGTTTCATTTAACTCTATGTCTTTCTGAATTTGAGTGTATATACCCGCTTCAGAATAATCTATAGCGCCATCATTATCAGTATAAATGGTTCCGAATGAATTTAGACTGTAACGTCTATATGAACCACCTACTTGAATTTCGGCAAAATCAATGATGTGACTAAAGTTATAATTACCATCTGCATGGTAGTATTTAGATTGATCTTGAAATCGTGATCCCGTTGCTAAATCGGAGTCTGTAATACTTTTGTTAAATGCATTTTTAAATTCTGAAGACCCCGGTAAATAACGACCTGTGTCGGCAACGGCTCTAGCTGCAGCGTGCTTTTGCTGCTCTGTTAACCCTTGAGGGTTTCCACCTAAGTTAATACCGGCGAATGTTGCGATATATTCCTGAAACCAGTTCTTGTCACTTTTCCAAGCACGATTAATATTAATACCCGTAAACACCATATCGTAAGAATCTCCTGCTTTATCTGAAACGACGTAACCTCTAACGGTGAAATTATCATTTTTAATTTCAATTTTGTGTTGTTGCTGCGAGAATCCATCGAGGTTATATCGGTTAGTTCCTTGGTAAATGGTAGAACCAGTACCATACTTGCCTACATAAGAGAGTTCTAGACTATTGTCGGTAATAGGTCTAAAATAAAGACCCCAATCTGCTTTTATGCTCTGAGCGTTGTAATCTGTTAAAGTGTTTTCGTTATATCCTGTTCTTGAGACTTCAACATCGGGAATAATTCCTAAGCCTGAGGCCGAACGAATGTTTGTGGATACTTCATCACCATAGACGTTAATTCCATCATAATTATAAGCGGCTCTCGTTCTTCCTGGGGAAAATTTATCGACTTCACTAGTAGCAGCCCAGTCTGTACCCTTTAAGTAACCAAAGTTTACTTTTACTGCAAATTTATCTGTAAATTTATGTGCCATTCTCATACCTACGTCGGTATATTCATTATCGCCAGCAGCTTCTTGGGAAGTGATCCCTTTTTTTACAAACCCACTAATTCCTTGGTAGTCGAAAGGATTTTTACTTCTCATAAATAAGATACCGTTAAAAGCATTTGCACCATAAAGAGCAGACGATGCGCCGGGAAGGAGTTCTACACTTAAAACATCAGTTTCTATCATACCTACAAGATTTCCAATAGGGAAGTTAAGAGCAGGAGAAGAGTTGTCCATTCCATCTACTAATTGCATAAAACGAGAGTTGGCAAAGGTTGCAAAACCACGAGTGTTAATAGATTTAAATGTTAAACTATTAGTATTAACATCGACACCTTTAAGGTTTTCTAATCCGTCATAGAAATCGGCCGAAGCGGTATTTTTAATTTCTTTTAATCCAAATCTTTCAACGGTGACAGGCGATTCGAAAATACGCTCGGGAGTTCGCGATGCAGAGATTACGACTTCATCTAAAATGCTTCCTTCATTTAAAACAAAGTTTAGTTTTTGATTATTGGAAGTAGCTTCAAGGGTTTCAGTGGAGAAACCAACGCTACTAATTTGAACAGTGAATGGGGGATCTTGACGAACTTTAAGAACAAAGTTGCCGTCAAAATCACTGACTGTTCCCACGGAGGTGCCAACGACGATAACATTCGCCCCTGGTATTGGTTGACTGTTATTGTCTGTTACAATTCCAGTAATTGTTACTTGCGAATAGGCGACTCCACAGATAAGCAGCAAAAGAAGTGATAGAAGTGTTTTCATGTTATATATTGAGTTAATTTGTTAGAACAATATACGTTTTTTAACACTATCTTAATAAAAAGTTAATAAAATTATGCATGCATAATACTTGCGAACAAAAAAAACCTATAATCAACAATCTGAAAGACAGTTAATTATAGGTTTTTAAAAAAATTACAAATCTTGATATATTTATTCCACGGTAACGGATTTCGCTAAATTTCTAGGTTGGTCTACATTGCGATTTAATAAAACGGCAATGTGATAGGATAGAAGTTGTAACGGAATTGTCGTTAACAAAGGTGATAATGATTCGAGAGTTTCTGGAACCTCAATAACGTGGTCGGCGAGACCTTTAACGGCTTCGTCGCCTTCGGTTACAATACCAATAATTTTTCCTTTTCTAGCTTTTATTTCTTCAATATTACTAACAACTTTTTCGTAATGTCCCTTCTTCGTCGCTATAACGAAAACGGGCATATGCTCGTCGATTAAAGCAATAGGTCCATGTTTCATTTCGGCTGCGGGATACCCTTCAGCGTGAATGTAAGAAATCTCTTTAAGTTTTAAGGCGCCTTCTAAGGCTACAGGAAAGTTATATCCTCTGCCTAAATATAAACAGTTTTTAGCGTCTTTATAAATTTCAGCTATTTTTTTAATGTGTTCATCTTGTTTAAGAGCTTTCTTTACTTTGCCAGGAATTAACTCTAATTCTTGTAAATGATGATGAAACGACGATTTTGAAATGCTTCCTTTTTCTTTAGCTAATTTTAAAGCGATAAGCATTAAAACGGTAATTTGCGTTGTAAATGCTTTTGTAGACGCTACACCAATTTCTGGTCCAGCGTGCGTATAAGCACCAGCGTGCGTTTCTCTTGCGATTGTAGAACCCACCACGTTGCAGACACCAAAAACAAATGCTCCTTTAGATTTTGCCAGTTTAATTGCGGCTAAAGTATCGGCTGTTTCTCCAGATTGCGAGATGGCAATTACGACATCGTTCTCCGTGATAACTGGGTTTCTGTATCTAAATTCTGAAGCATATTCTACTTCAACAGGAATTCGTACTAAGTCTTCAAAAATATACTCGGCAACTAAACCTGCGTGCCAAGAAGTACCGCAAGCAATAATAACAATTCTATTGGCATTCAGAAATTTTTCAATATTATCGTCTATACCAGCCATTCTTATCAGCCCTTCCTTTGCGTTAAGACGGCCGCGATACGTGTCTTTTATAGCATCCGGTTGCTCATGGATTTCTTTAAGCATAAAATGCTCATAGCCACCTTTTACGATTTGCTCAAGATTCATTTGTAATTCTTGAACGTAAGGAGCAACTAAAGAATCGGTTTTAATTTTTCTTATTTTGACACCTTTTTTAAGGCGTACAATAGCCATTTGCTCATCTTCTAAATAAATAGCTTTTTTAGTATATTCTAAAAATGGAGTGGCATCACTAGCAATAAAAAACTCATTGTCACCAACACCAATAGCCAATGGACTACCTAGTTTAGCAACAACTATTTCGTTGGGTTTCTTTTTATCGAAAACAGCAATAGCGTAAGCGCCAACTACTTGGTTTAGCGCGATTTGTACGGCCTTACCAAGTTTTACTTTCTCGTTTATCTGTACGTCTTCAATTAGATTAATTAAGACTTCAGTATCTGTATCTGATTTAAAAGTATACCCTCTAGAAATTAACTCTTTCTTTAAAGAGGCATAATTCTCAATAATACCGTTATGGATAATAACTAAATCACCAGAATTAGAGTAATGCGGATGCGAATTAACATCGTTAGGAACACCGTGAGTTGCCCATCTCGTATGGCCAATTCCAACAGTTCCAGACGTGTTTATTTCGTCTTTAACCTTTTCTTCTAGGTCAGAAACTTTTCCTTTGGTTTTGCAAAGTTCTATGTTTTCGCCGTTATACAATGCAATTCCTGCACTGTCATAACCTCTATATTCTAATCGTTTTAGTCCTTCAAGAACGATAGGGTAGGCTTCGCGATGACCTATATATCCAACTATTCCACACATAATACCGTTGTTTTAATTATTTGGTTGGGTGTAATAAATTTCAAATTCTGCACGTTGCCCTTCAGGAATAGTAGATTTACTTCCGTGAAGCACCGTTCCTTTAGGAGATAGTATTGATGTTGATGGTATTTCTGTTAATACAGTTTCATCATCTTCATCGATAACGCTTCCTTGAATTTTAGACGTCTTAATATTGTTAATATTTGAGGCAATGTAGAGCCCTAATTTAACATTAGTAGAATCCTTTAATAAAATGTTATTAACGTAATCTGTTATTCTAAACCTGTACTTAATACCTCTACCGTTACTGTCTCTCTTTAAAATTTGAGAGAAGTTTGTCTTAGAATTAATAGGCGATGTTGTGCTTATTGATCCATCTAAAGAATAATCAATTATAGGTGTATTGGTTTTTAAATTATATAACGTCACCCGGTCTGGCTCGTCACCCGCTACGCCATCACTGTCGTCTTGGTTGACATAAAAGGTTAAATTAACTTCATTAATTAACCATTTGCCTTTTTTGCTTTTAAAATACTCGAAACCAGGCGTTAAATCGCCTTCTTCGTTCTCGGTTAATCCGTTAAATAAATCAACAACAACCATTGCGCCATCACCTCCTTTAAGGTACAAATTATCACCACCAACGGTTGGGTCTCCATTTAAATTGATAGTGTTATCTTCTGTTTTTAACAGGTTAACACGATTCCCTTTTAGGTTAAAAACTAATTGGGTTAAATTTGTAGTGTCCTCGCTTTCTTCAGCTATTTCTTCATCATTAGTATAATCTACAATAAGTGTTGCTTGATCAAAATTTAATTGTGCTAAGCTACCATTTACGGCAGTAGACTCTGGATCGACTTTAATAACTAAACCTCTAAAATGATTCGTAAAGTTATTTGCGTTGCTAAACTCTGGTTGTCCTTCAATAGCTAAAATGGCATCATTCCAAAAGGTGCTATTGGCACCTGTTGCATTATGAAGTTCTGCTCTAAAAGAAGGCGCAAAGCGCCCAACAACTTCAGTTTCGTTGGTTTCTTCATCTATTTCAGTTATTCTAGTCTCTTCAGCCGATGGAGCGTAAGCACCGTCTTCGAATAATAACGCGCCTTCTTGACTATAAAATAAATCTTCTTGATTAGAATAATAAGCTTGTGGCTCATCAAAATCTGTAGACGGATCTAAGTCTCTCAGTAAATAATTATTTTTATAAACAGCGACTTTAAAGGTTACGTTAGTATCACCAACAACAGAATTTAACTGGTAAGTGCTGTTGCCATCTGCTCCAGTTTCTAAAACTGTAGAAAAGTAAGGAATGTTTAATACCACCGATTCTATAACAGGATTAGTTCCAAAATCAGGATTGAATTGATTTGGAACTATTTGCGCAACCATAGAGGCTGTAGTTTTACCAAATTCAGCTAAGTTAGGATCTGAATACACCCCTAAAAAACCACTAGACAATCCGTTGGTTTGCACGCCAATTAAATCATCAGGTGTAGTCGAGAACGGGGTTGCCGTCTTCGTGTACGTAATTAAAGGGAACTTTTTGCTTAAACCATCAAAGTTTTGAATGCCTTCTAAACCACTCTCTATATTGGTGAAATCTCTATCGCAAGATACAGATATCACTAAGATAAGGCCTAAGAAGGCTATAGATTTTAAGCTTGATTTTGTTTTTTTCATAATGTAATTTAGGTCGAATTAATCTAAAACACTAGTATTATAGAACTCAGTATAAGCTTCTGCAAACTCATCTTTTTCTTTAAAGTCTAATACAGGTTTTTTCGAATCTTTTAAATAGTCTTTTAACTCATCAGGTATAGTTTCCGAGCCAATTATTAAAGCATCAGAATTGTCTATAGCCACTTTCATTAAGTTGTTATACGTTGGTTTTTCAAGAACTTTAATCGCGTCGTCGGCGATATTATCAAATTTAATCTTGTTAATCATATCTACATTTAACGTCTCTTCGAAACTTTGATTGTATACCGAGGTCACAATTTTACTTTCATTAAATAAAGGTTCATCTTTGTAAAACTGTTTTAAATACAAAGGAAGTAGCGATGCTAACCAACCGTGAATGTGAATAATATCGGGAGACCAGTTTAATTTCTTGACAGTTTCGATAACGCCTTTTGCAAAAAATATAGCGCGCTCATCGTTGTCGCTAAATAGCTTTCCGTCTTCGTCTGTTAGCGTTGCTTTTCTTTTAAAATACTCGTCATTATCTATAAAATAAACTTGAATACGTTCTTTTGGAATAGAGGCTACTTTTATAATAAGTGGCATATCAAGATCGTTAATTACTAAGTTTATTCCGGATAAACGGATAACTTCGTGAAGTTGGTGCCTTCTCTCGTTAATGTTACCATAGCGCGGCATAAATATTCGTATCTGTCCCCCTTGCTGGTTTACCATTCTTGGCGTTTCAAACGACATTGAAGAAATCTCTGTTTCAGGTAAATAAGGTACCACTTCAGACGATACATATAATATTCTCTTATCTTTCATAATAATTGTATGGGTTTTTGAGGAATTCAAAATAAAAAACACGCAAAAGTACAAAAATTTATGCAGAGTGCCACTAATATATTAAGTTTGCACCCGTTAATTTTATATTAAAAATGACTGTTTACAACAATAAAGTACAAATACAGAAACATATTAAGAAACTTAAGTCTGAAGGATTTACGTTTGGATTTGTGCCCACAATGGGTGCTTTACACGAGGGTCATTTGGCCTTGGTTAACGAGGCGCTATTACACAACGATTTCGCCGTGGTTAGCATATTTGTAAATCCTACACAATTTGATAACGCTTCAGATTTAAAAAAATACCCTAGAACTTTAGAGCGCGATATTGAATTATTGCAAACCCAATCTGAAGATATTATCGTTTACGCGCCTAGTGTAGATGATATTTATGAAGGCCAAACCACAGCTGAAAGATTCAATTTTGATGGTTTAGAGCACGAAATGGAAGGGCGGTTTCGCGACGGCCATTTTGACGGTGTAGGCACTATTGTAAAGCGATTGTTCGAAATTGTAACACCAAATAGGGCGTATTTTGGCGAGAAAGATTATCAGCAATTAGCTATTATTAAGAAATTGGTCGAAAAGCATAAATTACCAGTAACTATTGTGGGGTGCGCTATTTATCGGGATGCCTTTGGGTTAGCAATGAGTTCTAGAAATGAACGGCTAAAACCAAACTATAAAAAACAAGCCCCATTTATTTATAAAACGCTACAGGCTGCCAAAGCGCAGTTTGGCATAAAAAATGCTAAAGAAATAGTAGAATGGGTTGAAAACGAGTTCGCTAATCATAAATTATTAAAACTAGAATACTTTATCATAGCAGACGTTAAAACGTTAAAACCTATTACAACTCAACAAAAAAATACTAACTATCGTGCTTTTATTGCCGCTTATGCGGACGACATAAGATTAATAGACAATTTAGCACTTAATTAATTATCTTTGCACTATGCAAATACAAGTAGTCAAATCTAAAATTCACAGAGTAAAAGTTACAGGCGCCGATCTTAACTATATTGGTAGCATCACTATTGATGAAGATTTAATGGAAGCCGCTAATATTATACAAGGTGAGAAAGTTCAAATTGTAAATAATAATAACGGCGCCCGTTTAGAAACCTACGCCATTCCTGGACCAAGAAATTCTGGGGAAATCACTTTAAATGGTGCCGCAGCGCGTTTAGTTTCGCCAGGCGATGTGCTAATTTTAATCACTTATGCTTTTATGGATATTGAAGCCGCTAAAGTGTTTAAACCATCGTTGGTATTTCCAAACGAAAACACCAATTTATTGAACTAAATACGTGAATAAAAGCCTATTAAAAATACTAAAAATCCTACTCCCAATTCTTTTGGGCGTTTTTTTAATAGGGTATTCCTTGTCAAAATTATCTTTTCAAGACCTATTGGGGTATTTTAAAACGGCCGATTATACCTACATTGTATTAGGTTTGTTTTTAGGACTACTAAGTCATATTTCTCGTGCCTATCGTTGGTTGTTTATGCTTGAACCAATGGGCTATAACGTCAAGTTAGGAAATAGTATAATGGCCGTTTTTGCGACGTATTTAATAAATTATACCATTCCTAGAGCGGGTGAAGTCGCCAGAGCAAGTATCTTAACTAATTACGAAAATGTGCCTTTCGATAAGGGTTTCGGGTCTATTGTAGCCGAACGTGTAGCCGATTTAATTGTGTTATTACTTATTATTGCTGTAACACTTTTTATGCAATTCGATTTTATCTATTCCTTTTTTATAGAGAAATTTAATCCTTCAAAATTAATTTTAGGAGCTTCAGTAGTAGTCCTTCTTGTATTACTATTCTTTTTTATAATTAAGCGAAGCAAAGCGGGTATTGGGTTAAAAATCAGGCAATTTGTAAACGGTCTAATGGAAGGCGCGCTTAGCATTTTTAAGATGAAGAAAAAATGGGCGTTTATCTTTCATACCCTCTTTATATGGGTAATGTATTTGTCAATGTTTTACGTGACAAGTTTGTCGGTTTCTGGTTTAAGTGCCGTACCTATTGGGGCCATTTTAGTCGGTTTTATTTTAGCGACGTTTAGTATTGCAGCGACAAATGGAGGTATTGGTTCGTATCCTGAAGCGGTAGTCATTGCTTTTGTTCTGTTTGGTTTATCAGAAGATCCGAGTCGCGCTTTTGGCTGGATTATGTGGACTTCCCAGACCATAATGATTATTATTTTAGGAGGGGCATCGCTATTGTATTTACCTATCTACAACCGAAAGAAATAATTTGTACCTTGCATTCATAATTAAACATTAACTAAAAATGCGAAGACTCATTCTCCTTTTTATAGTTGTATTTTCTTTTCAGCAAATAACAGCTCAAATAAGTTATAAAAACTTCGAATCTCAGATTTTGGGCGAATCAAGACAGCTTAAAATACAATTGCCAAGGGGCTACGATAAAAGCGATAAAAGTTATCCTATAGTTGTTGTTTTCGACGGTGATTATCTGTTCGAAATGGTCGCGGGAAATGTCGACTACTATGCCTATTGGGAAGATATTCCAGAATGTATTGTTATAGGTGTTAATCAATTAGGTAAACGTGAAGACGACACCGCTTTTTCTGAGTTAAATTCCTTACCCATAGATAAAGGGGGTGCTTTTTTTAGATTTGTAGGCGAAGAATTGGTGCCTTACCTTAATAATACGTATAGAACAGAGGCTTTTAAAGTGGCTATTGGTCATGATAAGACGGCCAACTTTATAAATTACTTTTTACTAAAGGAAGCCCCGTTATTTCAAGCATACATAACCTTAAGTCCGGATTTAGCTCCAGATATGACGACCTTTGTAAGCGAGCGTTTAGCGACAGTAGAATCTAAAATATTTTACTATCTGGCAACCGCGTCCAACGATGTAAAAAGTTTAAAAGAAAAAACGGAAGGGTTGCAAACGGCGTTAAATGGTATCGATAACAAAAACGTGTTAAAAGCTTTCGATAACTTTGAAGGACCAACACATTATTCGTTGCCAGCGTATGCTATTCCGAAGGCTTTAGAAAGCATCTTTTTCGTGTTTCAGCCAATTTCTAAAGACGAATATAAAAACACACTGTTAAAGCTTGAGGGGTCACCAGTCGAATATTTGACTGAAAAATATGAAACCATCGAAGATTTATTCGGAATAAAAAAACAAATCTCTATTAATGATTTTAGAGCAGTGGCAGCGACCATCAATAAGACTGAAAAATTCGACTATTTCGAAGCGTTAGGGAAATTAGCCAGAAAACAATACCCCGATACACTTTTAGGAAACTACTATTTAGGGCGCTATTATGAAGAAACGGGTAATCCTAAAAAAGCAATGAAAACTTATCAATCGGCTTATATACTTCAAGAAATTGGGGGCATAACTAAAGACCACGTGTTAGAGCTTGCAGAGCAGTTAAAAATAGATTTTGGATTTTAACACAAATAATTATCGGTAAGAGGATAAAAATATATGGCAAAAGTAAAAACAACTTTTTTTTGTCAGAGTTGCGGTACACAATACTCTAAATGGCAAGGGCAATGCTCAGCGTGTAAAGAATGGAACACGGTAGTAGAAGAGGTGCTTCAAGTGCCAGAAAAAAGTGAATGGAAAATAGCAACCAAGACAACAAAACGCGCTTCGAAACCTTTAAGAATTAAAGATATTGATGCATCTCAAGAAGCGCGATTAGATAGTCGCGATGGTGAGTTTAACCGTGTAATGGGTGGCGGAATTGTGCCGGGATCTTTAACGCTTTTGGGGGGTGAACCCGGAATAGGTAAAAGCACGCTATTGTTGCAGATTTCGTTAAAATTACCATATAAAACCTTATATGTTTCAGGTGAAGAAAGTCAGAAACAAATTAAAATGCGTGCCGATCGTATTAACCCAAATAACGAAAGTTGTTACATTTTAACCGAAACTAAAACGCAGAATATCTTTAAACAGATTGAGGCTTTAGAACCCGATATCGTAATTATAGATTCTATACAAACCTTACATAGCGATTATATAGAGTCGTCTAGCGGAAGTATTTCCCAAATAAAAGAATGTACGACCGAGCTAATTAAGTTTGCTAAAGAAACAGCAACGCCGGTTATTTTAATTGGTCATATTACTAAAGACGGAAATATCGCTGGCCCAAAAATATTGGAACATATGGTAGATACTGTGCTTCAGTTTGAAGGCGATCGCAATCACGTTTTTAGAATTTTAAGAGCGCATAAAAACCGCTTCGGTTCGACCAACGAATTGGGAATTTACGAAATGCAAGGTTCGGGTTTACGAGAGGTCTCTAACCCAAGCGAGATCTTAATTTCCAAAAAGGACGAAGAACTTTCTGGTAATGCAGTGGCCGCAACACTCGAAGGAATGCGCCCTTTAATGATTGAAGTACAAGCTTTGGTAAGCACCGCGGTGTATGGTACGCCACAACGTAGTGCAACCGGTTTTAATGCGAAGCGTTTAAACATGTTATTGGCCGTGTTAGAGAAGCGTGCAGGTTTCCGGTTAGGGGCAAAAGATGTTTTTTTAAATATTACAGGAGGTATTACTGTAGACGATCCTGCTATAGATTTGGCAGTAGTCGCCGCCATTTTATCTTCTAATGAAGACGATGCTTTACAAAGCGATTATTGTTTTGCAGGCGAAGTTGGTTTGTCGGGTGAGATTAGGCCAGTTCAGCGTGTGGAACAACGCATCTTAGAAGCCGAAAAATTAGGCTTCTCAAGTATTTTTGTCTCAAAATACAATAAGATTTCACTAAAAAACACGGATATAAAAATACAATTAATTTCTAAGGTTGAAGATTTAGTAGATTTGCTGTCTTAATTCAGTGTTAAAAACACTATTTTAACTTGAGATTTCCTATCAAACACGAGTTATTTATTGCTTTCTTTATTGTCAGGTTCAGGTTTAGAAATACGAATTGGAAAGTCTTTTTCAGCACCATAAATTTTGACCTCTTGTATATCGGCAGGCATATAAAAACCAGCGTTTTCAAGAGCTTCTTTTACATTTCTAACAACAGATCCTTTTGTAATTAAAGCCGTTTTTCTAAAGTCTTTCGTGTCTACCCAGAAGTAAACTTTTAAATTCACTGTGCTTGTCGCTAATTCGTCTTCAATAACAAAGTTTTGATGGTCGATATCGGCAATAACATTGGGCTCTTTTTCTAAGGTTTCTAAAATAACGTGCTTTGCTTCGTTAATATTGTTTTCGTAAGCAATACCCACAATAAAATCCCAACGAAAAAAACCGTCTTCGGTATAGTTGGTTACAGGTTTCGTTAAAACATCACTATTGGGGATATAGACATCTTTGCCATCAAAGGTTTTTAATTTGGTATATCTAAACTCTAACGCTTTAACTTTTCCAAAATTTTCACCAATTTCAACCGTATCATCAACATCGTACGGTCTGCTAAAAGCTAAAATTATTCCAGCGATAAAATTCTGTCCAATATCCTTAAAAGCAAATCCTAGTACAACAGCACTGGCTCCTGCGGCCGTAAATATTCCGGTTGCAATAGCGCCCAATCCTGCAGCTTTTAAGGCGAGAATAATAGCAATCATTATTAAGGTGTATTTTAAGGCCTTGCTTAAAAACTGACTCATTAAAGGGTCTTTAGTTCTAGAAGCAATCCGTTTTCTGGCAAATTGACCAAGCCAAGTGGCTATTAAAGTGCCAAAGATTACAATTAAAAGCCCCAATCCTATACCGGGAAGCTGTGCCGTAAGTTGGTCGTAAAAAGACAGAAAAGAGTCGGTAACTGTTTGATGGGATTCCTGATTAACATCCATAAGTAGGTTCATAAGTAATTTTATTATGTGAGTAAATGCGATTTAATATACTAAATAAGTAAACAATCCGAAACACTTTTTTCAATGTCTTTAAAATGGGATGCTTTAATTATTAATAGGAATACTGAATTAACGGCGCTCCAAAGTTATTTTAAGACTAATTAGTTAACGTGTAGAATCCTTAAGTTTATCTTAATACCAATAAAAAATAATTAAAAAGGTGTTATTTTTAGAGCAAATGAAAAAACAATTATGAAATTGAAAGCTCTCTTATTGCCGGTTATGTCACTGTTTATGGTTGCTTGTGGACCAAAACTAAATAGCGATGCGTTTATAAAAAGTACCGACGCCTACGCTCTAAAGATAAATAAGAATACAGATCTAAAACAGACCTTGACTAGAGGGGCGCTAACTGACGCGTCGGGTTTTAAAGATATTGGCACCTTTACCTATCAAGAAAAATTCAGTCAGGATGAGCATGCGTTATTTCAGATTAAAAACAGTGAAAAAACAGATCAAACGCTAACAGAAAACTACTATTTTAAAGCCGATAAGTTGGTTTTAATTACATCTACATCGCCTTCTGGTAATACCAAAAAGCTATATATTAAAAACGGGAAGGTGATTTCAAGAGTCAATATTGGCAAAATTCAAGAAAAAATACTAATCAATAAAGCTAAATTGTTTAAAAAGCAATTTAAATCGGCGCATTAGAGATCTTAAAATTATTTAGGTAATAGGCTGTTTTTAAGTGTGAACACACTTCTTATTTTCTTAAAATTCCCTAATTTCGCAATTCGAATAAGAAATTAGACAAAATGAGCACAGGATTCCCTGAATATAAAGGACTTAACTTACCAAATGTAGCAGAAGAAATTCTAACATACTGGAAGGAAAACAATATTTTTGAAAAGAGTATTACTGCTCGCGAAGGTAACACCCCTTATGTGTTTTTTGAAGGCCCTCCATCTGCAAATGGATTGCCAGGCGTACACCATGTTTTAGCACGTGCTATAAAAGATATTTTTCCGCGTTATAAAACGATGAAAGGGTTTCAAGTAAAGCGTAAAGCCGGTTGGGATACTCACGGTTTACCGATAGAACTTGGTGTAGAAAAAGAACTAGGAATAACCAAAGAAGATATTGGTAAAACCATTTCTGTGGAAGATTATAATGCGACTTGCCGTAAAGCGGTGATGCGTTATACCGATGTTTGGAATGACCTGACCCAAAAAATGGGGTATTGGGTAGATATGGATAATCCATACGTTACTTACGATCCAAAATATATGGAAACCGTTTGGTGGTTGCTTAAAGAAATTTACAATAAAAACTTAATTTATAAAGGATACACAATACAGCCGTACTCGCCAAAAGCGGGAACAGGTTTAAGTTCTCACGAGTTAAATCAGCCAGGAACGTATCAAGATGTTACAGATACTACAGTTGTGGCTCAGTTTAAAGCGATAGAAAGCACATTGCCAGACTTTTTACAAAATGAAGGGGATATTTTCTTTTTAGCCTGGACAACGACACCGTGGACATTGCCAAGTAATACTGCCTTAACGGTAGGGTTAAAAATAGATTACGTTTTAGTAGAAACGTATAACCAATACACATTTAAACCAATGAATGTGATTTTGGCGAAACCATTAGTTAACAGTCAATTTGATGGTAAATTTAAGCGTGTAGAAACAAAAGCGGAATTGTTAGACTACAAGGATGGCGATAAAAAAATACCTTATTTTGTGGTTAAAGATTTTATAGGAAAAGATCTTGTTGGTATCAAGTACGAACAATTATTGCCGTATGCCTTGCCATACGACAACCCAGAAAATGCATTTAGAGTAATCTCCGGAGATTTCGTTACTATTGAAGACGGAACAGGAATTGTACATACAGCCCCTACTTTTGGAGCAGACGATGCCTTAGTTTCAAAACAAGCAATTCCAGAAATTCCACCATTGCTTGTAAAAGATGAAAATGGCAATTTAGTGCCTTTAGTAAATTTGCAGGGAAAATTTAGACCAGAAATGGCAGAATATGCAGGTAAATATGTTAAAAACGAATACTATGAAGAGGGCGAAGCCCCAGAACGTTCGGTAGATGTTGAGCTTGCAATTCAATTGAAAGAAGAAAATAAAGCGTTTAAAGTCGAAAAATACAAGCACAGCTATCCAAACTGTTGGAGAACCGATAAACCCATTTTATATTACCCCTTAGATTCGTGGTTCATAAAAGTAACCGATGTTAAAGACCGTATGCACGAGCTTAATAAAACCATTAATTGGAAGCCTAAATCAACAGGTGAAGGCCGTTTTGGTAATTGGTTAGCTAATGCAAACGATTGGAATTTATCGCGTTCAAGATACTGGGGAGTTCCCTTACCAATTTGGAGGACCGAAGATGGTAAAGAAGAAACCTTTATTGGTTCGGTTGAAGAGTTAAAAGCCGAAATGACCAAAGCGGTTAACGCTGGCGTTTTAGAAAAAGATATTTTTGAAGATTTTCAGGTGGGTGATAACACCGAAGAAAACTATGCGAAATTAGACTTGCATAAAAATATTGTGGATCAAATTACATTAGTTTCGCCATCAGGAAAACCTATGCGTCGCGAAAATGATCTAATAGATGTCTGGTTCGATTCAGGTTCTATGCCTTACGCACAATGGCATTACCCGTTCGAGAACAAAGATAAAATTGATGAAAACAAATCATTTCCAGCCGATTTTATAGCGGAAGGGGTAGACCAAACTCGCGGTTGGTTTTACACGTTGCACGCAATAGCAACAATGGTTTTCGATTCTGTAGCTTACAAAAACGTGGTGTCTAACGGATTAGTATTAGATAAAAACGGACAAAAAATGTCGAAACGTTTAGGTAACGCCACAGATCCTTTCGAAACGTTAAACACCTATGGTGCGGATGCAACGCGTTGGTATATGATTGGAAATGCAAACCCGTGGGATAATTTAAAGTTCGATGTAGATGGTATAGAGGAGGTGAAACGAAAGTTTTTCGGAACGTTATACAATACCTATTCGTTTTTTCAATTGTATACAAACATTGATAAGTTTACCTACGCCGAAGCCGATGTGTCATTAGAAGAAAGACCAGAAATTGATCGCTGGATTCTTTCAGAGTTACATACGCTTATTAAAAAAGTAGATACTTTTTATGCCGAGTACGAACCTACAAAAGCAGCACGAGCAATATCTAATTTCACTCAAGATTATGTTAGTAACTGGTATGTGCGTTTAAGTAGAAGACGATTTTGGAAAGGCGATTATCAGAAAGATAAGATATCGGCTTACCAAACGTTGTATACCTGTATGTTAACCATTGCGAAATTAGGTGCGCCTATCGCTCCGTTTTTTATGGATAGATTGTACTTAGACTTAACAAATACGACACATTCAGAAGGGTTTGAAAGTGTACATTTGGCACATTTTCCTGAAAGCGATTCAAGTTTTATAGATAAAGCTTTAGAGCGAAAAATGGAAGCAGCACAAACCATATCCTCCTTAGTGTTATCACTGCGAGCGAAAGAAAAAATAAAAGTACGCCAGCCGCTGCAAAAGATTATGATTCCTATTGTTAACGAACAGCAAAGAGAAGAAATTTTAGGGGTTGCGGATTTAATAAAATACGAGGTTAATGTTAAGGAAGTTGTGCTTTTAGACGATGCTTCAGATATTTTAGTTAAGCAGGTGAAACCTAATTTTAAAACTTTAGGACCCCGTTTTGGTAAAGATATGAAGCTGATTGCTAGTGAGATACTTAAAATGACGGCCGAAGATATTAAAAATATTGAGCAAAAAGGACAACATGATGTAAATTGTAACGGAAAAATTATTACTTTAGAGGTCAGTGATGTAGAGATTACCTCACAAGATATAGAAGGTTGGCTAGTCGCAAATGAAGGCGTTTATACAGTAGCTTTAGACGTTACAATATCTAGCGAATTACGTAAAGAAGGCGTTGCAAGAGAGCTCGTAAACCGCATTCAGAATTTAAGAAAAGACTCTGGTTTTGAAGTTACAGATAGAATTAATGTTAAGTTATTAAAAAACGATCAAGTAAACGAAGCGGTTAAAACCAACGAAGCTTATATCAAAGCAGAAACATTAACCAATGAGCTTGAAATTATGGACGAATTAAATAGTGGTATAGATATTGAATTCGATACAGTACAGACCAAGCTATTTATTCAAAAAATTTAAGAATTATGATAACACAAAATACATCAAGATATTCAGATAAAGATTTAGCAGAATTTAAACTATTAATCTTAGATAAAATCCAGAAAGCGAAACGCGATTTAGATCTTATTAAAAGTGCTTACATTAACGATCAAGACAATGGTACCGACGACACGTCGCCAACCTTTAAATCGTTCGATGAGGGTAGTGCCGTAAACAGTAAAGAATCTAATTCGCAATTAGCGATTAGACAGGAAAAGTTTATTCGCGATCTTAAAAATGCGTTAATTAGAATTGAAAATAAAACTTACGGTATTTGCCGTGTAACGGGAAAACTAATTAATAAAAACCGATTGGAGTTAGTGCCACATGCAACGCTTAGTATAGAAGCTAAAAATATGCAGAAGTAAAACACACCATCATTTTTAAATTTATTTATCACAAAACGCTTCAACTTTTATTGAGGCGTTTTGTGTTTGATTATCTTTTTAAAACGTAAATTTCTCATTTAGCAATGAAGCCCGTAATTATCTTATTATTTCTTTTTATCAGTCTTCAACTTTCAGCTCAAAAGAAAGTGGAAGAAACTTTTAGTGCGACAGCAATAAACAATGTAGTAATTAATGGGAATTATATTTTTAAAATTGATTTACAAACGCGACGATCAAATTCCATTCATTTAATTACAAAAATTGAAGGGGAGTATACGCCAGAAATAACTGTAGCGCATGAAATTAAAGATAGCACCTTATATATAGGAAGTGTTTTTAGACCCTCTTTTGCCTTACACAACGACAAGTTAAGCGCTCACAAAGTGGTGTCTATAGAAATTGTATTAGAAATTCCTGAGGGCTTAAAAGTGTATTTAAAAAGCGATATTGGTTCAGCAAAGATTAAAGGGAAATATGCCTTTATTACTGCCGAATTATCTCAAGGCAATTGCTTTTTAAATAATTTTATAGGAAGTGGACTTATTAATACTATTAACGGAAATGTAACTATTGAAACTAATTACGCCCAAGTAAAAGCGCATACAAAATACGGAACGCTAACGAAAGAGTCTTTAATCTATGGAGATAATACCATCGAAATCAATAGTATTAATGGCGATATTAATCTAAAAAAAATCGAAAAATAACGCTATTTTTGCCTCAAATACCTGTTATGACTCTTAAAAAAGCCTCTTTTCTTATAATTATCATCTTGATTATCGATCAAATAAGTAAGGTTTATATAAAAACCCATTTTCAGCTGGGAGAAAGTGTTGCTGTTTTCGATAAATTCAGAATTTATTTTATAGAGAATGATGGTATGGCGTGGGGCACAAAATTAAGCGATATTTTTCCCTTTATAAGTGATCGCGTTGCGAAATTAAGCTTAACCTTATTTAGAATAGCAGCCATTTTTGGTATTGGCTATTGGTTGATTTCAACACTTAAAAAAGAAGGCTCTCGTGTACTTATTATAGCGTTAGCTTTTATTTTCTCGGGGGCATTAGGTAATATTATAGACTCGGTATTCTACGGTGTGTTTTTTGATAATAGCTATGCGCAAGTGGCTACTTTTTTACCGCAAGCAGGCGGCTACGATAGCTTATTTCACGGTAAGGTAGTAGATATGCTGTATTTCCCACTGTGGAAAGGCTATTTACCGGAATGGATTCCTGGCTATGGCGGAGAATTCTTTACCTTTTTCGAACCGGTTTTTAACATCGCCGATGTCGCTATTAGTATTGGTTTTGTGCTTTTAATCTTCTTCAATAAGCAAGCATTTCCTAAGCCAGAGACGGTGTAAGAAACACTTTAAAAATGTATGTCATAAAACATTTAGTGTAGGCTAATGCCCTTAAAATAGTATTAAAAGCGGTACGTTTTGTTTGGCGTTACACAAAAGTCTAAAGGAATATCTCCAGAATACACCTCTTTAATTTCGGGCTCAGCATCAAAAAACGAAAGGCCTATTTTTAAGGTGTCGGGTGTGCAATCCGCTAAAAAAGCATCATAAAAACCTTTGCCATATCCAACCCGGTTACCTTTCTCGTCGAAGGCTAATAGTGGTATAAACACCACATCTATACTATTTGCGGGTATTGGAATGCCACCAATAGGCTCAGGGATATTATGGGCATTTAACGTAATTGTAATACTATCCGTTAACAAAACATTTTCTAAGGTAATCGTATCAAAATTACTTCTAGAAATTACAATATTCTTATCTTTTCCAGCTAAAATATTTAAAATATAATCGGTGTTTATTTCCTTTTGTGTTTCAATCGAAAGAAAAATATGATAGAAGTCCTTTTCCCAAATTGAAAGTGATAGCAGATTATTTGCTATCGCTAAGCTGAATTCTTCTTTTTGGTCTTCGGATAAATTTTTGCGAAGTTCTTTATATTTTTTTCTTAATTCGGCTTTTACCATAACCCTCTTATTTATCGTGTTCTATCGAAATATGAAACAATGCATCCCCTTGATAAATTAAAGGCGCATCATTTATATTGATAATATATCCTGCATTTGGCGCTTTTACAAAATGATTAAATTTACCGTAGGGATCTGTGATATGGCCCAAAACCTCTCCTTTTTCTACTAGCTTTTCAATATGTGTTGTAGACTTAAACATCCCAGAAAACGTAGCGCGAATCCATTTACTTTCTTTAACGTATAACGGTTCTTTTTTAGGTTTAGAGACTTTAAAATTACTTCTAAGCATTCCGAAATGATGCAAAACACGTTTTGCGCCATTGACACCGGTGTTCGTAACATTCGCGTCTATATGTAACGATTTCCCTCCTTCGTATAACAAAATAGGTTTGCCCATTTGGTTACACGTGTTTCTAAACGAGCGACTTATGTTTTTTGTATACACAATAAAAGGAGCACCAAATACCTTGGCCATAGCGTCGTAATCGGGGTTTCCTTTTGCAATGCGAATTTGAGGGGCATTAAAACGTAAAGCCCCACCGGTGTGAAAATCTAAAACAAAATCGATGTGGGGTAAAATCTCAGTAATCAATTGGTTGGCCACACGACTTGCCAACGATCCCGATTTTACACCTGGAAACACGCGGTTTAAATCGCGACCATCGGGAAACGACCGATTCATATTAATAAAGCCGAAAATATTAATAACTGGAATACAAATTATAGTTCCTTTTTTGGGTTTGTTAATACCTTTAGCGATAAGCTGTCGTACTATTTCTACACCATTAACCTCGTCACCATGTATACCTGCAGTAAATAAAATTGTGGGCCCTGGTTTTTTAGAGCGTTCTATAATTACAGGAACATCTACAGGCGTTTGCGTGTGCAGCTTAGCAATGTTAAACGCGGCTTCTCTGCTTTCACCGGGGTAAATAGATTCCCCAAGAATATTTAAAACGGTACCGCTTTCCTTCATTTATTGTATATGATTTTGTTCAATATAGCTAATAATATTTAGAGCGATGTTTTTTTCTGTTGCGGCTTCAATACCTTCTAAGCCAGGGGTAGAATTCACTTCTAATAACAGTGGTCCACGAGCAGATTGTAACATATCGACACCACAAACAGGTAGTTTTAAGGCTTTCGATGCTCTCATAGCCACGGCAATCTCAGCATCATTTAAATTTATAATATTTGCCGATCCACCACGGTGTAAATTAGATCTAAATTCCCCTTCTTTTCCTTGGCGTTTCATAGCGCCTACAACTTGCCCGTCTACGACTAAAGCTCTTAAATCGGCACCTTTTGCTTCTTTTATAAACTCTTGTACAATTACGCGGGCTTGTAAGCCATTAAATGCTTCTAGAACAGATTCGGCAGCATTTTTTGTTTCAGCTAAAACCACACCTAAACCCTGCGTTCCTTCTAATAGCTTTATAATTAAAGGCGTTCCCCCAACATGCGCGACAACTTCTTCAACATCTCTAGAGTAGTTTGTAAACACTGTTTTGGGCATTCCGATTCCTGCTTTACTTAAAATTTGAAGACTTTTTAATTTGTCTCTAGATTTTAAAATAGCCTCTGAAGATGCCGTTGTAAACACATTCATCATTTCAAATTGGCGCACTACAGCGCAACCGTAAAACGTTACCGAAGCTCCAATTCTAGGGATAACAGCATCTACATAATCAAGATATCTGTCTTTATAATAAATACGTGGTCTTTCTTTTTCGATAATGATATCGCAACGCAACGGGTCAATAACCTCTAGCTTATGTCCTCTTTTTTCGCCTTCTTCAATTAATCGTCTTGTAGAGTATAAATGGGCGTTTCTTGATAATATTACTATATTCATTCTAGTGATTTTTTATAGGATAGGTTTTCTTTATCTACATCTATCATAAATTTGCGACTTAAAAATTGTCTTCCAATTAAAACAGGAAACTTCATCTCTGCTCTTGTGCTTAGTGTAAAATTTATTTTATACGTTTTTCCAAAGAGTATAATTTCCGACTTAATTTTATACCTATTCTCTACTTGTCCATTACTACTCTTTACATTTGTAAAAGAATAAGTATCGAAAACAACCTCTTTACCATTAAAATTCGGGTGTCCTTTGCTATAAAAAGTGCATTTTAATTGCTTGTTTTCTTCTTTTATTTTTGAGCAATGTATAGCTGAAGTATAAGCGCCAGAATCCACTTTAACGTTTATACTATATAAATTAAGTTTCGGAAAGTCGACTTTGTCAACGCGACCAATGATTTTTTTTTTCATCTTGATAAGATAATAAAGTGGTGCAATGTAATAAAATAGTTAATGCAGAAAAATGTTATTTTGTAAAAGATTAACGTTTAATGGGATTTACTATACTTTAAAAAAACAGATAAATAATTACCTTTACACAATGAGTGAAACCCCTTTAGATCTGCAGATAAAAACCTTACCCAACTCGCCCGGAGTATATCAATACCTGGACGCCGAGGGCACTATTATTTATGTTGGAAAGGCTAAAAATCTTAAAAAAAGAGTAAGTTCTTACTTTAATAAAACCCACGATAATGGTAAAACTCGTGTGCTAGTTAAAAATATAGAGAGTATAAAACATATTGTTGTTGAAACTGAAACCGATGCGCTTTTACTTGAAAACAACTTAATAAAGAAGTACAAGCCACGGTATAATGTCTTGTTAAAAGACGACAAATCGTATCCGTGGATTTGTATTAAAAATGAACGCTTTCCTAGAATTTTTCCTACCCGTCGTATTATAAAAGATGGGAGCCAGTATTTTGGGCCATATACGAGTATGAAAACGGTATCGGTACTTTTGGATTTAATAAAAGGATTATACCAATTAAGAACGTGTACTTACGATTTGGCTCAAGAGAAAATTGAAGCAGATAAATATAAAGTGTGTTTAGAATACCACATAGGAAATTGCAAAGGCCCTTGTGAAGGTTTAGAAACCGAAGCGCATTACCACGAAAATATAGTGGCGATAAAAGAAATCTTAAAAGGGAATTTTAAAGATTCTATAGATGTGTTTAGAGAGCAAATGAGCATTTTTGCCGAGAATATGCAGTTTGAAGAAGCACAGAAGATTAAAGAAAAAATTGAAGTTTTAGAAAATTATCAAGCAAAATCTACAATTATTAATCCGCGAATTAGTAACGTTGATGTATTCTCCATTGTAAGCGACGACAGCTATGGTTATATTAATTTTCTTCAGATATCTTATGGTTCTATTACGAGGTCACATACCTTAGAAATTAAAAAGAAATTAGACGAGGCGGACAAAGAACTTTTAGAGCTCGCAATAATTGAAATTAGACAGCGATTCAACTCTAATTCTAGAGAAATATATGTACCTTTTAAGGTGCATCTTGGCGATGAGCTGAAAGTAACGATTCCGCAATTGGGAGATAAAAAGCATATTCTAGATTTATCTATTCGAAATGCTAAATATTACCGAATGGAACGCTTTAAACAAGTAAGAATTACAGATCCAGATCGCCATGTAAAACGTATAATGGCACAGATGAAAACGGATTTGCGTTTAAGTGTAGAGCCACGGCATATAGAATGTTTCGACAATTCGAACATTCAAGGAACAAATCCGGTAGCGGCTTGTGTAGTTTTTAAAAACGGAAAGCCAAGTAAAAAGGATTATAGAAATTTTAATATTAAAACGGTTGTAGGTGCGGACGATTTTGCTTCTATGGAAGAAGTTGTTTACAGAAGATATAAACGATTGTTAGACGAGAACCAACCGTTACCACAACTAATTATAATTGATGGTGGAAAAGGCCAATTATCATCGGCCTTAAAAAGCTTAGACGATTTAGAATTGAGAGGAAAAATAGCCATTATTGGTATTGCAAAACGCTTAGAGGAGCTGTTTTATCCGGGAGACTCCATACCATTGTATTTAGATAAAAAAAGTGAAACCCTTAAAATAATACAACAATTAAGAAACGAAGCGCACCGTTTCGGAATTGAGCACCACAGGAATAAACGTAGCAAAGCCGCGTTAAATACAGAAATGGAAACAATTCCAGGTATTGGTGAAAAAACAATCGTAGATTTGTTAAAAGCGTTCAAATCGGCGAAACGCGTTGCCTATGCAAAGCTAGACGAGTTAGAGGCTGTGATTGGTGTTTCTAGGGCCGAAAAAATTTATAATTACTACCATAAAAATGAAGACTAATAGATGAAGTACCTAATTATTTTAACGCTATTATTAGTCGTTTTAAGTGGTAATATTTATGCCCAAAATGACGGAAATAAAGAACCGAAAGTGGGTCTGGTTTTAAGTGGTGGAGGTGCAAAAGGATTGGCTCATATTGGTGCCTTGAAAGTAATAGATAGTCTCGGTATTCGTGTCGATTATGTTGCGGGTACAAGTATGGGTGCTATTGTAGGGTCGCTATACGCTTCAGGATACTCCGGAAAACAATTAGATTCTATATTTAAAAGAGTAGATTTTAGTAAAATTATTAACGATAATATTCCGCGAGAAGCAAAAACGTTCTACGAGCGCGAAAACTACGAAAAATATGCGGTGACCTTACCTTTCGACAATTTTTCTCTAAAATTACCATCGGCATTATCTCGTGGACAAAACACGTTCAATTTATTATCACGGTTAACGTTGCACGTTTCCAATACGGACGATTTTAGTAAACTTCCTATTCCTTTTTTCTGTATTGCAACAAATATAGAGAATGGGCAGCCCGTGATATTAGATAAGGGCAATTTGGCATTGGCAGTAAAAGCAAGTGGTGCCTTTCCATCGTTGTTTCAACCCGTACTCATTAATGACGAATTGTTAATAGATGGAGGTGTGGTTAATAATTATCCTATAGACGAACTTCGAGCTAAAGGAATGGATGTTATAATAGGTGTCGATGTGCAAGATGGATTGGCGAAGCGAACAGATTTGTCTTCAGCTGCTGCGATATTATTTCAGATAAATAACTTTCGTACCATTAATGATATGAAAGAGAAGTCTAAAAAAACAGATATTTATATCAAACCAGATATTACAAAATTTACGGTGGTGTCTTTCGATTTAGGTGAGAAAATTATTGAAAACGGAGAAGCTGCGGCTGTTTTAAAAATTCCAGAATTAAAAGTCCTTGCCGGACAACAAATTAAAGAACCCTTAGAAATTACAGAACATAAAGTGCCCGACAGCCTTCAAATTAATGATATTTATTTTGAAGGATTACATAATTATACAATGTCTTACGTATTAGGTAAATTTAAGTTTAAACCCTCTGAGAAGATCACTTACGACGCTTTTGTAAGTGGAACAAACAATTTGGTAGGAACAAATAACTTCGATAGTTTTAATTATAAATTGAAACCTTCGAAAAAAAAGGGTGTAGACGGTTACGATTTGTACACAGAATTGAAGGAGACGAAAAAAACAGCTTCTCTAAAATTAGGACTACATTATGACGGGCTATATAAAAGTGCTCTTTTAGTAAATATTACGAACAAGCAGTTGTTATTTAAAAGTGATGTTTTGTCCTTTGATTTTATCGTGGGGGATAATGTACGGTATAATTTTGATTATTATATCGATAAAGGACATTATTGGAGTATTGGAGTAAGCTCTGAATACAGTGAATTCCAGGCAAACGTATCGGCATCAGGATTATTAACGCCCGAAGAATTGACGCTTTCAGGAGTCAATAAACTAAATACGCAATTAAGCGATTTAAGCAATCGTTTCTTTGTGCAAACGCAATATAAAAACGATTTTAAAATTACTTTAGGCGCGCAACATCAACGTTTAAAAATAAGTACAGAAACCGTAATTGCCGAGTCTAATAAAGAAACTTATTTCGATAAAAGTGATTATGTAAGTTTATATGGCAATATTACATACGATTCTTTCGATGATAAGTACTATCCTTCAAAAGGATTTTATCTTAATGGCGATTTTAATATTTACTTATATTCGTCAGACTATAATAAGGATTTCTCAGAATTTTCAGTGTTAAGCGGTAAGTTGGGCTACGCACAGAGTTTTAGCGATAAGTTTAGCGCTTCAATTATAAACGAAGCGGGTTTAAGTATTAATTCTAACCAAAGTTCATCTTTCGACTATATTCTTGGCGGTTACGCTAAAAACTTTGTAAATAATCTTAAATCCTTTTATGGTTACGACTTTTTATCTATTCGTGGAAATAGTTATATTAAAGCAACCGTTCAAGCCGATTACGAAGTGTTTAAAAAAAACCACATTTTATTAGCAGCAAACTATGCTAATATTGAAAATGATTTATTCGATACTGTAGGTTGGTTTGCGTGGCCAACTTACTCTGGTTATGCTTTAGGTTATGGGGTGGAAACCTTTTTAGGCCCCATCGAAGCACGTTATACGTGGTCTCCAGACACTCAAGAAAGTTACTGGTTTTTTAATTTGGGTTTCTGGTTTTAGTGTTTCTTGCTAAAAAACGGAAGTGACTTCTTTTTTAAATGTGTTATACGTCTCAGGTGAGTTAAAAACAGCCTCAAAATCAGTGGTTTTAAATATTCGCGTTACGAGTTATTCAATTACATTTTATAAACTCCAAAAAATTAACGATATTTGTTGGTAATGAAACACTTTTGGCAAGACTTATTATCGCATTTAAAATTCCTTATAAAGAGGAACCCAGAATGATGCTATATAATTAACAATCAAATTATTGTTTAATTATTAAAAAAATTATTATGCCTTTTTACCATAAATTAGGAAAGATTCCACCAAAGCGCCACACGCAATTTAGAAAACCTGATGGCAGCTTGTATGCCGAACAACTATTTGGTACTATTGGTTTCGATGGGATGTCTACAAATTCGTATCACGAACACAGACCAACCCAAGTTAAAGAAATTAGAAAGCAATATAGTGTTGCACCTAAAATAGCGAAAGAAAACCATATACAATCCTATCGTTTAAGAGGGTTTCAAGTAACACCAGAAAACGATTATTTAGAAAGTCGTAAAACGGTATTAACCAACAGCGATTGTAGTATTATTTTAGCGGCTCCTAAACAGTTGCAAACCGACTATTTTTATAAAAACTCAGACGCAGACGAGCTTATTTTTATTCACAAGGGTACCGGTAAATTACGCACGCATTTAGGTAATTTGGACTTTAAATACGGCGACTATTTATTAGTGCCAAGAGGTGTTATCTATAAAATAGACTTCGATACTGAAGATAACCGCTTGTTTATTGTCGAATCTCGACGCCCTATCTACACACCAAAACGGTACCGTAATTATTTCGGACAATTATTAGAACATTCTCCGTTTTGCGAGCGCGATCTGCGTCAGCCGCAAGAGTTAGAAACACACAACGAAACCGGAGACTTTATTATAAAAGTTAAAAAGCAAGACGATATCTTCGAAATGGTTTACGCAACGCATCCTTTCGATGTTGTGGGCTACGACGGGTATAACTATCCGTACGCCTTTTCAATTCACGATTTCGAACCCATAACAGGGCGTATTCACCAACCGCCACCAGTGCATCAAACTTTCGAAACCGATGCCTTCGTGGTCTGCAGTTTCGTGCCACGACTGTACGATTACCACCCCGACAGTATTCCTGCGCCGTACAACCACAGTAATATAGACAGCGATGAGGTCTTGTATTATGTCGATGGTGATTTTATGAGCCGAAATGATATAGCAGCTGGACACATCTCATTACACCCTGCCGGAATTCCTCACGGTCCACACCCCGGAGCAACCGAGCGCAGTATTGGGAAAGTAAAAACCGATGAACTCGCCGTTATGGTAGACACCTTTAAACCCTTAAAAGTAACCGAAGAAGCACTTAAAATTGCAGACGAAGAGTACTTTAAATCGTGGTTAGAGTAATTTAAAGAAGGAGCTATTTCCTGCTTTCCGCTACATCTTTTTTAAAGAAAAATTAAAAAAGGATACCGCATCAATCAGGGCTAAAAACAAAACAATAACACAATTTTAAGTGAATTATTTAATTAGAAGTCAAACGCCATTTTAAACGGGGCTTTCCTATTAATGCACTATTATAAAAATATATATTATGAGTAAAAAAGACATACAATCAGTAGAGTACGGATTAGAAAAAATATTTGAAGGCGCACAAGATTTTTTGCCACTATTAGGTACCGATTACATAGAGTTTTATGTGGGTAATGCTAAACAAGCCGCACACTTTTATAAAACAGCATTCGGTTTTCAATCTTACGCCTACAAAGGGTTAGAAACAGGGTCTAGAGATTCTGTGAGCTACGTGTTAAAGCAAGATAAAATCCGTTTAGTATTAACAACGCCATTAAACAGTAAATCGCCAATAAACGACCATATTGTAAAACATGGTGATGGTGTAAAAGTTATTGCTTTGTGGGTGGACGATGCTAGAAAAGCGTACGAAGAAACTACAAAACGTGGTGCGAAATCGTATTTGGAGCCAATCGCAGAAAAAGATGAGTTTGGAGAAGTGGTAAAAGCTGGTATTTACACGTATGGCGAAACCGTACATATGTTTGTAGAGCGCAAAAACTACAGCGGTACATTTATGCCAGGATTCGTAGAGTGGAAATCAGATTACAATCCTGAGCCAACCGGTTTAAAATTTATAGACCATATGGTAGGAAACGTAGGATGGAATGAAATGAATACGTGGGTAAAATGGTATGAAGATGTTATGGGTTTTGTGAACTTTTTATCGTTCGATGACAAGCAAATACACACCGAATATTCAGCATTAATGAGTAAGGTGATGAGTAATGGTAACGGACGTATAAAATTTCCAATTAACGAGCCTGCCGAAGGTAAAAAACGCTCTCAAATTGAGGAGTATTTAGACTTTTATGAAGGGTCTGGTGTACAGCACATTGCTGTAGCAACAGACGATATTATAACAACAGTTGCCAAACTAAAATCTCGTGGAATAGAATTTCTGTCTACACCACCAGAAGAATATTATAATGCCGTTCCAGGACGATTAGAGGAGTACAGTCATGAGCTTAGAGAAGATATCGAAGCGCTTAAGAAATTAGGGATTATGATTGATGCTGACGAAGAAGGTTACTTACTTCAAATCTTTACAAAACCATTAGAAGATAGACCAACATTGTTTTTTGAGGTGATTCAGAGAATGGGAGCCAAAGGTTTTGGAGCAGGAAATTTTAAAGCGTTGTTCGAATCTATAGAAAGAGAACAAGCATTAAGAGGAACACTTTAACAAAATTTTATTACAAATAAATTGAAAAATGCTACCGCTTATGTCGGTGGCATTTTTTTGTTTTATATTTTTGGAATAGTAATTGTATTCTATATTACAATAGCTTTAAAGCCGTTATAATAAAATACCTCACAATATGAAAAAAATAGTAGTACTAATCGTTGCCTTCTTTATAGTTCATATAGCCACTTCTCAAGAAAGCGCTTTTGGAGAAGGAGAGTGGTTTAGATTCAAAATGAGTTATAGCGGCTTTCTCAAAGCTGGAAATGCTACCTTAGCGGTAAACGAAACCTCGCTTAACGGAAACGATGTCTATCACGTTGTAGGAAAAGGATGGACTACTGGAATGATAAAATGGTTTTTTAAAGTAAAAGATAGGTACGAAAGTTATTTTGATAGACATACAATGTTGCCCTATAAATTTGTTAGAGATATCAACGAGGGTGGACATAAAAAAAATCTAGAAATCAATTTTAATCAAGCAAAAAACGAAGCTCTAGTCCACAACAAAAAGCATAATACAAAAAAGTCAATAACCACCAAACCCAATATTCAAGATATGGTGTCTACTTTTTATTATTTGCGTAATAAACTAGATATTTCTACACTTAGAATTGGCGATGAGGTTACACTAGATATGTTCTTTGATGAAGAAAACTATGGTTTTAAATTGAAGTATTTAGGCGAAGAAAGTATAGATACCGATTTTGGTACTGTCGCGTCATTAAAATTTAGACCGTATGTTATGGCAGGTCGTGTTTTTAAAGAAGAAGAAAGTTTAACTCTATGGGTTTCAAAAGACAAAAATAAAGTACCTTTACGCATCAAAGCAGATTTGGCTGTAGGTTCGTTAAGAGCAGATTTAGACGCTTTTAAAGGCCTTAAGCATCCATTCAAAATTATAGTAAACAACTAATGAATACCAAAAAAGATATAACCGACCAACTTAGAGATAAATACGAAGCTATAAATCAAGATGTAGACGTTCATTTGGATGGCTTGTTGCACTCGAAACCTATAAATTATTGGGAGTATATTCAAACCGATGCTTTACTAAGTCTTCAAAATCAACGCACAACGTTACCAGACGAGATGGTATTTTTAATGTATCACCAAGTCAACGAACTGTTATTTAAAATGATCCTTTGGGAAATTGAGCAAGTCGCAAAGAAAGAAAATATTGACGCGACGTTTTTCGAAGATAAATTAATGCGTGTTAGTCGTTATTTCGATATGTTAACCTCTTCATTTAACGTTATGCGTGAAGGAATGGATGTCGCACAATACAATAAATTCCGACATACATTAACACCAGCAAGTGGTTTTCAAAGTGCGCAATACAGAAAGATAGAATTTGCTTCTACCGAGCTTATTAACTTAATAGACAAAAGGTTTAGAGCTACTATAGATCGCAACACCCCTTTCGAGCACGCTTTCGAGCACTTGTATTGGCAAGCAGCAGGAAAAGATTATAAAACTGGAAAAAAAACCTATACATTAACAGTTTTCGAAGAGAAATACAAAGATGAATTTATTAGATTTGTCGAATTCTATAACACGCACAATTTATGGAGCACTTTTAAAGGGTTGCCTAAAGCGGTTAGAGAAAATGAAGACCTAGTAAAAGCAATGCGTCACTTAGATTACACGGTCAATATTACGTGGGTTATGGCGCATTACAATACAGCAAACCACTATTTAAAAATTGGTGGAAAAGCAGTAGAGGCAACAGGAGGAAGTGAATGGGTAAAGTATATGCACCCAAAATATCAAAAAAGAATATTTTTTCCAGACTTATGGAGCGAACAAGAGCAAGCAGATTGGGGCAAAGATGTATAATTATAGTTATACTTTTTATAACGTTATATAGTTGTAAGAAAGAAGAGCAACAGATAGACACTTTAGAGACCGTATTAATTGAAGAGCCAGAAGACCTTTTTGAATTTGGCTTTAATCTTAATGACTACGTCGTTAAAAGAGATACGGTAAAAAAAGGAGACAGTTTTGGTGAAATACTAGAACGTAACCAGTTAGGGTATTCTACGATTTTTAAAATTGCAGAACGCGCTAGAGATACCTTCGATATTAGGAAACTTCAGGTGGGAAAACCGTACACCATTCTATGTTCTAACGACTCTTTACAGCAACCAAAATGTTTTATTTACCAGCCAAATAAAACAGATTATGTAGTTATAAATTTTCAAGATTCAATTCACGCTTATACCAGTTCGAAACCTATAAAATATGTAGAAAGAGAAATTTCTGGAATTATTACTTCAAATATTTCAGAAGCCCTAAGTCAGCAAGGAAAAAGCATCGCTTTGGCCTATAAAATGGCCGATGTTTACGCTTGGACCATCGATTTTACTAGACTTCAAAAAAACGACAAGTTTAAAGTTATTTATACCGAAAGATATATTGACGATTCAATTTATGCGGGTATTCAAACTATAAAAGCTGCGTATTTTGAGCATAACAAACGTCCGCTTTATGCTTTCCAATTTGAAACCGATAGCCTTAAAGGTATTAAAGATTATTTTAACGATGAAGCTAAAAATTTGCGTCGCGCCTTTTTAAAATCACCGGTTAAATTTCAACGTATTTCGTCGCGGTATAATTTAAACAGACGCATTGCTTTATATGGTAACAGAGTACGCCCTCACAAAGGCACCGATTTCGCCGCCGGCACCGGAACACCCATTATGGCAACGGCAAATGGTACGGTAATCGCATCAGAGAAACGGGGCGGTAACGGTAATTATGTAAAAATTAAACACAATGCGACCTACTCCACGCAATACCTTCATATGAGTAAACGAAAGTCTAAAGTGGGAGATTTCGTGGGGCAAGGTGATGTTATTGGTTGGGTTGGAATGACCGGAAATACCTCAGGGCCACACGTGTGCTACCGTTTCTGGAAAAACGGAAAGCAAGTGGACCCCTTTAAACAAGATTTACCAGACGCTGAGCCTATTTCAGATAAATTAAAAATTAAATATTTAGAGTTTATAAAACCTATAAAGCAACAATTGGATGCTGTCGAATACCAACTTTTTGAAGAATCGGAAGTGATTGAAAATGCACTAACCGAAACTTTAAATAGCGATAACGTTGCCGATATAGACTAAGAAACAATGAATATATCTTCAAGAAACCCTACGCAAACTAAATCTTGGAAAGCTCTAGAACAGCACTTTAATGCTATTAAAGAGGTTGAAATGAGTGCTTTATTTTCAAAAGATTTAGATCGTGCACAGACATTTACCATTAAGTGGGAAGATTTTTATGTCGATTATTCTAAAAACAGAATAACAGAAGAAACGATGCAACTACTTTTAAATTTAGCTGATGAGTTAAAGTTAAAAGAAGCAATTTCTTCTTACTTTTCTGGAGAACCTATAAATCATACAGAAAAGAGAGCTGTTTTACATACCGCTTTAAGAGCAAATGCTACCGATACGGTGTGTGTAAAAGACAAAAATGTAATTCCTGAGATTAATGAGGTTAAGGAAAAAATTAAAAATTTTACGCATTGCATCGTTAGCGGAAACCAAAAGGGATTCTCGGGAAAAGCGTTTACGGATATTGTAAATATTGGTGTTGGCGGGAGTGATCTGGGACCCGCGATGGTGGTAGATTCCCTTCGTTTTTATAAGAATCATCTTAAAGCCCATTTTATAAGTAATATAGATGGTGATCATATTAGTGAAACCTTAGCGCAATTAAACCCAGAAACAACGCTATTTGTAATTGTTTCTAAAACCTTTACAACGCAGGAGACGTTAGCAAATGCTAATACTGTAAAGGAGTGGTTTTTAAAAGCAGGCTCGCAAAAAGATATAGAAAAACACTTTGTAGCGGTGTCTTCAAATATAAAAAAAGTAACATCTTTTGGTATCCACGAAGACAACATTTTTGCGATGTGGAACTGGGTTGGTGGTCGTTTTTCATTATGGAGCGCTGTAGGCTTAACCATTAGTTTGTCTTTAGGATTTTCAAATTTTGAAAGTCTATTAAAAGGCGCTAATAAAATGGACACCCATTTTAAAACTGAAGATTTTAAAACAAATATTCCTGTTGTTCTGGCCTTGTTAAGTGTTTGGTATAATAATTTTTTTAAGTCGGAAACCGAAGCGGTTATCGCCTATTCTCAATATCTTAATAAACTAACCAGTTACTTGCAGCAAGGTATAATGGAAAGTAATGGTAAAAGTGTCGATAGAAATGGGTTGCCGGTAGACTACCAGACAGGAACCATTGTATGGGGAGAACCAGGCACGAATTCGCAACATGCTTTCTTTCAATTAATACATCAAGGTACAAAGTTAATACCTGTGGATTTTATAGGTTTTGCTGAAAGTTTATTCGGTAACCAAGCGCATCATGACAAATTAATCTCTAATTATGTTGCCCAAACGGAAGCTTTATTGCACGGAAAAAAGAGAGAAGATATTATTAATGATCTGATCTCTAATAAGGTACCGCAAGACACGATAGATCGCATATTACCATTTAAAGTGTTTAAAGGCAATAAGCCTACAAATTCAATCTTTATTAATAAACTAACACCAGAAAGTTTAGGAGAGTTGCTAGCAATGTATGAGCATAAAATATTTGTTCAAGGCATTATCTGGAATATTTATAGCTACGATCAATACGGGGTAGAGCTCGGTAAACAATTAGCCAATACTATCCTATCTGAGATTAATGAGGAGAAAACTAGCGTTCATGACGCTTCTACACATAACCTTTTAGCCCATTACAAGTCTTTAAAATAGCGTGTTGTTAAAAACTTTGTTGATATGTTTACGTAGTAATCAGCTGAAATATAAGTTGTTATGTTACTTTAGCAATAATAATTAAATGTTAACCTTAAGTTAATGGTAAATATTTAAGATTATCTGTATTTTTGCACAAAATATTAAAAATATCAATAGTTAATTTAACAAGATGAAGAACTCAATCAAATTTTTGTTTTTTGCAGTAACGCTAATGTTGTCTGCTAACACAATGGCTCAGAGTATAGTAACAGGTACTGTGCTGGATCCAGAATCGAACGAGCCTTTACCGGCAGTAAACGTTATTGAAGTAGGTACAACCAATGGTGTTTCTACAGATTTTGACGGTAATTTTAGCCTAAAAACTTCTTCGGAAGCGGGTAAAATCGTTATCTCTTATGTAGGTTACGAGAAGAAGTCGTTATCTTTTAAAGGAAAGACTTCTCTGGGTACAATTAAATTAGTGTCTGACAACACTTTAGAAGAGGTTGTAATTACAGGTTCTGGTATTATCGATTTAGCAGAAGATAGAAATACGCCAGTGGCTGTATCTACTATTAAAGCAGCAGAAATTCAAGAGAAAGCTGGGAACTGGGATTTACCAGAGATTTTAAAATCTACGCCTTCTGTACAGAACATTAAAGGTGGTGGATTTGGTGAAGGATCAATGTATTTACGTGGTTTTGACCAAACCAATACAGCATTTTTATTAAACGGACAGCCAATTAATGGTATGGAAGACGGTAAAATGTACTGGTCTAACTGGTCTGGTGTATTAGATGTAGCAAACGCAGTACAGGTACAACGTGGTTTAGGATCTTCTAAATTAGCAATTTCTTCTGTAGGTGGTACGGTAAATATCGTAACGAAGTCAATAGATAGAAGAGAAGGTGGTTTTGTGCAGCAAATGGTTGGAAACGACGATTATACAAAAACAACAGCCTACTATTCTACCGGTGTAAACGAAAAAGGATGGTCTTTTGCAAGTTTATTAGGTCACTGGCAAGGTGATGGTTATGTAGATTATACAGGAGGCCAGGGCCAAACTTACTTTTTCTCTTTAGGTTACCAACCTAACGACGACCATACGTTGAACGTATTATTAACAGGTGCTCCACAATGGCACGCTGCGGCAGGTAGAGGTTCTATAGGAACATTTTTAGAAAACGGAAGACGCTATAACGATTGGAACGAAACAGGTATTGCGAGTCCAAATCTTATCGAAGGTAAATACCCAAGTGGAAGAAATATCTACCATAAACCGGTAGCAAATCTATCCTGGGATTGGACAATTGATGATAATTCTTCATTATCTACAGTGCTTTATGGTTCTTTAGGTCGAGGTGCTTTTGCTTCATTAACTAAAGATGATAATGGTGATTTTTACGCACGTAGCTCGAACAATAATCATAACTGGTTTGGGTTAGTTTCAAATTATACTACAGAGTTAAGCGAAACGTTAACGCTTAATGCTGGAGCGGATGTAAGAACGTATAACGGTATTCACTTTAGAGGCGTAACAGAATTTTTAGGTCAAAACTCTATAAACGAAAGCAGTACATTTTTAGGAGATTATACGATTTCTGAAGAGTACGGTATTAGTCCATGGGGAATGGTATTCAATACGAATACTACTGTTGGTGATCGTTTAGGATATAACTACGAAGAAGTAATCACATATTATGGTTTATTCGGTCAGTTAGAGTATTCTCAAGATGATATTTCAGCGTTCTTTCAAGGAGCCTTATCAAATCAAGATCATTTAGTTACGAACGAGTTTAACTACGATGATTCTAGAGAATCTGAAAAAGTGTCTAATATTGGGTATAACTTAAAAGCTGGTGCAGCTTACGCTATTAACGACTCTAATAAAGTATTTGTTAATGCGGGTTACTATTCTCGTCAGCCTTTCCATGACAACTTACTAGACAATAATAGAAACAGCGTTGATTTAATTAATCCAGCGGTAGACAATGAAAAAATCACAGGTTTAGAAGCAGGGTATCAATTTGGAGGAGAATTGTTTTCTGCTAACTTTAACATTTATCACACGATTTGGGCTAACAGAACAGATCCAAGTACAAATGGTAAAAACCAAGAATCTGCAGAGTATAGAGCCTTTCAAAATTTAGGGCAAAAACAAGTACACAGTGGTGTTGAGTTAGAAGTATTCACGCGTCCAATGCAAAACTTAAAAGTAAAAGGGTATTTATCTTTAGGAGATTGGAAATATAAAGGAGAAGTGACAAGAAGAACTTTTGATGCTGATGGTGTTCAAATTGGTGAAGAAGAAAAAATTGATATCGACGATTTAAACGTTGGTGGTGCAGCTAAAGTAACTGGAGGGGTTTCTGCAGATTACGAAATCTTACCAAGATTTAGTTTCGATACCTCATGGAACTGGTATAACGATCAACATTCGGAAGGGAACTTTAGTAAAGAAGCACCTCCTGTATCTTTACCATCTTACGATACGGTAGATGCTGGTTTATCTTTTAAAGCTTTAGTAGGAAAAGACAAGACAAATTCAATTCAATTTAGAGTAAACATCAACAACGTGTTTGATGAAGTGTATTTAGAGTCTGTATTTGGAACTGATGCAGCGTCAGCAGATCCAACTGAAAACTATAAAGGAATCAATAAAGATAATAATGGACGTTTTGGTTACGGAAGAACTTGGAATACTAGTATCCGTTTTAACTTCTAATTAGAAAAATTAAAATTATATGCAATTTAAACCGCTTCATCGTATTGAAGCGGTTTTTTTATGCTTTATAATTATTACATTTGTTTTAATTAAAAAATATATAAGAATATGTATACAGTAGTAAAAGATCTTCATTCGTATTGGGCCTATTTAGTAGTATTTATGGTGGTTATAGGAGCCTTCAATGCGCTTGTTAAGTTTTTTGGAAAGAAAGAATATGGAAACAATGATTTTAGAATCGCTTTGTTTACTTTAATTGTTACACACATTCAGCTTTTAATTGGCTTAGTGTTATATTTCACCTCGCCTTTAGGCTTAAATAGTATAACAACTAATGGAATGGGAGGCTTAACATCTTACACGCGTTTATTAGCAGTAGAGCACCCGTTCGTTGCTATTCTAGCAGTTGCCTTTATTACTATTGGATACTCTAAACATAAAAAGAAACTAAGCTCTACAGGGAAGTTTAAACCATTAGCTATATTTTACACTATTGGTATGCTTCTAATTCTATCTAGAATTCCTTGGAGTAACTGGATATAACAGTTAATTATATTACAACAAAAAGGAGCTTGATTAAATACTTAAGCTCCTTTTTTTTATGTTTAATAAGTGGGTTTATTCCACTTCCTTTATTAAATAAACATACACTGGAAAGTGATCACTATAGCCTTCTGTAAAACTACCATTTCCAAAACTTCTAAAAGGGTATCCTTTATAGCGCCCAGTCGTGTTTATCAAGTAATTTTTATTAAAAATACCTGCTTTATAAAACTTAAACGATTGGTAACCCTCTTCAATAAAGGGTTTTGTTAACATCATTTGGTCAAATAAACTCCAGCTATCTCTATAAGCATTAGAGCCTTGGCCTTTTTTAAAAAGCGTTATCATAGGGTTGTAAATGCCTTTAAGTGCGACCTGTTTCTTTTTTCTTTCGGCTTTTAAAACATCTTTTATACTGGCATTGTTAGGGTTGTCGTTTAAATCTCCCATTATAATAATTTTTGCGTACGGGTCTATAACTTGTAAAGAATCTATAATATGCTTGCTTAGTTTTGCTGCAGCTACACGTTTCGCTCTACTGCGCTCTTCTCCACCACGACGCGATGGCCAGTGGTTAACAATAAAGTGCATTGTTTCTCCGTCCAGCTTACCAGTAACAAGAAGTTGATCTCTAGTATAAATACGTTTTCTAGAAGCGTTATCGAAAATTTTTAAGGTGTGCGCACTTTTAGATATTAGTTGAAATAAGTCTTTCTGATACATTAAAGCGACATCAATTCCACGCCTATCTGGAGAATCGAAATGTACAATACCATAATCTTTATTAAGTAATTCAGGGGCATTTGCCAGGTCCTCTATAACGGTTCTGTTTTCCACTTCACAAATGCCTATTACGGCCGGTGAATTACCGGTATCACTTAATCCGATATCAGAAATCACTTTCGCCATATTGCGCACTTTCTTTTTGTAAACGCCTTCTCGATCTGATTTAATTTCCATTATGGGACTCGCTTCATCATTTTTTGACGTGTCATCTACCGCGTCGAATAGATTTTCAAGATTATAAAAGGCCACAGTGTGAATTTTATACTTCTTTTCCTCCTGGGCGTTAACACCTACAAAGGCTATGATTAAAAACGCGGTAAACAGCAATTTAATAGTGTTCATGAATTTAATAGTATGTTAAAGTTGTTGTATGTGATAAAAACATTATTAAAGGTAGATATTTATTATAAATAATGTAAATTTAATTACCTTAAATATCTGATTTTGAAGGTTAAGGCTAATATTACCTATTATTTTTAGTATGAGTAAAAGTATATTTATCTTTTTATATGGATTAATTTCATGTGTTTCAGTGCTAGCACAAGAGACAAATGTTAAAGGGAGTGTTAAGGATGCGGTAACAGGCCAGCCTATTCCAGAAGTAATAATTACAATGGAAGGAACGTTGCTAAAAGAACAAACGAATGGTTTTGGTGAGTTCATTTTTAAGGCAGGTGTTCCGTTGGGCGAACAAATCCTTAAAATTTCGAAAACTGGATTTCTTCCAAAAAGATACCCTATTGTTATAAATGAAGGCAGGACGCTAAACATTCAAGATATGTCGCTTGAGGTGGACAGAGGAAACCAAAATGATTTATTCACTATTACTTTATCTGATGATGAATTAAATGACGACACAGGAGGTTCTGTTAATATTTCAGGATTATTGTCTTCTTCAAAAGATGTTTTCCAGCGTAGTGCAGCATTCGAGTTCAGCCCCTCGTTTTTTAGAGTAAGAGGTTTAGATTCAGATAATGGTACTGTTTTAATAAACGGAATTGAAATGAATAAATTCGATACTGGTCGCCCGCAATGGAGTAACTGGGGCGGATTAAATGACGTCGTTAGAAATCAAGAATTTACTTCTGGCTTAAAGCCATCGACCTATAATTTTGGTGGCGTTTTAGGGGTTACCAATATTATTACGAGAGCGTCTTCATATAGAGCAGGTGGGCGTATTACGTATTCCTCTTCTAATCGTAGTTATACAAATCGTTTATTGGCGAGTTACGCTTCTGGTTTACTTGAGAATGGTTGGGCTTATACACTCATGGCAGGCAGGCGTTGGGGAGACGAAGGGTATCAAGAGGCAACTCTTTACGATTCTAATTCGTTTTTTGGCGCCGTAGAAAAGAAAATTAATGAGAAACACAGTATTAATTTCACCTCCATTTACACGCCCAATAGACGGGGTAAATCTTCTGCGAATACTCAAGAAGTTTACGATTTAAAAGATATTAAATACAATGAATATTGGGGTGATTTAAATGGAAGCAAGAAAAACTCTCGGGTTAAGGAAGTTAAAGAGCCTATTGTAATGCTAAATCATTTTTGGGATCTAACTAGCAAAACAAAATTAAATACCAACATAGGTTATCAATTTGGTAGAATAGGGAACAGTCGTTTAGACTATCCAGGAGGTGCTAATCCAAGCCCAGCATACTACCAGGATTTACCAAGTTACGCTTTAGGCGACACCGATGGGGCCGATTATGCTGGTGCTTATATTGCTGAACAGAATTTTTTGAATAATGGTCAAATTGACTGGAACCGTATTTTCGATGCCAACATAACTAATAATATTAGCGGTAATTATGCGGCGTATTCTTTATACGAAGATAGAACAGACGACAAGCAGTGGACATTCAACTCTATTTTAACCTCCCAAATCAATGAGAATATTATTTTTAATGCAGCGGTTAACTATAAAAAACTGAATTCTGAAAATTTTGCGGAAGTTATTGATTTATTAGGAAGTGCTAATGGAGTGCTTAATGTAGATGCCTTTAGCAATAACCCTTTTGATGAAAATAATCCAAATGCCGTTGCGTTTGAAGGTGATAAATTTAGATATAATTATAATTTGTATGTCAAAGAATTAGCAGGATATGCTCAAGCACAATTTAAATACAATACAATTGATTTTTATGTAGCAGGTAGTATTACTAAAACCGATTATCAAAGGGAGGGCTTATATAGAAACGGAAACCAAACATCCGATGAGAATGGTGTTAAAATAAATAACTCTTTTGGGAAAGGAGACCAGATTGAATTTATAGGTTTTGGTGGTAAAGCCGGTTTTACTTATAAATTATCTGGAAAGCATTTGTTCGATGTAAATGCGGGATACATAACACAAGCACCAAATCTCAGAAACACGTATACCAACTCTAGAGAGAGTCACGATTACGTGGGTGTTATAAATGGTAAGAAAAGTAAGGATGTAAGTATTACAGAGGAGAAAATTAGCACTTTAGATGTTAGTTATATTTTCCGTTCCTCAATCTTAAAAGCTAAATTAACCGGGTTTTATACAAAAATTGAAGCGGCCAACGAGGTGTCTTTCTTCTTTACACAAGGCAGTTCAACAGGATTTATACAAGAAGTATTAGTCGGTGCCAATAAATTACATTTGGGTTTCGAATTAGGTATTGAAGCACAAGTAACTCCTACTATTAAGTTAAAAGGAGCCGCTTCGGTAGGGCAATATACTTACGCCAATAACCCATCGTTGTATATTACGTCTACTTCAGATGATTTTATGGTCAATGACGCTGCTGGAAATCAAACCAATTTATCTGGAACAACCTTAAGAACTTCCAAGATGAAAGATTACAAAGTAGCAGGGGGGCCACAACGTGCTTATTCAATAGGTTTTGAATACAGGGATCCAGAGTATTGGTGGTTTGGTGCAACAACAAACTTTTTTACAAATACCTACGTAGATGTGAGTCCCTTAGCTAGGTCTGAAGCATTTTTTCTAGATACCGATGGTATACCGTATAACGATTACAACGAAAACAGCGCTAAAGACTTATTAAAACAAGAAAAGTTTGACGACTATATGGTTGTAAACTTAGTTGGGGGTAAATCTTGGAAAATAGGAGATAAATACATTGGCTTCTTTGCAAGTGTAGGAAACCTATTAGATAAGAAATATAAAACGGGCGGTTTCGAGCAAGGAAGAACAGCAGATTACAGAGCTTTAAGAGACGATGTTAATAACCCTAAAAGAATTTTCGGATCTAAATACTGGTATGGGCGTGGTACAAATTATTTTGTAAATGTGTCCATCAGGTTCTAGAAAAAACAAGAAATATTAAATAGTATATTATGAAAACAAATAAATTGTTAAATTTAATAATGAGTTTAGTAGCGTTTTTAGCTTTGTCGTCATGTGTTGAAGACGACGATTTTACAATACCCTCTAGCTTAGCCGATGAAGAGAACGCGGCGTTAGTTGCGTTGTTAGAAACAGGTACAGAAGTAGATATGGCTTTTGTACAAGGATTATACACGTCTGGGACCGCTCAATTGATAACCTCTAACATTTACGTGAAAGGATATGTTTCATCATCGGACGTAACAGGGAATTTTTACAAAGAATTTTATATGCAGGACGCCCCTTCAGCCCCAACCAAAACGTTAAAAGTTGTTTTAAACCAAACAGATAGTTACAACCAATTTAATAAGGGAAGAGCGGTTTACATAAAGCTTAAAGGTTTATATGTTGGCGAAGAAAGAGTAGGAAATGGCGTATACACTATTGGTGGAGATATTGAATATGGTGCATTCGGGACGACCGTGGCGCAATTAATAGACAATCAAATAAAATCAAATATTTTAAGATCGACGATAACGAAAGATATAATTCCGTTGCCCAAAACATTTTCAACAATAGGATCTTCGAATATCGGAATGTTGGTAAGCGTGGACAATGTAGAGTTTGTTAACGATCTAGCAGGGGAGTCTTATCTTGAGACCAATGAAACTTATGACACCCAAAGGGAAATGATATCTTGTGAAGCAGATGGATATGGTAGCTTTCAATTAGAAACGAGCTCTTTTGCGTCTTTTAAACAAGAACCACTTCCAGTAGGGAATGGTACAATTACAGCCGTTGTTGTAAAAACGTATAATGGGAGCCAGTTAGTTTTGGCTTTAAATTCCACAGACGATGTTAACTTTACAAATGCACGCTGTTCACCACCAGACTTAACAGACTCCAATATTGTGTTTTACGAGGATTTTGAAGCGTCTGTAGATGGAACAGATTTAGATTTACCGGGTTGGACTAACTTCTCGGAAGTCGGTTCTCGTGTCTGGAAAGAAGTGTTTTTTGAAGGTAATGGATTAGCGGAATTTGGAAGTTTTAACTCTCAGGATGTTGAAAACATTGCGTGGTTAATAGCGCCCAATATTACTACAGGCTCTCAAAATAATATGTTTTTTAAATTCAGATCAGCACACCACCATTTGGAGTCTAACGATAATACTTTAGAGGTCTATTTGTCTACAGATTTCGATGGGATAGATGTTTTAGGAGCCACTTGGAATCCGCTAAACGTTACTGTTCCTACCACTGCAAATAATTGGTATGAGTTTGTAGATTCTGGTTTAATAGATATTTCTAATTATAGTGGCGGTTTTTTTATTGCTTTTAAAGTTACGGGTTCTGGAACAGAACTAGATTTAGACGGCTCTTATCAAATAGATGATTTTAAAGTGTTCGCAAACTAACATTTTATAAAATAATTTATATACTTTTAAAACCTGCTAGTACATTCTAGTGCTTTTTTATTTTTGATATATATATATGACAGTTCTCGAACAGTTTTTCTTTTCCGTATTTAGCCATTTTAAAGGCCAGTTTAAACAAAAAGCAAATACTATAGCGCTAGTCTATATTTCTGTATTAGAAATAGCGATAATGTTTGTTTTAGGCTGCTTTTTCGCCGCATTCTTAAGTCAATTGAATTCAGACGTAATGTCGAGCGATAAGGGATGGACACTTTTTGTTTTAATCGCGATTGGAATTCATTTTAAAAACTGGATAAAATATGGCGGTAAGAAAAGAAAAGTAATGAATGCTAAATTCAACAGAAAGAAAACAGCAGAACATAATATTGTTTTGTTATTGCTGCTTCCTTTTATTTGTTTAGGATTTGGTTTATTGCTACTCCAAGCGGTATAATTCAACGATTTACGTTGTCTGTAGTTTAAGTTGAATACGCTTTCGCGGAATATCAATTTCTAGTACTTTAACTATTATTTGTTGGTGTAAACTTACGTGTGCATTGACATCTTTTACAAAACTTTGGCTTAAATTTGAAACGTGAATTAAGCCACTTTCTTTAATACCGACATCTACAAAACACCCAAAATTGGTAATATTATTAACGATGCCCGGAAGTAATTGGCCTACGTGCAAATCGGTAATCGTTTTTATATCTTGATTGAATGTAAAAACCTTGGCTTGTGCTCTAATATCTAAACCGGGTTTCTCTAATTCCTTTACGATGTCTTCCAAAGTTAAAAGTCCTACAGTCGCGGTCTGGTACTTTTTTAAGTTGAGTTGCTTTAAGACTGCCGAATTGCCAATAAGCTCTTTTATAGTCACTTTTAAATCCTTAGCCATTTCTTTAACGATGGCGTAACTTTCTGGATGTACAGCAGAATCGTCTAAAGGGTTTTTAGCATCTTTAATCCTTAAAAAAGGGGCGCCTTGCTCGAAGGCTTTATTTCCTAATCGTGCTACTTTTTTAATGTCTTTTCGCGATGAGAAAGCTCCGATTTCGTGACGATAACTAACAATATTTTCGGCTAATTTGGGGCCGATACCAGACACATAGCTTAGTAAGCTTTTACTGGCCGTATTAATGTTTACGCCGACAGAATTCACACAATTTTCCACCACTATATCCAACGATTTCTGAAGCTTTGTTTGGTCTACATCATGCTGATATTGTCCCACTCCAATAGATTGCGCATCAATTTTAACCAATTCGGCCAAAGGATCTTGCAATCGGCGACCAATAGATACCGAACCCCGAACCGTAACATCATAGTCAGGAAATTCTTCTCGTGCTATTTTAGAAGCCGAGTAAATACTCGCACCAGCTTCGCTAACCACAAAAACTTTAAGATTGTTTTTAAATTGAATATTTCTAATTAATGTCTCGGTTTCGCGCGAAGCAGTTCCATTTCCAATAGCTATAGCTTCAATTTTATAAACATCGGCTAATGATTTTATCTTCTTCATCGCACCAGTGCTATCATTTTGCGGAGCGTGGGGGTAGATGTTTTCGTTGTGTTCTAACTGTCCTTGTGCACTTATGCAAACCACTTTGCAGCCCGATCTAAAGCCTGGGTCTATTGCCAAAACACGCTTTTCTCCTAAAGGTGAACCTAATAATAATTGTTTTAAGTTTTTTGCAAATACAGCAATTGCTGAGGTATCTGCATTATCTTTTGCTACTTGCAAGGCTTCGTTAGAAAGCGATGGAAATAATAAACGTTTATAGGCGTCTTTAATTGCTATTTCAAGCTGTTGGGCACATTCCTTTTGCGAACGAATTATTCGCGATTCTATTTTTTCTAAAGCACGTATATTGTCTATTTCAATTTTAACTCGGATAAAACCTTCTTTTTCAGCTCTTAAAATAGCTAATAAACGATGCGAAGGAATTCGGCTTAGCGCTTCTTCCCAATGGAAATAATCTCTAAATTTTTGCGCTTTCTCGTCGTCCTTTTTCGTTTTGATTACGGCTGTTGCAAGCATTGCGAAACGCTCCAATTGTTTACGAATAGTGTTTCTGATATCTGTGCGTTCATTTATCCACTCTGCAATAATATGGCGCGCACCTTCAAAAGCGGCTTCTGTGGAATTAACGGGGCCTTTTACGTAGTTGTGGGCGATGTCCTCCAGATTAGGAGCATTTTGGCTCATTATAATTTTTGCTAAAGGTTCTAAGCCGTTGTTACGTGCCGTATCGGCTTTTGTTTTTCTTTTCTTTTTAAATGGTAAGTATAAATCTTCAAGGAGGACTAAATTATCGGCGGTTTCAATTTGGTCTTTTAAAGCTTGTGTTAAATCGTTTTGGGTGTCAAGAGTTTTTAGAATGGTTGCTTTACGTTTTTCTAAAGCTTCAAATTGTTCCTTATAATGTACAATATCACCAATTTGTACTTCATCTAAATTACCTGTACGCTCCTTTCTGTATCTTGAAATAAACGGAATAGTACACGCATCGTTGAGTAATTGTATTGTGTTTTTAATACTGCTTTCTGGCAGTTGTGTTTGTGAAATGATGTATTTAATAAGCATAAAAAAAGCCTTATACGTTTTAGTTGTATAAGGCTTGTAATATATCTATCTCGGCGTTATTATCCGAGGAAAAGTTGAAGGAATTCTAGTTTTGACCAGATTCATTCTTCGCATCTTGAATCATTTTTTCGTTGGGTAAAATAGCAACGTTTACACGGCGGTTCTTAGCTCTTCCTTCTGCCGTAGCGTTGTCGTTGGTTGGCTTGTTTTCTCCAAACCAATTGGTTGTAAAACGGCTGCTGCTTAAGCCTTTTCCAGTTAAATAGTTGGTTACCGCATACGCTCTATTTTTAGACAACGTCATATTATACGCCTCTGCACCCGCACTATCTGTATGCCCAACAACTAAAATATTGGTGTCTGGATATTCCTTAAATACACCAGATAACTTGTCTAAAGAGTTTTGAGAGGCTGCGTTAATATTGTATTTTTCAGTAGAAAAATACACACCACTGTTTTCATCGAAGGTAACTACGATACCATCGTCTACACGTTCTACTTGGGCCCCAGGAATTTCGTTTTCAATTTGCTGCGCTTGCTTGTCCATTTTGCTACCAATAAGGACACCGGCACCACCACCAACAACACCACCAATAACAGCGCCTAATTCGCCATTACCGCCTTTTCCAATGTTATTTCCTAAAATAGCACCTAAAACAGCACCACCAGCAGCGCCAATAGCACCACCTTTTTGTTTGTTATTTGCGTTTTTGACAGCCGTACAACTTGAAACGCTAAATAGAAGTGACAAAGCGAATACGGCTACAATTGATTTATTAAGTATAGATTTCATAATGTTTTTTAAAGTTTTGTAAAGTTCATATTAATTATAAAAGGACTGCCATCTACAGAGACTGTTTGTTGCCATTGCATTACGCTTTCTGATAGTTGAGACAATCGGAATCTAAAACCTGCATTGTTTGCGCTTTTACCTTTAGCATCGGTTGGTTTTAATAGGAAGTGATATAGGCCAGAATTGGCATCGACCTCTTGAATCGTAAAATTGAAATATCGGTCTCCGGTGGCACAATTGGTATTGGCTATACTATAAATACCGGTATTGTTATTTGGTACAAAAGACCACGTACTTTGCTCGAAACATTCTTTTGAAGCATCGTTTAATAACGTGACTTCGTAAGTTCCTGCGTTGTCATAATTTACTGAGTTTAAAACCCAGTTTCCTTTAATTTCTTTCTTGGATTCACGCACCACTTTTGAGGAGCCACAGCCCACCAAAAAGACGGCTAATAATAAAAATGATAGTTTTTTCATAAGATGTAATGGTTTATCTAAATGTACGAAAATTAACATAACGTGGATGTTTTTTACTTCATAAATAAAAGTTAATAACGTCATAAATGTATTATAAAAAACTAAAATTTAAAGTAGATAAAAAAAGACTTCATAGTGATTATGAAGTCTTTAGGGTGTCTTATAGAATAGCCATTTAAGCAGGGAGTTGTGGTACAGTTTTAGAAATTATTCTACGTATTTGTTATTTTTGAAAACGCCTTCTTGATTCTATTTTTAGTTTTTTGCGTCTCTAAGGGGCTTTCATCATACTCGTATCTATCTACTGATTCTATGGTTTTACTTTCGTTATTAATGATGGAGAAATACATAATAACTTTATTTGAATCCCCATAGACTCCAATCGTTCTAATTAAAACTGTATACTTTTTTTCATCAATAAGAATATCATTTGGAGCGCTAACAATCCAATCTGGATTTTTGTATTTTTCAGAAATTATTCCCTCGAGAACATTATTAACAGAGCGATAATCCTTGGACATAAGAGACAAATCGTAGTAATCAGTTTTATTTAGTTCAGATTTTAAAGTTTCTAATATAAATTTTTTAATTATTTCTCTTTTATCGTATTTGGCGGAACTTTTACGGTTCACATAATGGTATATTTCTACACTAGGTGTGACAATAAATAAACTGTCTTTTGAAACCTTTTTTTTATTTTTATTTAGACTCAAACCATGCACATAATCAGGATAAGACTTCTTTTGGGTCCCACAACTTAAAAGTAGTATGGAAGTTAAAATTAATAAAGCTGTTTTTTTCTTACGTAGCATAATTCCTGTATTAGTTTCTAAATGACGCATTAAACACGTTACAAACCTTAACTAATCTGCAACCCGTTTGTTGCTTTTGCATCATCGGGGTTTACAAACACCAATTTACCTTCAGCTGTTTCCGTCATTAAAATCATTCCTTCACTGTTAACGCCGCGAAGTGCTCGTGGTTCTAAGTTGACTAAAACGGTTACTTGTTTACCAATAATTTCTTCCGGTTTAAAACTTTCTGCAATACCAGAAACAATTGTTCTTATATCTATTCCTGTGTCTACTTTTAAAACTAAAAGTTTTTTAGCTTTTGGCATTTTTTTAGCCTCTACAATGGTGCCGACTCTAAGGTCTAATTTTGTAAAATCGTCAAAAGAAGCAGTCTCTTTTTGTGGCTCGATAACTTTATTGGCTGCTTTATTTGCTCTTTTACTGGCTTCTAATTTTTCTAATTGTACTTCTATTTCGCTGTCTTCAACTTTACTGAATAGCAATTCAGCTTTACCAATGTGATGTCCAGCAGCAATTAAGTCGTTTTTAACCGAAATATCGTCCCAAGAATTATTAATGACAGAATCGCTAGAACCAATATTCAATATCGTTTTAAGTTTTGTAGATGTAAATGGTAAAAAAGGCTCGCTTAAAGTTGCTAGAGCAGAAGCAATTTGCAAGGCTACAAACATTATTGTTTTTACGCGCTCTTCCTCTGTTTTAATCAGTTTCCAAGGCTCTTCATCGGCTAGATATTTATTACCTAATCGTGCTAAATTCATTAATTCTTGACTCGCTTCTCTAAAACGATAACGCTCGATAGAGCTAGAAATAACCGACGGATAGGCTTTTATAGCAGCTAATGTTTCCTCGTCTATTGTAGTAAAATCATTTGGAGCAGGAATTATTCCGTCATAATATTTGTTCGTTAATACCACCACTCGGTTTATAAAGTTACCAAAAATAGCGACAAGCTCGTTATTATTTCTCGCTTGGAAATCTTTCCAAGTAAAGTCATTATCCTTAGTTTCCGGAGCATTGGCTGTTAATGCATAACGCAATACATCTTGCTTATTAGGGAAATCTTTTAAATACTCTGGTAACCAAACCGCCCAATTTTTTGAGGTCGATAATTTTTTGCCTTCTAAATTTAAAAACTCGTTTGCTGGTACGTTGTCTGGTAAAATATAACTGCCTTCCGCTTTAAGCATGGCCGGGAAAATAATACAGTGAAACACTATATTATCTTTACCTATAAAGTGTACTAATTTCGTGTTCTCGTCTTTCCAGTACGGTGTCCAATCTTTTCCTACACGCTCTGCCCATTCTTTGGTTGCAGAGATGTAGCCTATAGGAGCATCAAACCAAACATAAAGCACTTTGCCTTCTGCGCCTTTTAACGGTACAGGGATTCCCCAATCTAAATCCCTGGTTACGGCACGCGGACGTAAACCGTCGTCGATCCATGATTTTACTTGTCCGTAAACATTAGGTTTCCAGTCTTTTTTATGGCCTTCAATAATCCACTCTTTTAAAAAGGCTTCGTGTTTATTTAATGGTAAAAACCAGTGTTTCGTTTCTTTTAATGAAGGAACATTTCCTGTTATAGCCGATTTCGGGTTAATAAGATCGGTAGCGTTTAAGCTGGTTCCACAACTTTCACATTGATCGCCGTAAGCTTCTTCGTTGCCACATTTAGGACACGTTCCTGTTACAAAACGGTCTGCCAAAAACTGATTGGCGTCTGCATCGTATAATTGCGCTGTCGTTTCTTCAACAAATTCATTTTTATTATATAATGTGGTAAAAAATTCGGAGGCTGTATCGTGGTGTATTTTGGCCGAGGTACGCGAATAATTATCAAAAGAAATACCAAACTCTTCAAAAGATTTTTTAATATTTACGTGGTATTTATCTACAATATCTTGTGGTGAAACCCCTTCTTTTTTAGCTTTTATAGTTATGGGTACACCGTGCTCATCGCTTCCACAAATAAAAGCGACGTCGTTACCCGTTAACCGTTTAAAACGTGCATAAATATCTGCAGGCACATAAACACCGGCAAGATGTCCTATATGAATAGGGCCATTGGTATAAGGTAAAGCTGCAGTAATAGTATATCTTTTTGACATTTTGAAATCTTTATTTTAAAGGTGTAAAAGTACGCATTTTGATAGGGATTTGGAAAAAAAATGTACATTTACGGTATGTCAAAATTTACATTCATTTTTAGTCTCTGCTGTCTCTTTTTCTTCATCGGAAAAACGACCGTTTCAGCTCAAGATTTTACAACCCCTAAAACCACTCAAAAATTGATACAACCACCCTATTTAAAAGTTGGAGACTCTGTGGCTATTGTGGCCCCTTCAGGAATTTTACAAAATAGAAAACAAGAGGTTGCTACCGCAAAAGAGCTTTTAGAAAGTTGGGGATTAAAAGTCATGATTGGGAAACACGTATTTAGTCAAGCCCATCATTTTGCTGGTACAGACAACGAGCGTTGTGAAGATTTCCAAAAGGCATTAGATAATTCTAATATTAAGGCCATTTGGGCTGCTCGCGGAGGATATGGTACCGTGCGTATTTTAGATAAATTGGATTATTCTACATTTTTAAAACACCCAAAATGGGTGATTGGTTACAGTGATATTACCGCCTTACACAACCAAATTAATACGATAGGAGTAGAGAGTTTACACGCGTTAATGGCAGTGAGTTTGGGTGACGCATCCAGTGCCATTAAAGCATCTATCTCCACCTTTAAATCCACACTTTTTGGTAAATCGTTACAATATGATTTAACAGGCTCAAAGTATAATAAAATAGGTGAGACTTCGGGGCAACTTGTGGGAGGGAATTTAACTATTTTACATACTATGCTAGGCTCAAATACAAGTTTAGATATGACTGGTAAAATACTTTTTATTGAAGAGATTGGAGAGTATGCGTATCATATCGATCGTATGCTGCAAAGCTTAAAACGTGCGGGATATTTTGAAAATTGTAAAGGTATTATAGTGGGTGATATGAGCAAAGTGAGAAAAAACACTACGCCGTGGGGAAAACCTATTCAGCAACTTATTTTGGACGTGGTAGCCGATTATAATTTTCCGGTTGCTTTTAATATGCCGGCAGGTCACGAAAACGATAACCGCGCTTTAATTTTAGGGCGAACAATTCAATTAAAGGTGGCAAAAGACGCAACTACAATCCGTTTTGATGAATAATCTACCATTTTAATACAAGCGTTTCTGAAAGGTATAAAACAGACCAGATCCTATAACATACAAGCCAACATCTATAATATCTGCGGTATAACGGCTATTGTAGTGTGGTAAAAGCCATTCAAAATACAGAGCATAATAAATTGTTAGTGCCATAATTGCTCCCAACGGAATAGAGATTAAGTTGTTTTGCTTCGCGATGCGAACGGTAGCCAAACAGGCGCTCAATACAATAGGCATACACAATACATCACTGAGATAGAAAGCCACCCAATTAGGTAATGGTACGGCGGCCATTTTAGCAAAATAAATAGCTAAAGTAAGCGCGGAAACAACTAAAAACAAAGGGTGTTTTAAAATACTCATGCTGCAATAGCCGCAATTAGCCAAGCGATAAATATACCAACGGCCATTACAGCCATCCAAATCGATTTAATCACTTTTACAAAAGCGCGTACCATCCAAAAACGATGTGCTTCATATTTTTCAAAAAACGAAGGATTGTTTTTTTTCTCAAGACGTCGAAGATCTAATCGTGCTTCTTGTTCTTTTTTGTGGGCCAGTTCACGTCGTTTTTTATACGATAATAAAGTGTTACACTCCGAGCAATAATCCCTATTCGTATTATAGACACCACAATTAGGGCACTTAATATTTCGACTCACCATAGCAACTCTTTAACGTTAACTGTAAAGGTATTACTATTTATAGAACTTTCCTTAACTCTAGTTTAGTGTAAATTGTATTATATTTAAAAGGAATACATTTATAGGGTGACAATGGAAAGCACTATTTTCTATGTCTATGTCTATGTCTATGTCTTTAGTGTGATAGTATTGATATAGAATTAAATACTATAGGCTTAAGTTTAATTATCTTATAGAGTGTATATCGCTAACATTACAATTTATGGCTCAGCACAACGAACTCGGAAAAGAAGGTGAGAAAATGGCAGTAGCGTATCTTCAAAAAAAAGGATATGCTATTCTAGAACGTAATTACCGTTTTCAAAAAGCGGAAGTCGATATTATCGCCCAATTAAAAGATATATTGGCTATTGTGGAGGTAAAAACGCGATCTACAGCCGATTTTGGAAACCCACAGGACTTTGTGAAACCAAAGCAAATTCAACGCTTAGTGAGCGCGGTACACGAATATGTGACCGATAATAAATTAGACGTTGAGGTGCGTTTTGATATTATAGCCATTATAAAAGAAAATAAAACGGTAAAACTAGAACATTTAGAAAATGCGTTTTATCATTTCTAATGGCATTTCTTAAAGAGCGTTACTATTCTTTAGAAGTTTTAACCTGTCGCGAATCGAAATAATTCTTTACCGAAGTGATATCATAAGGTTTAGCCACAATTTCCTTGTTGCTATTCAGTATAAAATAAGAAGGCGTGCCGCTAATATTATAATTGTCGCCTATTTCGTTATTCCATTTACCCTCGCCAAATACGTGTATAAATTCAGGGAAATCAGTAATCATTTCGTCCCAGCGTGCTTTATCATTTTCTAAAGCTATGGCAATCACCAGGATTTTTTCTTTAGCTATCGGTTTTATGTAATCTTCTAATTGCGGTACCTCCTCTAAACAATGTGAGCAATTTGTACTCCAAAATACTAAAATATAGTTCTCAGAGCTATCTAAGGCGCTCAATTTGGTACTTTCATTAATGTTTAATGTGATATCGAAGTCTGGAGCGACTTTACCTAAAGAAATATTTTTAAACGGCACAATCGCATCCATTATTTTTCTGTCTTGGTCTGCTTTTGCAAGGTCTAATAAATAGTTATCTGTGATATAATTTGCTATAGATTCATTGCCTGTTTCCGCAAACTTGCGCCACATAATATCCAAAATCGTTTTCTTAACTTTAGGATTGTTTCCTATCGCTTTCACCGCTACATCTATATTTTCTTTGTAAGATGCATTAAGGACATTGCGATCTACAAAACCGTATACATAGCTAGTTGCATTTTTAATTAAAAAATTAGAGTTTTGGAGTGCGTCATCGCTAAAATCGATATTTGTAAAATAATAGTTTTTTATGTTGTTCGAAAATGTCGTTACATCTTCGTGTACTGAAGGAATATAAGGTCTACACGCTTTTATAAAATGATTAACAAGCATTCCTTTTGAAGCCTTTTCAAACTCATTCTGTGTTTTACTTAAAATGGCGAAAATACTTTTATAGCCGTCTTTATCTACTTTCTGAGAACCATAATAGTTGCGAATACTTTGGTTGATTAAAGCAATACTTTTATTGTAAGAGGCGTACATTTTATTCTCTGAAGAAGTGGTGAACTTCACACCGTCGTTTTTATTAAAATCGAAAGCAATGTCTTCTTTTCCGTTATAAATAAAGTCGAAATAATTATCCTCTTGTGGTTGTGCGTACACCAATCTAAATGTTCCAGACACTATGCTTTTATCTAAAGCCATTTTAAAAGTGCCATCGCTACTAACATCGGCATTGGTTATAAACGTTGCGGCATTTGGTGTTACGCGGTATAAAAAAGCAAATTTATACTCTTTTGCAGGCGAAAATGAGCCCGATATAGTGTGCTGAGCTAGCAAAAGAGTAGGTAGAAAAGTGAGTATAAATAGAAAGTTTTTTTTCATTGTATTAGGTTTTATTCAGTTAAAACAAAAGTTAAGCCAGTTCGTGTCTCAAAAGCATTAAAGCATTAAAAAAGATTAACGTCGTCTTAAAAGTATTAATTTAAAATCGGTTTTAAAGCAGAAAGTGCCTGATTTACCGATTTAATTTTATCGAAAGTAATAATGAGTCGTAAGCCATTTCGCGTTTCTTTTTCTTTCATCTTACACGATTGTGGGTGCTTTTGAACGTATTGAATTACTAAATTAAAATTCTGACTTTGATAAAATTTGCTCTGTTGGTCGTTAACAAAATAGCAAATTAATTTACCTTTTTTCATTATAGCTTTTTCAATGCCTAATTTAGTAGCTATCCATTTTAAGCGCACGCTATTAAATAAATCTACCACTTGCACAGGTAATTCCCCGAAGCGGTCTACAACATCCAATTCAAATTTTTGAAGTTCCTCTTCTGTTTTAAACGTATTTAATTGCGTGTAAAAATTTAAGCGTTCTGCAATATTATTCACATAATCATCAGGAAATAGTAATTCGAAATCGGTATCGATGGTCATATCCTTCACATATTCTTTATCTTGAATCTCATCGGGATATAAATCGGCAAACTCGTTTTGCTTTAATTCTTCAATCGCTTCATTTAATATTTTCTGATAGGTATCGAATCCTATTTCATTAATAAATCCACTTTGTTCACCACCTAATAAATCACCGGCACCACGAATCTCTAAATCCTTCATTGCGATATTAAAACCACTACCTAAAGCCGTAAATTGCTCTAATGCCTGAATACGTTTACGCGCGTCATCGGTCATTGCAGAATATTCTGGTGTAATAAAATAACAAAAGGCTTTTTTATTGCTTCGTCCTACACGACCACGCATTTGGTGTAAATCACTCAAGCCAAAATTATTCGCATTATTTATAAAAATAGTGTTCGCATTGGGTACATCTAGACCGCTTTCAATAATGGTAGTACTTACTAAAACATCAAATTCACCGTTTATAAACGATAGCATTAAAGATTCCAGTTTTTTACCTTCCATTTGGCCGTGACCAATCCCAATTTTAGCATCGGGAACCAACCGCTGAATCATTCCCGCGACTTCTTTTATGTTTTCAATTCTATTATGGATAAAGAAAATTTGCCCGCCACGTTGAATTTCATAACTCACCGCATCGCGAATAGTTTCTTCGTTAAAACGCGTTACATTACTTTCTATAGGATGTCTATTTGGCGGGGCAGTTGTAATTACCGATAAATCGCGAGCTGCCATTAAACTAAACTGAAGCGTTCTAGGTATTGGTGTCGCCGTTAGCGTTAATACGTCGACATTTTCTTTTAGTGTTTTAAGCTTTTCTTTTACGGCAACACCAAATTTCTGCTCTTCATCGACGATTAGTAAGCCTAAGTTTTTAAATTTTATGTTTTTATTGACGAGCGTGTGGGTGCCTATAATAATATCGACGTGTCCTTTTTCTAATTTTTCTAAGGTTTCTTTTTTTTGCTTAGGTGTTCTAAAACGGTTTAAATAATCTACGGTTACAGGAAATTCCTTAAGTCGTTCTGAAAACGTTTTATGGTGTTGAAATGCTAAAATGGTAGTCGGTACTAAAACGGCAACTTGTTTTCCATTATCTACCGCTTTAAAAGCCGCACGAATGGCCACTTCGGTTTTACCGAAACCAACATCTCCACAAATTAGACGATCCATTGGGCGCTCACTTTCCATATCTGCTTTAATATCTCCAGTGGCTGTGCTTTGGTCTGGCGTATCTTCGTATATAAACGACGCTTCTAATTCGTGCTGTAAATAAGTATCTGGGCTATACTGGTATCCTTTTTCTAATTTCCGTTTGGCGTATAGTTTTATTAAATTGAAAGCAACGTGTTTTACACGGGCTTTTGTTTTCTCTTTAAGTGTTTTCCAAGCTTTACTACCTAATTTATAAACTTTTGGAGGCTTGCCATCTTTACCGTTAAACTTGGTTATTTTATGTAACGAATGGATACTTAAATATAAAATATCGCGCTCGCCGTACACCAATTTAATTGCTTCTTGTTTATTGCCTTCAACATCAATTTTTTTAAGTCCGCCAAAACGTCCAATACCGTGATCGATATGAGTTACATAATCACCAATATCTAAATTGGTTAATTCTTTTAAAGTGATGGCTTGCTTTTTTGCATACCCATTTTTAAGATGAAACTTATGGTAGCGTTCAAAAATTTGATGATCGGTGTAGCACACAATTTTGTTATCGTGATCTACAAAACCTTGAAATAACGATAACGTGAGGGTTGTATAACTTACCTCTTGCTCTACATCGTTAAATATATCGTGAAAACGCTTAGCTTGTTGCTCGCTAATGCAAGCGATATAATTAGTAAACCCTTTGTTATGGTTGCTATTTAAATTATCTATTAATAAATTAAATTGCTTATTAAAAGCGGGTTGAGGTGTCGTGTTATATGTTATTACCGTCGAGCTGTTTAACCAAGAGTGGCTGCCAAACTCTACTAAGGTAAACTCTAATAGCTGTTTTTTTAACACCGTAGAATTACAAAACAAAGCGGTAGGCTCTGCGTGTTTAATCTCAGACGATAAGCTTTGAAATGCAGCTTCCGCTTTGCCAAAGAAATCGTCGATTCTTGAAAATAGTAGATCAAGATTTTTAGTATAAATAATTGTTTTTTGAGCAATATATTTTAAAAAACTAGCTCTTGTTTCCTCTAAAAGTTTGTTTTCGACATTTGGAATAATGCCAATTTTTTTTATCTGCTCGTTAGACAATTGGGTTTCTACATCGAAGGTTCTAATGCTATCCACATCGTCACCGAAAAATTCAATTCTAAACGGCTCATCGTGCGAAAAGGAAAAGACATCTACAATACCGCCACGAACAGAAAACTCGCCAGGTTCGGTAACAAAATCAACGCGTTTAAATTTGTATTCAAATAAGATTTCGTTGACAAAATCTATGGATAAATTATCGCCAACGTTAATTTTTAGGGTGTTGCGTTCTAGTTCTTTTCTAGTCACTACTTTTTCGAAAAGCGCATCGGGATACGTGACAATTACGGCGGGTTTTTTTTGCGAATTAATCCGGTTTAAAACTTCCGATCGCAGTAAAACATTAGCATTGTCGGTGCCTTCAATTTGGTACGGCCTACGGTAGCTGCCGGGGTAAAACAAAACATCTTTAGGGTTAAGAAGTTGTTCTAAATCGTTTAAGTAAAAAGCAGCTTCTTCTTTATCGTTTAAAATAATAAGAAAAGGTTTATCTGCAGTTTTAAAAGTTTCGCTTAAAACGAAGGATAATGAGGAGCCCACAAGTCCTTTTAAATGGGTCTTACTTTCAGGTTGGGCAATAGCAGTTTGCAGTTTTTGCAGTTGCAAAGACTTTGAATAGACTTGCGAGATTATAGATTTGCTCACGAATTTTAATTTTGTACAAAGATAGGTTTTACTTGTCTAATTTTAAATACCGAATTTTTAATAGTGTATTATGGGTCGTGCTATCTGAGTATTGAAGGTTACACAGTGATAATTACCTCTAAAAAAAAGGGTCTATATTTTTATTAAACAGACCTGCTAGAAGTTATAAATTAGTTTTTTAATCTGTTTTTAGTTCAAAAATGACTCTGTTAAAAAAAGAAAGTTTTAATTTTAAAAGGATTTAACTTTAGTTATATTTGCAGCATATAAAACAATACATATATGTCATTTTCAGATTTATTCGATAGTGGATTTAAAAAGCGTAATGAAGATCATTTTGCTTCGATTGTAAGAGTTGCTATGGATGATGGAATTATTAGTGCTGAAGAGAAAGCCTTTTTAGACCGATTGGCTCGTAATTTAGATATTAGTGAAGGCGATTATGAAATAATCTTGAAAGATTACCAATCGCATCCCATTAATCCACCAACAACTTACGATAGACGTTTAGAGCGGTTGTACGATTTATCTCGTATGGTTTATGTAGATCATATTAAAGGGGATACTGAAGAAATCTTACTTCGAAAAATCGCGGTAGGTTTAGGGTTTTCTCACGAAAATGTGGCTTATGTTGTAGATAAAGCATTAACCTTAGTCAGTGATGGTGTGGATGTCGATACCTTTATGGATGAAATTAAGCAAATGAATAGATAATACGCTATTTAAAAATTAGTATAATAAAAAGCGAGCTCATAATTTTATGAGCTCGCTTTTTTTGCTTTGTTAATTACGTTACCTTTTGTATTAGTTTTATCTATTTCCCTTTTTGAATAAAGTCTTCTAGAGTATTCACCATTGTTTTGCTTCCGCAGAAAAACGGAACACGCTCATGAAGCTCGGTTGGTTTAATATCTAATATTCTTGTAACACCGTCGCTAGCTTTACCATTAGCTTGTTCAGCAATAAAAGCCATAGGATTACATTCGTATAATAAACGCAACTTTCCGTTCGTCGCTTTAGAGCTTTTAGGGTACATATAGATACCTCCTTTTATCATATTTCTATGGAAATCGGAGACTAACGATCCTATATAACGCGCCGTGTATGGTCTGTTATCTTCTTCCATTTGGCAATATTTAATATAGTCTTTTACACCTTGTGGAAAATGAATGTAATTTCCTTCGTTAACCGAGTATATGTTTCCATTTTCTGGGAATTCCATAGTTGGGTGCGATAAATAAAACGTACCAATTGCTGGGTTTAACGTAAAACCATTGACACCTGCTCCCGTAGTGTAAACTAACATTGTAGAAGTGCCGTAAACCACATAACCGGCAGCGACTTGTTGGTTTCCTTCCTGTAAAAAGTCGTCTATAGTAACAGGGGTTCCAATAGGTGTAACACGTCTGTAAATAGAAAAAATAGTACCTACCGATACATTAACATCGATGTTTGAAGAACCATCTAAAGGATCTATTAAAACCACATATTTATTCTGGTTGTTTTCATCCTGACTGTTTATTGTAATAAAATCGTCCTCTTCTTCACTTGCAATACCACAGACGATATTTCTATTTTTAAGCGTTTGTATAAATTTATCGTTGGCATACACATCCAATTTTTGTTGGTCTTCACCTTGAATGTTTACATCTCCAGCGGCACCAATAATATCAACTAACCCAGCTTTGTTTACTTCGTGACTTACCACCTTCGCAGCGAGTCTAATTGAGTTAATTAATCGGGATAATTCTCCAGATGTGTATTTAAAAGACGACTGGTTTTCAATAATGAATTCGCCTAAGGTTTGATTTTTTCGAGACATAAGTATTGTGTAGTGTTGTTTTTGCAAATATCGTATTTTTTAACACATTAGATAGGTTTCAATACAGATAAATCTTTTAGACCTATTAACTTTAAACTATATTTGCCCACTAAATTAGAGAGTATGAGTTACAACATTCGTTTAGCTGAAAAAAAGGATATGACCGCCGTTTTAAACTTAATCAATGAGTTGGCCGTTTATGAAAAAGAGCCTGATGCAGTAGAAGTTACGGTTAAAGATTTAGAAATTGATGGGTTTGGAGCGCATCCAAAATTCACCTGTTTCGTTGCCGAAACTGAAGCTAATGTCGTGGGAATTGCATTGGTGTATATGCGATTTTCGACTTGGAAAGGCGCTGTTTTACATTTAGAAGATTTAATTGTTAGTGAGAAAATGCGCGGTACAGGTTTAGGAACCGCATTACTTAATACGGTTGTAAAATATGGCGACCAATTGGGCGTTAAGCGTATTAGCTGGGAAGTGTTAGACTGGAACGCACCTGCCATTAATTTTTACGAAAAAAAAGGCGCTAATGTTATGCGCGATTGGGATGTCGTTCACCTTAACGAAAAAGCCATAAAAGGATATCTTAAGACTATTTAATGAGAGTTTTTAAATTTGGAGGCGCTTCAATTCAAGATGCCAACGGCGTAAAAAATGTCGTGCATGTTCTCAATACAGTTGGGTATTCGCGCACGCTATTGGTGGTGTCTGCAATGGGAAAGATGACCAATGCTATTGAACGCGTAATTCATCAATATTTTAATAATCCTAAGGGATTGATAAATGAAATTGATACTGTAAAAATATATCATTTAACTATTGTTGAAGCCCTTTTTGAGAATAAAAATCACTCTGTATACACATCAGTATTACTGCTTTTTGAAGAATTAACACTGTTCTTTAAAACCAATAAATCACCCGATTATAATTTTGTTTACGATCAAGTTATAGGCTATGGCGAGTTACTTTCTACAACTATTGTAAGCGCGTATTTAAATGAGCAATCCATTAAAAATACGTGGCTCGATGTAAGAACGTGCATAAAAACCGATAGTTTTTACAGACGCGCTAATGTGAATTGGGAGCAAACTCAAAAAAACATTTCAGAAGTCGTAGAGGCTTCAACTTTATATATCACACAAGGATTTATAGCTAGCAATCCTAACAACTTTACAACCACTTTAGGTCGCGAAGGAAGTGATTATTCGGCTGCAATTTTTGGGTATTGTTTAAATGCCACCGATGTTACGATCTGGAAAGACGTGCCCGGAGTGCTCAATGCAGATCCTAGGCACTTTAAAAACACGGTTTTACTAAATACTATTTCTTATACAGAAGCTATTGAGTTGGCTTTTTATGGCGCCTCGGTAATACATCCAAAAACACTGCAGCCATTACAAAGAAAAGAAATACCTTTGCATGTAAAATCGTTTATTAATCCTGAAAATCCAGGTACAATAGTCAGAAAGTCCGATGGAATTCAACCAAATACACCGTGTTTTATATTAAAACAGAATCAAATATTACTGTCGCTTTCAACGTTAGACTTTTCGTATGTTGTTGAAGAAAATATAAGCGACATCTTTAATTTACTAGCGTTGCATAAAATGAAGGTTGATGTTATTCAAAATTCGGCCATAAGTTTTTCGGTTTGTTTTGACGACGCATACAATAACTTAGAAAAGTTATTATTACATTTAAAAGCTAAGTTTAAAGTAACGTGTAAGGAAAACGTGTCATTATATACTATTCGGCATTATGACGACGGTGCTATAAAAGCCTTAGAAAACGGTAAAGACGTTTTGTTAAAACAGATGTTTCAGCAAACCGTACAAATAGTAACTAAATAAAGTATTGCTTACATTTGTAAGTGTTAACTTCTAAAATATACAATGGGATTAGTAACAGCAAAGGAGGTATCAAAAGCGATACACCTTGATAAATACGGGGTTTTTGGTACTTTTAGTGGCTGGGTGCTAATGAAAGTTCTTAAAATCTCTACGCTTAATAAAGTCTACGATCGTAATAAACATTTATCCGAAATCGAGTTTTTGGATGCTATTTTAAATGAATTTAAAATTAAATTTGAAATTCCTGAAGAAGATTTAAAACGACTCCCAAAGGAAGGGGCTTATATCACTGTTTCTAATCATCCATTAGGGGGGATTGATGGTATTTTATTATTAAAATTAATGCTAGAAGAGCGTTCGGATTTTAAAATAATAGGTAATTTTTTACTCCATCGTATCACGCCAATGGCGCCATACATAATGCCAGTTAATCCTTTTGAAGATAGGAAGGATGCTAAGTCCAGCATTGCCGGTTTTAAAAGTGCTATTGCGCATTTACGCGACGGACATCCTCTTGGGATCTTTCCTGCAGGCGAAGTCTCTACTTATAGAGATGGTAAATTGGTGGTCGACAAACCTTGGGAAGAAGCAGCGATGAAATTAGCGCAAAAAGCAAATGTACCTATTGTGCCTATTTACTTTCACGCTAAAAACAGCAAGTTGTTTTATAAATTGTCTAAAATTAGCGATACGTTTAGAACAGCAAAATTACCATCGGAAGTGTTAACCCAGAAACGCCGAACTATTAAAGTGCGCGTGGGAAAACCGATTTCTGTAAACGACCAAAACGAACATAAAGATCTACAAAGTTTTACCGATTTTATTCGCCGTAAAACATATATGTTATCGAACACTTTCGAACCGAAAGAGAAAATTATAAATACTATTTCTTCTTCTTTAAAAGGGTTTAAAATTCCTAAAAAAATTGTAACACCTGTGGCGGCAGATATTATGATTAAAGAAGTTGAAGCGCTTTTAGAAAACGATAAGCGTCTATTAGTGAGTAAAAATTACGAAGTGTATTTGGCACCTGCTAAGGACATTCCTAATATTATTAGAGAAATTGGGCGTTTGCGTGAGATTACTTTTAGAGAAGTAGGAGAAGGTACCAATGAAGCCATAGATTTAGACAGTTTTGACACCTATTATCACCATATGTTTTTATGGGATAGTGATTCCAAAATAATTGTTGGCGCCTACCGAATGGGCTTGGGTTCTAAGATATTTGCCAAACACGGAATCGATGGCTTCTATTTACAAGATTTGTTTCGTTTTGAGCCCGAATTATATAAAATGATGGGCGAATCCATAGAGCTGGGCCGTGCATTTATTATTAAAAGCTATCAGCAAAAACCAATGCCTTTATTTTTATTATGGAAAGGAATTGTGCATACCACATTGCGTTTCCCGGAGCATAAATATTTAATTGGAGGGGTTAGTATTAGTAATCAGTTTTCTAATTTCTCGAAATCGTTAATGATCGAGTTTATGAAATCGCACTATTACGATCCTTATGTGGCGCAATACGTGCACCCGAAAAAAGAATTTAAAGTGAAGCTTAAAGACGCTGATAAAGATTTTGTTTTTGATGCCACCGAAGCCGATTTGAATAAGTTTGATAAGATTATCGATGAAATTGAGCCGGGTGCATTACGATTACCGGTATTACTTAAAAAATACATTAAACAAAACGCACGATTGGTCGCTTTTAATGTTGACCCTTTATTTAATAATGCGGTAGACGGATTAATGTATATTAAAATTGCCGATTTACCGGAGAGTACCGTAAGACCTGTAATGGAAGAATTTCAGGCGGAATTAGAAAGTAAGGTTTCAAATAACGGGGATAAATAACGCGGATAAGTAAACGTGGGTATTGCGTAAAATTGAGATAAACGAGATATAAAAAAGGCTAAATACTGTGTGTTTAGCCTTTTTTTAGGTTTTAGAACCATCCCTTTTTACCTAATTGGTAAGTGTTGTAGAATTCTTCATCGGTTTTTGTAAGGTATATTATGCCTTCAATAAAAGGAATAATTCCAGCAATCCCACAAGTTACTATAGAGGCAATGAGTTGAATAATACCTTCTTTGTTGTAACCTAAAATAAATTTATGTACGCCTAAATAACCAAGAAATAAGGCTAATATTCCAACTAAGATTTTCTTGTTTTCAACATTTTTATTATTTCCAAAAGTATCTCTAGCGTTATTAGAGAATTCGTTAGCTGTTTTTTTAGCTTCTGAAGCGAATTCGTTTGCGTCGTCTTTGATAGTATTCATGGTGTCTTTTTTGAGGTTAGTATTTTTTTGCTATACTGTTAAGATATAAAAGTACTAAAAAAAAAGGGGCGTTTTACTTAAAGGCATCGTCAATGGGTTCCCAAAGTTCAATTTTATTACCATCGTTATCTAAAATCCAACCAAATTTACCATAGTCATATTCTTCCATTGTACCTACAATAGTAACGCCTTCAATTTTTAACGCTGCTAAAAGCTCTTTTAAGTTTTCTACGCGATAGTTGAACATAAAATCCTTTTTCGAGGGTTCGAAATGCTCGGTATCGGTTTTAAAGGGGCTCCATTGTGTAGAGCATTCATTATCTTCTTTATCTTTCCACCAAAAAGTAGCCCCGTACTCGTCGGTATTAAAACCTAAATGTTTTTTATACCAATCTTTAGTTGCTTTTGGGTCTTCGGTTTTAAAAAAAAGACCGCCAATACCTGTCACGCGTTTTTTCATAATTATTTATTTTTAATTGCGGTTTCGTAAATTGTTATCCATTCTTTAGTACTCATTTTTGCGGCGAGCTCACCGATAAGATCGAAAGGAATAGCTTCGATGTTTTTAAAGCGGATACAGCTTTTTCCCATATCTAACTTTTGTTTACAACGTTTTGCGTACTCGGAAGTAAACCAATCGCGTACCTCTGTATGCGCATGCAATCCCAAGTGGTAAATGGCTATATGATTTTTTTGTGACGCCAAATTGATAAATGGCAGTGGTGTTTTAGGATCACAATGGTAGCCATCGGGATAAACAGAATGCGGTATCACATAACCTAACATACCGTAGCTAACAACTTCTTCCATTTCTTTGGGAAGATTAGCAAGAAGGGTTTGTCGAAGTTTATTTATGGATTCTCTACGGTTTTCTGGAAGTTGATTACTATACTCTTCTGGCGTATCGGCTTTGTATTGCATTTATAATCGTCTTTAAATATTAAGGACTTTAAAGATATAATAAATGCATTGAAAAGGTAAAAGTAAAGGTGTAAATGCCAATTAACAGAACTTAGCTTTTATTTTATTGACTATGGTTTGAGCAAGTTTTTCTTTACTTTCTATAGTCCATCCGGCAACGTGGGGTGAGAGTAGTACGTTTTTTGAGTTTATTAAATATTTGAAAGCTTCTGGCAATTCGTTGGAAAATAAGTTTTCGAAAGAAGCTTTTTCATATTCTAAAACATCTAAGCCGGCGCCTAAAATAGTTCCCGATTTTAAAGCCGAAACCAGGTTGGAGGTTACGACGCTTTTACCGCGCGCGGTATTTATAAGCCAAAATGGTTTTGCAAACCCGTTTATAAATTCGGTATTTACCATATTTGTGGTTAATGGCGTTTCTGGAGTATGTAAACTTACGACATCACTACGTTGTTGTAGTTCTTGCAACGAGACTTGCGTCGCGTTATCATCGTCCATTTGGGGTTTAATATCGTAACATAAGGTTGTAACCTCAAAACCACGTAGCTTTTTGGCAAACGATTTCCCCATATTGCCGTACCCAATAAGGCCTACGGTTTTTCCATCGAGTTCTAATCCGCGATTATTTTCTCGTAACCATTTGCCGCTACGAACTTCCCGGTCTGCTGTATTGAGTTTATTGAATAGAGAGAGCAGCATTGCTAAGCTGTGTTCTCCTACGGCGTTACAATTGCCTTCTGGGGCCGCTATAAGGGTGATGCCCTTTTGGTGGGCATAAGCACAGTCTATATTTTCTAATCCGGCACCAACACGAGCAATAAATTTTAATTTTGTGGCTTTGTCTAAAAAATCGGCATCTATTTTAAATCGGCTGCGGATAATAAAACCGTCGTAATTATGAATTATTTTTTCAATCCCTTCCTTTGAAGTGCTGTAATCTTCGTCGTTGGTAAACCCTAAAGCGTTTAATTGTTGTATTAAAAGCGGGTGATTGGAATCGAGGTGAAGAATGTTCATAATAGATACTTATTTTAAAAGTGTGGTTTTTTGCGTTAGCGATTGCAGTGTAAATCCTTTTGCTTTTTCGGCAAAAGATTGCAACGGAAAGCGCGACCTTTTAGGTAACGCCCAACTTTAAAAACCGAGTATAAGTTTTGCAATTAAAAAATAGGTTAATATACCAAAGACATCGTTACTGGTGGTTATAAAAGGCCCTGTTGCAACCGCGGGATCTATACCTCTTTTATCTAAAAAGAAAGGGATAAATGTACCAATTAGTGCGGCCATAATAATGACTGATATTAATGCAATACCAATGGTAATTGATACAATATAAGGCGTGCCGAACACAAAATGTGTAATGAATAAAGCGACAGTGGCAATGGCGAAACCGTTAACAATAGCAAGAAAAAACTCTTTTAGAAGCCGTTTTACTATATTGCTATCTACACTGTCGTTTGCCAAACCTTGCACTACAATGGCAGAGGATTGCACACCGACGTTTCCTGCGGTGGCTTGTATAAGCGGTACAAAACTAAGCAGGACGATAAATGAGCCCATAGCTTCGTTAAAATATTCGATAATGCTGGCAGCACCAAGGCCGCCAAATACACCTATTAAAAGCCATGGTAAACGGGCTTTTGTAAGTTTCCAAATGCTATCGTCGGCCTCTACGCCTTGCGAGATACCGGCTGCCATTTGGTAATCTCTGTCGGCTTCCTCACGGATAACATCTACAATATCGTCGATAGTTATACGGCCTAAAAGTGTTTGGTTATCGTTAACGACAGGGATGGCTTCCAGGTCGTATTTTTGCATAATTTTTGCGACTTCTTCAGCACCTTCTTCTACGTTTACATAATCTACACTTTTGATGTAGATGTCTGCAATTTTCTGATCGCTTTTTGCCACAATTAAATCTTTTAGCGATAAACGCCCAATAAGTTTATTTTGGCGGTCTACAACATAGATAGAATGTACTCTTTTAACATCTTTGGCCTGGCCTCTAATACGGCGTAAACACCCGGCAACCGTCCAGTTTTCATAGACTTTTACAAGCTCTTTACCCATTAAACCTCCGGCGGTATCTTGATCGTAGGCTAAAAGTTCTTTAATTTCTGCTTTATGAGCCGCGTTTTCAATATTAGAAATAACTTCTAATTGACGACTTTCGGGAAGCTCGGAAATAATATCTGCCGCATCATCGGTGTCTAGCTCTTCAACTTCTTCGGCAATTTCTTTGGCAGATAGTGTTTTTAATATTTTCTCACGGTTATCCTCGTTCAGTTCCATTAATATTTCGGAAGTGGTCTCTGAGTCTAACAGTTTTATAACGTAAGTAGCGTCTTCTAAGCCGACTTCGTCAAGAATTTCGGCAATATCTGCGTGGTGAAATTCATTTAAAAGGGTATGTAGTTCTGTATCGCTTTGTGAAGCGATAAGTTGTTCTACCAGTGCTACAAGTTCGTCTGTAAGTTCGAATTGTGTGTTTTCGTTTTGCTCAATCAAACAATAATAATTTAAAGGGTTTATTTATCGTTTTCAATCATCATCGTTAACTCTATAAAGGCTTGAACGCTTAATTGTTCTGGCCGTTTGCCAAAGATAGTATCTTCTCGCAAATTATCGCTTAATTCTAGCATTTTTAAACTGTTACGAAGTGTTTTGCGGCGTTGTTGGAACGCTTGTTTCACAACTCTAAAAAAGAGTTTGTCGTCGCACGGTAAGCTAAAGTCTTCTTTTCGTTTTAAAACGAGAACGCCAGACTCTACTTTTGGTGGTGGGGTAAACGCCGTTGGGGGGACTGTAAAGAGGTACTCGGCGTCGTAAAAAGCTTGAGTTAAAACCGATAAAATACCGTACACTTTACTGCCTTCCTTAGAGCAAATACGTTGCGCCACTTCTTTTTGAAACATTCCTGAAAATTCCGGAATCTGATCTCTTAACGCTAAGGTTTTAAATACAATTTGCGTAGATATATTATACGGAAAATTACCAATTATAGCGAAGGGTTCTTTATTAAAGGTTTCGCTAACGTCGTATTTTAAAAAATCTTGTTCTATAATTCTTGGCGCAAGATTCAAGTAGTTGTTTTTTAAATACGCTACACTTTCTGTGTCTATTTCTATAGCATAAAGCGTACACTCTTTTTTTAATAAATACTTAGTGAGAACGCCCATTCCTGGCCCAATTTCTAATACTTTATTATACCCCTTAAAGCTGATGCTGTTGGCAATACGTTCGGCTACAGTTTCGTCTTCTAAAAAATGCTGACCTAAGAATTTTTTTGCTTTTACTTGATGATTGTTCCCTTTGTAAGCCATTTTTTTATGTTGAAGCGTTGCTATTTATACTGGTGGATATTATTTAAAATTAACAGAATATACATCTATTATCTCAAGTTCTGTTCTAAAAGCGAGCATTTTATCGGCGAATTTTTCAAGGCCTTCAATCTGAAGTTTATCGGCGTCTTCTTTGTAGTACGCGTCTAGTGCTGCACGCGAATAAGAGCGGTACTGAATAGAGTAGGTTTGGCCGCCCATTTCTTCTTCTATTAATACTTTTGTAAAACGCGCTTCAGAGAATTTACCTGTAGCTAAAACTTGCGGAATATGTTCTTTTATCCACTTTAGCCACTCGTCGTGAACGCTATTATCGATGTTTATGGTAACGTTATAAATGTACATAAATCTATATTTTTTGCAAATAACAGTAGTTCTGAGTTATATACAAAGCGAAATGACTTTTAATTTATTGAATAGAATCGCCGCGCAGTGCTCTAAATCGTCTACGGGCTTCCACAAAAAAGATGCTGTCTTGGTGGTTAAAAAGAATTGTTTCGTAAAACGGTTTCGCTTTTTCGGGCTGCTCCAGTTGTTTATCGTACAACAGCGCAATACCATAAATAGCATCGTCTACTAAAATACCATCGTTATAATTAGCAATTATTTGTTGGTAGTTTACAATGGCTTTATCGTATTGTTTTTTAATTTCGAAAAGCTGTGCTTGCTTTAAAAGCGTTTGCGGAATAATCGCTTCGGAAGAATGCGTAATTAAAATACCATCTAGTAAAGCAATGGCTTCTTCATTTTTATTCTGAAAATGTAATAAATCGGCCTTGGCATAACTCTTTAGAGCGACGTGTAATGAATCTTCCAACTTATTATCGGTAATAAGGAGTTTTAAATCTAAAGCGTCGTTTGCAGTTAGTTGCGATGTGGATGCTTTTAAAATTTTAAGCTGGGATTCCGCCCATTTAAAATCACCCTTATAATAACTAGTTTTTGCTACTTTAAAACGTGCTTCTTGAGAAATGGTGCTGTTTTTAAGGCTGCGTTGTATTTGAGTGTAATAAATTAAGGCTTCGTTAAACTTTTCCTCTAACACTAAGATGTCCCCTAACTCTAATTTAATTTTCGCAATCTTTTGTTGCGAAGCATCGGCTTTAAGTGCTTCCTTTAAAAAGTGAATTGCCTTGTCGGTTTGTTTTAAATAGAACGCTAAAAAGTGTCCATAAGCTATTTTTAAATCTATGGCACTCATTAATCCGCCATACTCTGCTAGAACGTCTAGATATTCTTTATTAATGGTCTCATAATCTTCTGGAGACGCTATACTCGTTTTAATTTTTAGAATATTGTAATACGCATTAATTTTAGAATCTAGATTCTGAGTGTTTTCTACAATATAGGTAAAGATAGACGTGGCAATCTCGTTGTCTTTTTGGTTGTGCGCTATGTTGGCAAGCTCTTCTATGCGATCTAGCGATTCCATTTCTCTTTTGTAAATGGCCTTTTCTTGTGCAAATGCTTTATTATATTCTTTTTGCTGGATAAATAACCAGCTCAACATTTCATTCCACAAGATATCTGGGGAGTCTTGGATCTTTTTAAGTAGTATTAATCGTAAAATTTTGTTGTTTTGATGGTCTTTATTTTCACTTATAAAGGTGTTAAGCTCTCTCTTAATCGTATTTAAATACGAGGTGTTATCGGCTCCAAACTCTATGTATTTGGTGAACATTTTTTTTACATCACCTTGTTCTCCATAAATTCTGGCCAATTGCATATCGAAATTAAACTCCGTATTACTCTCCATCGCTTTAGTATATGTAGCGATAGCCTGGTTTAATAGCGATAGGTTGTGAAAAGATTGACCAACAGCAAACGCAGAACTGGGGTTATTGGTAACCGAATTGATGACGTTATTATAATACGTATTCGCTGTAATAGTATCGTTTTGAAGCGCGTAATTATAGCCTAATTCTATTGTAAAAGGCGGATAGTTTTTAATTTCAATAAGAGTTTTTAAAAAGGTATCAACTTCTTTATATTGCTGTAATTGTTGGTGTGTTCTAACCAACTTGTAAATATAGTCTAGACTGCTGCTATTGTTCTTGTATAGCTTTTGGTAGCTAATAAGCGCTTTTTCAAATTCACCATTTTTAAAATAGTCTTCAGCTAGGGCAGAGTTTTCACTTTGAGAAAAAACGAGGCTATAAGAAAAAAGGCATAAAATAAATAAAAATCGCATAAGTATACTTTAGGTAAATATAGCAAATGTAATTGCAAAAGTCGTGCTAAAATTACGATCTAAATAAACGCATAATTACATAACAAAAAAAAGCCCGATGTAAACATCAGGCTTTGCCAATCTAAATAAATGTGCTATTAATCATATATTTAAGATGATTCAATTACTCGATCGGAAATATTTTAAAGGGTGTTTATTTTTATTATTAAAACGCGCAACCATTTTTTACTACTTTGGTATCCTCTACAGGCTATGTTATAAATATTTGATAGCTAAAAAAATGAGTGTTGCAAGTAGTAGTAGGCGTTTTATATTTTTCATTTTAAAATCTTATCTGGTAAATATGCTAATTAAAAATGGAACTGACAAGGCATAACCGAAAAAAATCGTTAAACAGCGTCTTTTATTAACAGTTTAACGATTTAATTATTAAATATATAGGAAAAATACTACTATAAAGTTATTAATCAATAATTGAGAACCCTGTGTAGGGTATTAAAACCTCAGGAATTTCAATCCCTTTCTCTGTTTGATAATTCTCTAGAATCCCGGCCAAAACACGTGGTAATGCTAAAGAGCTTCCGTTTAAGGTATGCGCCAATTCGTTTTTACCATCACTATTTTTAAAACGTAATTTTAAACGGTTGGCTTGAAAAGTTTCAAAATTAGAAATACTAGAAATTTCTAACCAACGATCTTGCGCTGTAGAAAAGACTTCAAAATCGAAGGTAAGTGCCGATGTAAAACCCAAATCACCACCACAAAGTCGTAAAATTCTATACGGTAATTTTAATTCTTGCAGTAAGCCTTTTACGTGTTCTACCATTCCGTCTAGTGCTTTATAGGAGTTATCGGGGTGCTCTACGCGCAAAATTTCCACTTTGTCAAACTGGTGTAATCTATTTAAACCTCTTACATGCGCACCATAACTACCTGCTTCTCGTCTAAAACACGGTGTATATCCCGTAATCCCAACAGGTAACTCATCGGCATTTAAAACCACATCTCTAAAAATGTTAGTTCCAGGAACTTCGGCTGTTGGAATTAAATACAGATTATCTTCGGTAACGTGGTACATTTGCCCTTCTTTATCGGGTAATTGTCCAGTACCAAAGGCAGAAGCCTCGTTTACTAAATGAGGCAGTTGATACTCTGTATAACCGGCCGCCGTATTTTTATCTAAAAAATAAGCGATAAGTGCACGTTGCAAACGCGCCCCTTTCCCTTTATAAACAGGAAAACCAGCACCCGCAATTTTAGTTCCTAATTCGAAATCAATAAGGTCATATTTTTTTGCCAATTCCCAATGTGGTAACGCGCCATCAAATAAAGTAGGAATAGCACCTTCTCTAAAAATTTCCACATTGTCTTCGTCAGTATTTCCAGCAGGCACCGTTGCATTGGGTACATTTGGCAAGGTGTAAAGCAAGGCGTTTAACGCCTCGATTTTTGCGTTAAGGGCCTCGTTTAGTGTTTTTGTAGTCTCTTTAAATTCGCTAGTTTTTGCTTTTAGTCCCTTTGCTTTTTCCGCTTGTCCGGACGTATATAAAACACCAATTTCTTTAGATATCGCGTTCGATTCTGCTAGGGTGTTATCTAACTCGGTTTGTAAAGCACGGCGCTCTTCATCTAGCACAATTACAGCGTTTACCGTTTCTGTAGCATCAATATTTCGTTTTGCTAAACGCGAAATTACAAGCGCTTTGTTTTCTCTAATAAAAGGTATTTGTAACATATTTTTTTGTTTGGGCGTTACTTTACTTCGCTTTTAGTAGCGCCGTAAAGTCAGGCTTTCCGCTATATCTTTTTTGTGAAAAACAAAAAAGGATACCGCATCAATCCTTAACGCAATTATAGTAACAATTCTAAAACGTAAAAGTAATACGTTTTTAGATGCCGAAAAATATTTTATCCGCCTATTTTGATGGCAAAAGCCATTCGTTATGCTTAAACCAGTGCCATTTTACGCTTCCCATATCTATAGCTGGGTTTATTAACGTTTGGTATGGTTTTCTGTTTACGCTCACTTTGCAGTCAACAAACACAGAAACGTCTTGGCCTTTGGCTTTAAAGTCTTCTTTTAAATGTTGAGAAAACTGCCATATAGCATCCGGTTTACTACTCGCTAATCGGGTTTGTTTTGCCGTTAAATAATCGCTTAGATGTATTGCGGTTGTTTCCCCTGTTTTTTTATCAATCACTCTGTAGCTGGTCACTCCGCTTTTACTTCTTAGCATCATACGCCACGACATTCTGTGGCCTTCTTCTGTCCAGAGGACATCGTCTTGAATAAAGTGATGTCTAATGGGTAATAGCACCTGGACTACAAAATAAACACTACCAATGGCAAGCAGAATGGGTTTGTAATGAGGTACTATAATTTCGGCTTTAGTATACGCAGGTTTCTTTTTAAGAAATAGGCGGCGCACCACTTCGGGTTCGAAAAAGAACAATGAAAAGGCTAGCGATAAATACGGAAACACACCAACCTGAAAAACTATAGAATTGAATAAGTGAAAGAATATAGACGCAAAAAACGCATATTTTCTAGTCTTTTTAAAGAGCAATAAAGGTATAATTAAACCGTCGAATAAAATACCGCCATAAGCTATTAAGTACGGTACAAAGTCGTGTTGTAAGTAAGCGCCAATAATGGGGTAGTTTTTCTTGCCTTCCATTAAAAGGGTTGGCAATGTTAAATCTAACCAATCCGGATACAGTTTTGCAATAGCGGCGTAGGTGTAGAGAATAAGTAATTGTAAAACAAAGACCCATTTACACCAACTTGGCATCGCGAGTTGTTTTAAACTAGGATTTAATTTCACATCTATAGAGGCATACCTATTTGCTGGTAGTGTACACATTATTGCACTCAATAAAATAAGCAAATAGTAGTGGTTATTGTAAGACGATTTTTGCATAAAATACACCCCACACCAAAGCAATGTAAAGCTTATCATGCTCATTCGGTATTTATAGCCTACCATTATTAACAGGCCTAAAAGACCCATTACAAGATAATACACATACATCCAGTTTCCTGGTAAAGGTTGTAGCCATTCGAAACCTATAAACGAAAAGGTGAACTCAGGTTCTACCAATGTACGGGTTATCCAACCGGTAAAAATAGAACCGACAGATTCTAAGAAAACGAGTAAACCAAAAATAATTCGGAAAACAACTAATGCCGAATTATCTATATATTTAAAAAGAAAAGCGTTAAGCATTTTTGGCTATAAAGTCTAGTGTGTGTTGTTTGTCGCGGTGTAATTGTTCTTTTAAATCTTCCACTGAATTGAATTTAATTTCGTCTCGTAATCGGTGTAAGAGTTCTACTTTTAAATGCGCACCGTACAGCGATTCATCTAAATCTAAAAAATGAACCTCTATAGTTTGCTTGTCGCCATTTACGGTAGGGTTGTTGCCAATATTCATCATTCCAAAAACGGTTTCCGAATTAATGGTGCTTTGTACAATATAGACCCCTTTTTTAGGGATGAGTTTATAATTTTCTAATACCTCTAAATTTGCTGTGGGATAATTAATGGTGCGACCTAACCCTTTACCTATAACCACGGTTCCGGTAAGAAAAAAATTATAACCTAAATAAGTGTTCGCCATAGTAATAGCGCCATCTAGTAACGCTTTTCTTATTTTGGTAGAGCTAACAGCGACATCGTTTATGTCTTGTTTAGTAATTTCTTCCACTTCAAAACCATAAATCTTACCAAACGCTTTTAAATCGTTAATGTCGGCGGTTCGGTTTCTTCCAAAATGATGATCGTATCCTATTATAATATGTTTGGCTTTTAATTCTTTCACTAGAATTTTTTCTACAAAGTCTTCCGCTGTTAATCTAGAGAACTCTTTAGTGAATTCTTTAACCACTAATCTGCTAATACCAAATTGTTTTAAGATCGCGGTTTTTTCGGAAATAGAATTAATAAGTTTTAGTCCGGCATCTTTTTGCAATACCATTCTAGGATGAGGAAAAAAGGTTAATACGGTAGGCTCTAAATTTTTAATACCACCTATTTTTAAAAGGCGCTGTAAAATTTTCTGATGCCCGATATGTACACCATCAAAAGTGCCAATGGTGATAACGGTATTATTTTTTAGTGTTTTTAAAGCTTCCAAACGTATAACATTTAATTACAAAAATATAAAAAGCCAATTGAATTTACTTCAATTGGCTTTTTATTATATATAAATTATGAAATTACTTTTTTATAAAAGGCAAAGTCACAGAGTTATTGTCTTTATTAATTTTTATAAAGTACATACCGTTACTATAAGAAGCAGTATTTACCTTTAAATCGTTAATACTGTTAATAGTTGCCTCTTTTACTAATTGACCTAACATATTATAGATTTTAAAACCATCAGGTAATGCATTTGTATTTGCTACTTTAATGTTTAAAACATTTTGTGTTGGGTTAGGGTAAAGGCTAATAGTGTTGCTTTTAGCAAAGTCGTCTGTACTTAATGAGTTAACAGAAAATTTAGTAGTTTCTGAACTCGCAAAAGAACCACCAGTAAAAATAATTGCTCCTCCAGAAGCCGCATCTGTTTTTAATTCGTAAGAACCATTACCATAGTTACAACATATACCATCATTATATTGATCATAAATGACAAAAGTGTAGCACTCATTGTTAACGTTAAATGTTTCAACAATAGGTGTAGAGTCATTATCTGCGTATGGACCACCGCTATAAACTACGTTATTAGATCCGTCTGTAAGCGACCAGGTTGTTTCACTTCCGTAATTATCTGGGACTATTGTAAGTTCTACAGTAATAGCATCTACAATAGAAGTAAGTGTTAAACACGCTTCCGAAACATCGTTACACGCACGTGCATCTGTTGCTCCGTTAGGATTTGAAATAACAGTGTTAAACGTATGCTCTCCTCCAGTACTTGTTACCGTTGGTAAAGTCACAACTTCCGATTGTCCTTCCGCTAACGATCCTGTCCAGTTGTAAACCTGCGTTCCTGCAACATCTACATCGTAAGTTAAGGTTGCAGAAGTCATTGTAGTAGTACCATAGTTGTACACTCTAACTTCTGGAGTAAAGTCTGCACCACATGAATTAACATTTAAGTTTTCTATTGTAGCACTTGCATCGTTAGTGACTGGAGAAGGTACTGTTAAGGCATTGTTGGTTCCTGCTACTAATCCAGATCTTGGACCAGTAATCACTGCTGTTACTCTTGCTTTTTGATCAATAGTGTAAATATTCATACATAAATCGTCTGTGTAATCCATATAATTTTCAACCATATCTAAAGTACCGTTATTACAAGAATCGATTCCTGTAGGACAGCCATAATTTGGCGCCGCTACAGGAGGTGTATCAGATACTTCGTCTCCTACACCATTACAGCCACCTTGAAACGTGTGGTAAAGACCTAAGTAATGCCCTACTTCGTGCGTCATGGTACGGCCTTTATCGTAAGGCGCATTCAATGCAAAATCGTTATTAGTATCGTAATCTGAACTTCCAAAAGTAGTATAGTTGGCACTAACACCATCTGTAGTTGGGTTTCCGCCTGGAAACTGAGCAAAACCTAGAATGCCGCCTAAAGCCCCCACGTATTTTGAAGACCACATATTCATATAGCGTGAAGAATCCCAAATGGTTTGCGTTTTATAGCTGTCCATTTCGGCAAAGCTAGAAACACCATCTTGACAAATATTAACACGGTTTATTCCGTCTGTTGGGCAACCGTCTTCCGTTTGTTTTGCTAATTCGAATTCGACTTCTACATCGGCACCAACAGCATTTGTATTATAACCCGGTGTACCGGCCATACGTCGAAAATCTTGATTCATTACCGTAATTTGAGAAAGTACTTGTGCGTCGGAAATATTAGCGCCAACACCTTCAGCTTCTCCATTGTGAAGTACGTGAACCACTAAAGGAATAGTGACCACAGCCATTGACGTTTTGCTAAAGTCTGTATTATTAATGCGTTCTTGCACCATAGCTTCAAATGCTGGGCTTCCCATCATATTAGGGAACTGTGCAAGTTGTTGTGCGTTAAATTTATCGGTTGCGCATTTTTCGACAACGGTGGACGCTTTCTCTTGTGAAAAGACTAATAAGGGCAAACAGAATACACAGAAAAGAAAGAAAGTGAGGGTAGTTTTCTTCATAATATCAATTTATTGAATATGTTAATATATTAAATTTTTCGTAAAAATACGAATAATAAATCAGTGTTACCTCTTTTTTTTATATGTTATATAGCGTTTTTGTTACTTTTTATTAAAGGCGTTCATTGTATTATTGATGCCTGCGAGACCAAAAGACTTTATAATTTCAATTGATTTTTCTAATCGTTCTTCTAGTTTGGTATTTTCTTCATCGGTCCATTCTCCTAATACATAATCGATTTGTCTTCCTTTAGAAAACGCATCGCTAATACCAAATCTAAAGCGGTTATAACCAGTAGTGTTTAAAGTGTGCTGCGTGTCTTTAAGTCCGTTGTGTCCGCCATCGCTACCTTTAGTTTTAATACGTATACTACCAAAAGGAAGGTTTAAATCGTCGGTAATTACCAATAGATTTTCTAACGGAATTTTTTCTTTTTCTAACCAGTAATGAATAGCTTTTCCGCTTAAATTCATAAACGTACTGGGTTTTAATAAAATAAACGTGCGTCCTTTTAATTTATAGGTAGTAAGGTCTCCTAGACGCTGAGTGGTAAAAGTAAGCGCTTCCTGTTTAGCAAAAGCATCTATTATTTTAAAGCCAATGTTATGTCGGGTGTGATGGTATTTAGGACCAATGTTTCCTAGGCCCACAATAAGAAATTTTTTCATAGGATCTTGTTCTTCTACTAGAGGTTTAGATTTCTTAGTTTTAAAAAGAGTCGAAATGTAAGTAAGCATAGAAGATGATTAGTTTGGTGTAAAAATAAAAAAGCATCCTGAATTAACAGAATGCTTTTAATAAAATTAAGAGTTGATGGCTTATTCTTGACCTTCAGCTGCTGGAGTTGCTGTTGCGTCGTCGTCCTCATCTTCAGCTTCTACATCTTCATCATCCTCTGAAACTGCTGCTCTAGAGCGCATTACAAAGCATACCACCGTGTTTTCTGGGTGCATTAGGGTGAAATCTTCATTTTCTAAAGATGTAACGTATAATTTATGTCCGATTTTAAGTTCAGTAGTATTAGCTTCTAAGAAATCTGGTAAGTTTCCAGGTAAGGCTTTTACTCTTAAGCTACGTTTGCTTTTACGAAAAACACCACCGTTTTTTACACCTCTTGGGTTACCAGTAAAGCGTACAGGAATAGTCATAGTGATCTCTTTATCTTCAAATACTTGATAGAAATCTATGTGTAAAATTCTGTCTGTTACAGGGTGAAATTGAATGTCTTGTAGAACAGCATTAAAGCTAGAGCCACCTTCTATTTCTATTACAACTGTATGCGCATAAGGTGTGTACACCAATTTAGAGAATGCTAATTCAGCTGCTGAGAAATGAACTGTTTTGTCTCCTCCGTATAATACGCAAGGAACCTGACCAGCATTACGTAAGGCTTTTGTTACTTTTTTACCTACGCTTTCTCTTGGAGATCCGTTAATTGTAATTGATTTCATTGTTTTTATTTATAGTTAATATTTATTATTCGGTGTCAAGTTGATGTAAGTGGTGCTGTTACATCAAAAAATTTGAGCTTATCGATCTATTATAGTGTACGTTTTGCATAACATCAGCAAATAGATTGGCACAGCTAATGACTCTAATTTTTTTACTTTCTTGTTTTAAAGGAATAGAATCAGTTACGATTAATTCTTCAAGTTTAGAGTTTTCAATACGCTCGTAAGCACTACCCGATAAAATAGGATGTGTACAAATAGCTCTTACACTAAGTGCGCCACGCTCCATCATTAAATCGGCTGCTTTAGTTAAGGTTCCTGCAGTATCTACCATATCGTCTACCAATACTACGTTTTTACCAGTAACATCGCCAATTAATTCCATATGAGAAATTACATTAGCTTTAGTTCTTTGCTTATAACAAATAACCACATCGCTTTCTAAAGCTTTAGAATAGGCATAGGCTCTTTTAGAACCGCCCATATCTGGTGAAGCGATCGTTAAATTGTCTAGGTTTAAACTTTTTAAGTACGGTAAAAATACCGTTGAAGCAAATAAATGATCTACAGGCTTTTCAAAAAATCCTTGAATTTGATCGGCGTGTAAGTCCATTGTAATAATTCTAGTCGCTCCAGCTGTTTCCAGCATTTTCGCTACTAATTTTGCAGCGATAGGCACTCTAGGTTTGTCTTTTCTGTCTTGTCTTGCCCAACCAAAATAAGGAAGAACAGCGGTAATGTGGCGTGCCGAAGCGCGTTTGGCAGCATCAATCATTAACAACATTTCCATTAAGTTTTCTGAGCTAGGATTAGTAGACCCGATAATAAAAATACGCGTTCCACGAATCGATTCTTCATAAGACGGTTGAAACTCTCCATCGCTGTATGTTGAAGTGATTACTTTTCCTAGGCTAACGCCATAAGCAGCTGCAATTTTTTCGGCTAAATGTTTGCTTTGCGTTATCGAAAAAATCTTCGCGTCTGGCTTTGTGTTTGGCATTGCTAATGTGTTGTTTAACAGTGTGTAAGACTGTATGGTTTTTAATGAGGTGCAAATTTATGATTTTTTTTGTACTAAAACGCATAATAGCTGCGATTTTTAAGAGATTTAAATAAAAAATATTTATTTTTGTGGCTCCATTAGCTCAAGTGGCGGAATTGGTAGACGCGTCGGATTCAAAATCCGATTTCGAAAGAAGTGTGGGTTCGATTCCCATCTTGAGTACATTAGAGGCTTGTTAAACATCTGTTTTTCAAGCCTCTGCTATTTTATTAGTAACATTATAGTAACAAAAAACAGCCTGTTTTAGCTAAAAAAAAAGAAGTAAAAGAAAACACCTTTGATATATAGGGGTGATATTTTTAATAAATTACTATTCTTATATTTTGATAACACATTCTATTTAGATGATATTTTAACTCAATATATGTTTGTAAAATCATTTTTTTTTAAGGATTGTTGAATGCAGATTCTTTGAAGTAGTTTGGATGAAAATCAAACCAATTTAAATCTTTGAGGATTGCATAATCATTTATGAGAGGATGGGGATATCTAATGAATTTAGCACTATTTTATTAAGTCATTTTTTTAATTATTCCTCTCAATTTTATTTCCATTTATAGGGGCTAAACTAGGGTGATAGAAATTCTAAACTAGAATATACTCTTGCGGTATTATACTAATTAATGTATAGAGTCTTCAAAATAGGACGGAACAACGTTCTCTATTACATTCGCATAGGAGCAAATTTTTGTAGCCTATGCTTAAAATAGTAGGTTGCTTCAATTGGTGTAAAGAGCAATTGTTGAGATGACTATTGAACCGCCGTATACGAGACCCGTACGTATGGTGGTGTGAGAGGCGCACTGGCAATTGTTTCATTGCCAGATGGTAACTCGATTGGCAGTAGTATTTTATTATTTCCTGACTATTTTTAAATTAATATTTCTATCGTAGATATCTATACCTTTTAGAATATATATTCCTTTACTCAAATTAGTAATGTCTAATGATGTTCCGCGAATGTTTAAAAGCACTTGCTTACCATCTATACTGTATATCTCTCCAGTTTTAAAATCTGTTGAAAAATTAACAATGTTTTCAATTGGATTTGGCCAAATTTTAATTTTATTCATTTCAGATTCATTTATCGATAAAGTTGAATAATTAAACCGTGCAATAAAAATGTTGTTATAACCACCTGAAACAAAATATATTTTATTTAAAAAATTATCTGAAGCAATAAAACCATCGTCGAAATACTCTATTTCAGGAAAATTTGCAGTAATTAAATTTGTATTGCTGTAGTCATTATCAAATAAGTTAATTTTTATGTTATAATTATATTGGTCTACATAGTGTCTCAACAATTGAACAGCAGTACCATTTTCTTGAAAACTTAATTTATTTCTTGGTATAAAATCATTCCTGTCAACACTTGTCAGTTGTAAAACATTTAAGTCATCAATTCCTAACTTTGTTAATCTTGAATTTAACGATGGGCTTTTATGTCCGGAAAGATATAATTTATTATCATAAAATCGGAAATCTGTAGTCCAAACAAATGACCCCTGAATGAAAGGTGAATTATTCAAGGTATTATCGCTAAACAGTTTCCATACTTTATAATTGGCATTACTACTTCCACTATCTAAAATATAAATATCATCAGTTGCTGGATTAACTTCTATTCTCACAATTTTTTGTCCTTGTGAAAATACAGTAAGTATTCCATTAGTACCATATGACGAATCAATCGTCCCATCTGAATTATATCGTTTCAAAGTATGTTTAGAATCAATAGCTACTATTTTACCAGTTGAAAGGACAACATAATCTTGGCCTCCAAATGAAGTGTTGTTGAATGAATTATCAACAGTACCATCATTAAAAAGTTTTATTAAATGATTGTTACCATCATAGATAAAATAGCTACCATCTGAATTAATGTGTGGTCTTGTTAAATTTCCTGTAGTTGTTAAAATTAACTTTCCTTGGGTTCCAAAAGTATGGTCATATGTACCATCTGTATTTAATCTAAAAACTGTGCCATAATTTTCTTCATTTTTTCCAGTAAATAAAACCTTCCCATCGTCTTGAACTATTGTCTCTTTAAATACTCCAATGTTCTCTAATAATAACTTTCCGTCATCACTAAATGATGTGTCTAAAGATTGAGTAAAACAATTAATTGTAATTAATAAGGTCGTGATTAGTGTTTTGAATTTCATTTTGTTTAATATAAGTTATTAAATTCTGGTTGTCATTTTACTTGTTTTGATGTTTAAAATTAAATTGTCTGTTTTTTTAGCTTGGCCATAACGTTTATGTATATGGAAGGTTGCGTGTTTGAGTGCTAGGGTTTTTCGAAGGAAAATCAGACGTAGCAAACGTGCAACGACCATTTTTTTAGCCTAACACAGCAATTTTTTTGTATATTTTATTAGTATTAGTTATTTTTTATTTTCAGTTAAATACTCAGTTTGAATTTTTTGCTGTTATTTTGATTGAACAATAATGACATCTGATAGCACGTCATGCAATGCTTTATTTTTTCGCCTTTTCGTTACATACCTTTAAGTTCATTACTCTTTTTCCATAACTGGATTGCTTGGAACTACTTTCCATAATTCCTAAATAAAAAACTCCAGTTAGCCAACCCAGAAATGTAACAGAAAAAAATACTAAATCTCCAATTCCGAGAATAGTCCGCATAATTGAAAGGAATATTGAAATAATTAAAAAAGCTAAAAAGCGTTTTGAGTATGTTCCGTATTTTATAGTTATAGCTTCGTGTTCGTCTTTCATAATTAAGGCTAACGATCCGGATATGAATCGTAGCTTCAATCCCGTTCTAAGTTTTGTTATTTTTGTATTATTTACTTTATAGTTATAAAACACATCTAGTAGCTGACTTATATCTAAACGGGTATTTTTTTATAATAACAAATGTAAATGATTGAGACGTAGTCTATTTACGGGAAACCGTAGTATCGGAATAAAAGAGGTCATTTTTAAGCTTAATGAGAGTATTAACTACTGTTTTTTAATTGGAATTAGTGGTCTAGAGCTGCGACTATGTTAATTCTATTTTATTGTAAAAAATCGTAAATTATGGGTAGTTGTTATTTAAATTTTGAGGTAGATGGTTTGGGTTTGCGATGCTCTTAGGACTTGCAGTGATTGGTGAACCGCCGTATACGAGACCCGTACGTACGGTGGTGTGAGAGGCGCACTGGCAATCATTCGATTGTCAGCCGCCTACTCGATTACCTGCGGTTTTTCTTTTATATTTCAATTTTGGATTTTTATTATTCCATTTAGATATAATTGTTTCCTGAGTTCGCTCCATTGATAAAAAATATTTCAATTCTTTTAATACTTTTCGGTCTATTTCATTTTTTTCATTACTTTCAAATATGTTTCCGTCAAAACTCATTTTACACGAAACACTTTTTTCTTTATTGTCAAAATGAAAATGTGGCTCATTGTCAATAAAATGGTCATTGCTATAAATGTTAAAAATATAACCAAATTTAGATTTCCATTCCTTTATTTTTTCAAGGCCTAAATATCTAATTCCGTCTTTATGATCTTCTACTGTTAACCCTTTTTCGAAAGTAAATTTGAGTTCGTCAAACGAGCAATTCAAATCAATAAGCTTTATTGTTTTTTCCTTTTTAATTATTTTTTTAGGAAAGATTACAAATAATAAAAGTAATAAAGCAAAGAAATAAGTTAATCCTATAAATATGTCATATTGAAGACATAAATCAATTCCCGATACATTAGAAATACATTCTCCAATTTCTGTTTCATATTTTAAACTAACTAAAGTGTTTATTGAAATAAAATAGGAAATAGGAATTCCTATTATAAAAATAGTCAGAAATATTATGTATGTGAATTTTTTCAATAAAGTTCGGATTTTAGCTTACACGCAACTACCTTTGTTTAAGCACTAAATTAAGCAATTTTTTATAGCCATTGTGTGTGCCCAGTATGGGCATCTTTAACTTATAGCAAAGTAAGTAATTAGTAGTTTAGCCCCTAATAAGTTCGGAGTGCTATTTTAAATTTCAATTAATACCTTTGAGATATGAAATATAAGAAATGGAGTTTAGAAGAAAAGCTAGAAATTCTATCCTCATCTGAAGAATTAGGAATTGTTGAAGCCTGTCGTAAATAC